>NZ_DATNGK010000264.1:0-2116 GCF_035605935.1 Actinocrinis sp. | reverse complement strand
CTGATCGCCGCCGCCCGGAAGGTGGCTTCGTGAACGACGCGGGCGAGATCATGGCCGCGCCTGAAGAACTGCCGAGCTGGCTGCGCCCGCTCGCCGGAGCACTACGTGACCTGGGCACGAACTGGCTCGGCTTCCGGCCCAAGCCGCGCACCCTGCCCGGCGAGCCGCGACGTTCAGCCGTGCTGATCCTCTTCGGTGAGAGCAACACGCCGGGCGCTTCGGTACCGGACGTTTTGATCACGGAACGAGCCACGACAATGCGTTCACACGCCGGTCAGCCGGCCTTCCCCGGCGGACGGATCGACCCCGAGGATCAAGGGCCGGTGCACGCGGCGCTGCGTGAGGCGCAGGAGGAGACCGGCGTCGATCCCGAGTCAGTGGCCGTATTCGGCCGCTTGCCCGAGATCTACCTGCAACCGAGTGATTTCATGGTCGCGTCCGTTCTGGGGTGGTGGCACACTCCGTCGCCGCCACGCGTCGTCAGTCCTCTGGAGGTGGCCGCAGTGCACCGAGTGCCTGTGGCCGAGCTTGCCGACCCTGCGAACCGGTTGCGCGTGCGTCATCCGGCCGGTTACGTCGGCCCGGCCTTCCACGCCGACGGCATGCTCGTCTGGGGATTCACCGCCGGATTGCTTGACGCCGTGCTCAGGCTCGGCGGCTGGGAGCAGCCCTGGGACCACAGCCGGCTTGAGGACTTACCTGAAGAGGTCTCGGCATTGGCGGTTCGGTCGAGCTCGATCCGCCCCGCTGACCAGCGGCCGTTCGCCACGGGCGCGGACGGCCTGGAAAGCGTGGCCGCCCTTCCCGGCTCGGCAGCGAACGGCTCGGGTGCGGACGGTTCAGCGGACCACGATGCGGGCGCGAACAATATGGACAGCGCGGGCGGCTTAGCCGGCACCGGTGGCGAGTGAGGGTGAGCCCGTGGACCTGCTCGATCTGATTCTGATCATCGTCGCCATCGCGTTCGCGGTGTCTGGTTACCGGCAGGGCTTTGTGGTCGGCGTGCTTTCGTTCGTCGGCTTCGTCGGCGGACTGCTGCTCGGCCTGTGGCTGGTACCCATGGTGATACAGCGCTTCACGGCGAACACCTCGCTGGTCGTCTCGACCGTCTCGCTGTGCGCGGTGCTCGTGCTCGCGGTGCTGGGGCAGGTGTTCGCCACTTCGATCGGCGGGCGGGTGCGGCGCGAGATCACCTGGCGGCCGGTGCAGGCCGTGGATCAAAGCGCGGGCGCGGCGGTGTCCGTGATCTCGGTGCTGCTGGTCGCCTGGTTCCTCGGTCTGGCGTTGGTCAACTCGACGATGCCGGTGGTCGCTCAGCAGGTCCGCAACTCGGCGCTGCTCAACGGAATGCGGACGGTGTTGCCGGCGAACGCGTCCAGTTGGTTCAGCTCGTTCGCGAGTGTGCTCGACAAGAGCGGATTCCCACAGGTGTTCGCACCGTTCACGCACGAGCAGATCGCCAACGTTCCGCCGCCTGATCCGGCTGTGCTTAACCAGGCGGGCGTCGTGAAGGCGCAGAACTCGATCGTCAAGATCGTCGGTAACGCGCCGAGCTGTGGAAAGCAGATCGAAGGATCCGGGTTCGTGTACTCGGCCCAGCACGTGATGACGAACGCTCACGTCGTAGGCGGTGTAACGCATCCGACAGTGCAAGTGGGCGGAGAAGGGCACCTTTACCGCGCGACAGTAGTGCTGTTCGACCCGACGAGCGACATCGCAGTGCTCTACGTCCCAGGCCTCCGGTCGGCCCCGCTCGCCTTCGACAGCTCCGGCACCAGCGGGGACACCGCCGTCGTGGCCGGCTTCCCAGAGGACGGCCCGTTCACGCCGGTCGCCGCTCGCATCCGGCAGGAGATCCAGGCGCAGGGGCAGGACATCTATCAGCGGGGCTCGGCGACGCGCGACATCTTCTCGCTCTTCGCGCAAGTGCTCCAAGGCAACTCCGGCGGGCCGCTGCTCACCTCGAACGGTGAGGTGTACGGCGTGGTGTTCGCCAAGTCGTTGGAGGATGCGTCAACTGGCTACGCCCTGACTGCGAATCAGGTCAAGCCTGATGCGAACCAGGGCGCGAGCGCGACGAGCGCGGTGGACACTCAAGGCTGCGCTATCTGACGCT
>NZ_DATNGK010000263.1:0-75066 GCF_035605935.1 Actinocrinis sp. | reverse complement strand
GGACTAGCGCCTCGACGGATCAGGTCCGAACGCCGAACTTCGACATCCGCCGGTCGGCCAGCGGGACCCCTCCCGTCTGGCAGGTCGGGCAGTACTGCAACGCGGAATCCGAGAAACTGACCTCGCGGATCGTGTCCCCGCACACGGGACAGGCCTCGCCGGTTCGCCGATGCACCCGCAGCCCGGTCTTCTTCTCCTCCTTGAGCGTCGCGGCACGCTGCCCGACCGAGCGCTCGACCGCGTCTGTCAGCACGCTGCGGATCGCGGCGTGCAGCGTCTCGACCTCCTCCTGCGTGAAGCTCGACGCCAGCTTGAACGGAGAGAACTTAGCCGTGTGCAGGATCTCGTCGCTGTACGCGTTGCCGATGCCCGCGATCGCGGTCTGGTCGGTCAGCAGACCCTTGATCTGCTTGCGCCGATCGGCCAGCAACTCGGCCAGCGCGGCGACGTCGAGTGCGGGATCGAGCGCGTCAGGACCCAGCCGCGCGATGCCCGGCACCTCCATCAGGTCCGGCACCACGTACACCGCCAGCCGCTTCTGCGTGCCGGCCTCGGTCAGGTCCCAGCCGCAGCCGCCGTCGAGATGCACCCGCAGCGCGAGTGGTCCTCGGCCGGGTTTCGCGGGTGCGGCAGGCATCTCGTCGCGCCACTGCAACCAGCCCCCGCGGGACAGATGGCAGGCGAGGTACATCTGGTCGAGCTTGACCGCCAGGAACTTGCCGCGCCGCTCGGCTCCGCGCACGGTCGTGCCGGTCAGCGAGGAGATCGGCGGGTCAAAGGTCTTGAGCGCGGAGAACGCGGCCACGTCGACGCGCTGGACCGCGAGCCCGCTCGCGCGCTCGGTCAGGAACGCGGCCAGCGCGGTGACTTCCGGAAGCTCAGGCACCCGTCCAGTCTGCGCGCCGCGCGCGACTCGGTCCACCCGGCGGGGAACAACCACTGCGGAAACAATCAAGGCGGAAACAATCAAGGCAGCGACAATCAGGAACGCGCACCAGATGATTGCGAGGACCATGAACCGCATACCGGAGCCGAAACAGCAAACGCTGGATTTGGGCGAAACAGCGCTCGCCTACGACGAGGCCGGCCAAGGCCGTCCCGTCGTCTACGCGCACGGCCTGAGTTCCTCCCGCGTGAACGAACCGATGTACACGCTGAACGATTGGTCGCCGATCGTCGCCTCGGGCCGTCGCCTGATCCGCTATGACGCGCGCGGCCACGGCGAATCCACCGGGCGTCCCGTATTCACCGACTACATCTGGTCGCATCTGGCCGGCGACTTGCTCGCCGTGCTCGATCGGGTGGCCGGTCCGGACCCGGTGGACGCGATGGGCGCGTCCATGGGCTGCGGCACCCTGCTCTACGCGGCGCTCGAACGGCCAGAGCGCTTCGGCAGCCTGGTGCTCCTCATCCCGCCGACCGCGTGGGACACCAGAGTCCAGCTGGCTGAGGCGAATCGAGCGATCGCCGACGTGGTCGAGAGCCGGGGACTGGAGTTCTTCCTCGAGGTGACCAAGGACGTGCCGCCGCCTCCGGTGCATGCCGAAAGCCCCACACCGCTGCCGCCACCCTCGATCTGCGAGCGGCTTTATCCCCACATCATGCGCGGCTCGGCGGCGTCAGACCTACCGGACCCTGAGATCCTGCGCACCCTGACGCACCCGACGCTGATCCTCACCTGGGCAGGCGACCCAGGGCATCCGGTCTCGACCGCTGAAACGCTCCGCAAGCTGCTGCCGAACTCCCGGCTGCACATCTCGCCGGACTACTCGGACGTGCTCACCTGGGGCAAGCGAGCCGCGGCGTTTCTAGGTGACTGAGTACTCAAGCCGAATCCGCACCGCTGACTGAGCGCACTGCCGAAGAGCTCAGTGACGCAGCAATTTCGTTCGAAAGTTTCTGCAACGTGTTCGAACGCAATCCTGTTCACGCCCCCGGAGGCGGCGCTGTGCTGCTGCGCTCCACAAGCCGTGTGGCCAGATCCGCCCGCAGCGCGTTCGGCCGCTTGCCCCGGCTCAGGTCGATCACCAGGCGCGCCGCCGCCTCGGCCATCTCGGTCAGCGGCTGGCGCACCGTGGTCAGCGGCGGCCCTATCCACCGGGTGATCGGCAGATCGTCGAAGCCGACGACGCTCAGGTCGCGCGGGATGACCAGGCCCAGCTCGCGCGCCGCCTCATACAAGCCGAGCGCTTGCAGGTCATTGCCGGTGAAGATGGCGGTCGGCCGCTCGCGCATCCGCAGCAGCTCGAGGCCGAGCGAGTAGCCGGACTCGTGGTGGAAGTCGCCCTCCCGGATCAGCTGCGGGTCGATCGGCAGTCCGGCGGTGTCCATGGCGGCGCGATAGCCGTCGATCCTGGCCCGGCTGCACATCATCCGGCCGGGGCCGCCGATCACGCCGATGCGCTGGTGACCGAGTTCGATCAGGTGCCGGGTCGCCGCCAACCCGCCGTGCCAGTTGGTCGCGCCGACCGACGGTACGTCCTCGCCGGGGTCGCCCGCCGGGTCCATCACCACGAACGGGATGTCGCGGCTGGTCAGCTGGGCGCGCTGGCCGGGGTCCAGATTGCTGAGCACCAGGATCACGCCGGTCGGCCGCCGCGCCAGCACCCCGTCGACCCAGGTCTGGCCGGGACTCAGGCGTCCGGCTGATTCGGAGAGCACCACATGCAGGCCGGTGTCGCGGGCCACGTTCTCCACCCCGCGGATGACCTCCATCGCCCACGGGCTCTCCAACTCGTGGAAGACCAGGTCCAGCAACGCCGAGGGCTGTCCGCTGCCGCGCCGGCGGCTGTAACCGTGTTGGCGAAGCAGCTCCTCCACGCGCACCCGCGTGGACGGCGCGACGTCGGCGCGTCCGTTGAGCACTTTCGAAACTGTCGGAGTCGAGACTCCCGCCGCGCGGGCGATCTCCGCGAGGGTCGCCGCACCGTCGCCGGATGGTCCCCCCTGCTGGGACGTGACCTCTGCTGGGCTCATGGCAGGCATGGTAACGCCAATGCACCCGAGCGGAACCGCCCGCCCCGCAACGCGAGCCCCGCGCGCGCCTCTTGTGGCACACCGTGATTCAGCGATAACATTCGAGCGAGATTCCGAAATGTTCGAAAACTTGATGGAATTTCGCCTAGCAGAACCCACTGTGCCCGAGTGGAGGCCACGATCCGCACATCGAGAGCCTCAACGGCCTTCGGACCGCACCGTACCGCGGTCCCCGCCGACCGGGCCTGGTCGGTTGGTGCGCTGCAGCCGCACTCTGCAGCGCACCAACCGGCCGGCTGTCCGCGGTCCGGCTTTCCGCTGATCGGCCCACGCCCCGCGTCGTGTGCACGACGCCCGCGCTGACCTGCTCTTAGCTCTCGCGCACGCTCTGCGCGATGAGGTCGTTGAGCGTCGCGTAACCCAGCGGTTCGCTGATCGTCTCGTACGTCCCCGCCGTGAAAGCTTCACGGGCCGCCCGCCGTACGAGCCCGTAGGCGGCCGAGGCGATCGACGAGCCGAGGCTGATCCGCGCGACGCCGAGCGCGGCGAGTTCCGGGATCGGGGGAGCGCCGGGGCCGGTCAGCACGTTGAGCGGGGCGTCGATGCCGTCCACGAGGGCTGAGACGGTCTTCGGATCGACGACTCCGGGCACGAACACGCCGCTCGCTCCCGCCGCCACGTACGCCGCCGCGCGCGCCAGCGTCGCGTCCAGTCGGGCATCCTCGTCGCCCACAGACAGCAGGTACGTGTCGAGGCGGGCATTGATGAACAGCCGCACGCCAGCCGACTCGGCCGCCGCTCGCGCCGCCGCGATCCGCTCCGCCTGCTGCTCGACGGCACGCAGCGAGCCGCCGTCGCTCGGCCCGTGAAGCGCGTCCTCGATGTTGACGCCCACGGCGCCCGCCGCCAGCACGCCGCGGATCGTCTCGGCGACATCCGCGGGCGTCGCGCCGAATCCCTCCTCGATATCGGCGGTCACTGGTACGTGCAACGCCTGCGCGACTCGAGCGATCAGCGCCAGCGCGCTCGCGCGGTCGAGCCGGTCGCCGTCCGGGGCACCCAAGCTCCACGCCACCCCGGCGCTGGTCGTCGCGACCGCCTTCGCGCCCGCGTCCTGCACCACACACGCGCTGGCCACGTCCCAGGCGTTCGCCAGGATCACCGGCTCGCCGCGCCGGTGCAGCGCCTGGAACTGCTCTGCCTTGTCGTTGATCGTCGTCATGCCGGCAGTCCATCAGCCAGGCGCTGCGCCGTCCACCCGAAATCGATCGCGGCCGGTTAGAACGCCTCGTGGCGCGCGGCCTTCTCGCGCAGCAGTCGCGGCGGACGGAACCGCTCGCCGTACAGGTCGGCCAGGTAGTCGGCGCGCGCGGTGAACTCCTCGACGCCGTACGCGTTGACGAACTGGGCCGTGCCGCCGGTCCACACCGGGAAACCGATACCGAAGATCGAGCCCAGATTCGCGTCCCGGATGGAGGTGAGCACGTTCTCTTCCAGGCAGCGGATGGTCTCCAGCGACTGGATGAACAACAGCCGGTCGCGCAGGTCCTGCTCGCTCACCCCGCCGCCGTCCGGCCGGCCGTAGCGCTCAGCCAGGCCGGGCCACAGCCGCTTCGGTCCGTCCGCCGGATAGTCGTAGAACCCTGCGCCACCGGCCTTGCCCGGCCGATCGAGGTCGCGAACGAGCTCCTCGATGATCCGGAACGCCGGGTCGTTCTCCAGCTCCTTGATCCTGGCCGTCGCCTCAGCGCTCTGTGCGGCCTCAGCCAGGTCGGCGAGAGTCTGGTCGCGCACCTTGAGCGAGAGGCTGAGGCTCACCTCGTCGTGCACGGCCAGCGGGCCGACCGGCAGGCCGGCCTTCTTCGCCACGTTCTCGATCAGCGCGGGGTGCACGCCCTCCGCCAGCAGCCTGACGCCTTCGCTGATATACGTGCCGAACGTGCGCGAGGTGTAGAAGCCGCGTGAGTCGTTGACCACGATCGGGGTCTTGCCGATCTGCAGCACGTAGTCGTACGCGCGCGCCAGCGTCGCGTCCGAGGTCTTCGCGCCGCGGATGATCTCGACCAGCTTCATCTTCGGCACCGGCGAGAAGAAATGCAGTCCGATGAAGCGGCCCTGGTCCGGCACCGCCTCGGCCAAGCCGGTGATCGGCAGCGTGGAGGTGTTCGACGCGATCACCGCGTCCGGGCGCGCCGCGGCCTCGGCAGCCGCGTTGACCTCGTTCTTCACCGAGCGCTTCTCGAATACGGCCTCGATGACCAGATCGCAGCCGTCGAGGTCGGCGTAGTCGGTGGTGGTCGTGATGCGCGAGAGCACGGCGTCGCGCTGCTCCTCGGTCAGCCGGCCCCTGGCGACCTGCGCGTCGAGCTGCTTCGCGACCGTCGCCTTACCCTTGTCGGCGGCCTCGGCGCTGACGTCCTTGAGCACGACCTCGATGCCGGCGACGGCGGTGACCTGCGCGATGCCCGCGCCCATCATTCCGGCGCCGAGGACGGCCACCTTCGCCGTGCGCTGCTTCTCGTGGCCGGACGGCCGAGAGCCGCCGGTCTTGATCTCGTTCAGCTGGAAGAAGAACGTGCCGATCAGGTTCTTGGCGATCTGCCCGGTGGCCAGCTCGGTGAAGTACCGGCCCTCGACCTCGAGCGCGGTGTCGAAGTCGAGCAGCGCGCCCTCGACGATCACGGCCAGCGCCTTCTCCGGCGCGGGCATCGTGCCGTGCGTCTCCTTGCGCAAAGCCCCGCTCGCCGCGGCCAGCAGACTGTAAGAGTTCGGATCCATCGGCTTGAGATCCTTGACCCCGACGGCTCCGGGCTTGGCGTCCCACGGCTGCTTGGCATCCGGGTTGGCCCGCACCCAGGCGCGGGCCTTGGCGAGCAGGTCGTCGAGGTCTGACGCGAGCTCGTCGGCCCATCCCGCCTTCAGCGCCGCCGCAGGACGCAGCTGCTTGCCCTCGGCGATCAGCGGAAGCGCCGCCTGAACACCCATCAGGCGCACGGTCCGCACCACGCCGCCGGCGCCCGGGATCAGCCCGAGCGTGACCTCCGGAAAGCCCAGCCGCACGTCGTCGCGGTCCAGCACCACGCGGTGGTGGCAGGCCAGCGCGATCTCGAGGCCGCCGCCGAGCGCGCTGCCGTTGACGGCCGCTACGACCGGGCGGCCGAGCCGTTCCAGTCGCCGCTGCAGCGACTTCACCAGCTCGACCTCGCGCGCGAACGCCGCGGCGTCCGCCTTCGTGATCTGCACCAGCTCGCGCAGGTCGGCCCCCGCGAAGAAGGTCTTCTTCGCCGAGGTGACGATCACACCGCGAATAGAGTCGCGCTCCGCCTCCAGCCGTTGCACGGCCGCGCCGAAGTCCGCGCGGAACCCGGCGCCCATCACGTTGACCGGGCCATCCTGATCGATCGTCAGGGTGACGATGTCCTCGTCGTCGCGCGAGTAGCGGATGCCCGCTCCGCCCTGCCGCGCACTGCCAGGCTCAGTGTTGCCCGCGTTGTTCTCAGTCACGTCACACCCGCTCGATGATCGTCGCCACGCCCATGCCGCCGCCGACGCACAGCGTCGCCAGCCCCCGCCGCAGGTCGCGGCGCTCCAGCTCGTCAAGCAAAGTGCCCAGGATGATCGCCCCGGTCGCGCCGAGCGGATGCCCGAGCGCGATCGCGCCGCCGTTCACGTTGACCCGGTCCTCGTCCACGCCGAGATCCCGGCAGAACTTCATCACCACCGCGGCGAACGCCTCGTTCACCTCGAACAGATCGATGTCGTCCACCGAGAGACCGGCCCGGTCCAGCGCCTTGCGCGCGGACGGAGCAGGGCCGGTGAGCATGATCGTCGGCTCGGTGCCGACCGACGCGGTCGCCACGATCCGGGCCCGCGGCTTGAGGCCGAGCCGCCGCCCCGCCTCGCGGCTGCCGATCAGCACCGCCGCCGCGCCGTCCACGATCTGCGAGGAGTTTCCCGCGTGGTGCACATGGTCGATCCGCTCGACCTGCGGGTAGCGGTCGATCGCCACCGAGTCGAAGCCGAACTCCCCGGGCACGGTGAAGGAGGGCTTGAGCGCCCCGAGACCGGCCAGCGTCGTCTCCGGCCGGATCGTCTCGTCCGCCGCGAGCAGCACCTGGCCGTTCTGGTCCACGACCGGGACGATGGAGCGCTCGAAGTAGCCCTTGTCCTTCGCGTTCGCGGCCTTCTCCTGGCTGCGCACCGCGAAGCCGTCCACGTCCGCGCGGCCGAAGCCCTCCAGCGTCGCGATCAGGTCGGCCGAGACGCCCTGGGGCACGAAGCTCACCGCGAAAGCGGTCTGCGGATCGGCCATCCAGGCGCCGCCGTCCGAACCGATCGGCACCCGCGACATGGACTCGACGCCGCCGGCGACGACCACGTCCTCGAACCCGGAGGCGACCTTCGCGGCGGCCATGTTGACCGCTTCGAGGCCGGACGCGCAGAACCGGTTGAGCTGTACGCCCGCCACGCTCTGGTCCCAGCCGGCCGCCAGCACCGCGATGCGCGCGATGTCGGAGCCCTGCTCGCCGACCGGGGACACGACGCCGAACACGACGTCGTCGACAGCCGAGGTGTCCAGGCGGGTTCGGTCGGCCAGCGCTCGCAGCAGGCCCGAGGCGAGGGACACCGGCTTCACACTGTGCAGCGACCCGCGCTTGCCTTTGCCGCGCGGCGTGCGTACCGCATCGAAGATCAGTGCATCGGTCATACCTGCCACGGTAGGCGTGGTGGCCTACAAAAACGCATGACCCAGCCGCTCAGTGTTCCTGACCGCAGCCAGTCCTTTAGGCATCGACGCTCTCGACGGATTCGGCCGTCTGCACGTCCCGGTGGCTGATCGCCAGGTAGGCGACGAAGCCGAGGATCGCGATCGTCCACGCCACGGTCACCGGTCCGAGGCCCATGTTCAGCCCGCCACGTGCCTTCGATACCGCCATCCAGTCCGCGAACGAGGCGCCGAGCGGCCTGGTCACGATGTAGGCGAACCAGAACGCGGACACCGCGCCGAGGGTGCGGCTGCGGTGCAGGATCGCCGGGACCGCGATGATCACGGCGAACATCACGCCGGAGGAGAAGTAGCCGAGGCCGAGCGTCGTGGCGGTCAGGTCGCCGGCCGCGGTGCCCAGCGCGAAGGTCGCCATGACGGTCAGCCAGTAGAACGCCTCACGTCGCGGCGTGTAGATGCTGTGGATGGACAGCGTCTTCTCGCTCGCGTTCCAGAGCGCGAAGACGGCCATGAGGACGACGAAGTAGAACGCCGTGGACACGCCGTAAGGGATGCCGAGGCCGACGTGCAGCACGTCTGCTGCCATCGTGCCGAACACGCTGACCATCGCCACCGCGGTCCAGTAGATCGAGGCCCGGTAGTGCGGCGCGCGGAACTGGAGCCAGAGCACCCCGGCGAGCACCAGGCCGGAGAGGCCGACCGCGACGACCGGGCCGAGCGCGTGCGAGAGGAAATCCGAGGCTGCCTCGCCCATTCCGGTGGTCAGCACCTTCGTGATCCAGAAATAGAGGGTCACCTCCGGCACCTTGCTGAGCGCGTGGCGCGTGTGGGCGGCGGTCGCACGGTGCCCGGTGGGCTGAAGCTGGCCAGTCGTCACGCAGAAGATGATGCCGGACGGGATCGAGCGGTTCCCAACCGCCCCCCGGCGCGATCCAGTGCGGCCGCGCGTCAGGATTCGAGGGGTACCGCGGGTGCGCCGGCATCGGGTCGCCCGTCTTAATATGACCCCTGATATGACCCCTGATAAGTCCTTGGCGTCGCCCCGGTCCAGCGGCGGAAGGCGCGGTGGAACGCACTCGGCTCGGAGAAGCCAAGCCGTTCGGACAGCTCCTCGATCGAGGCGTCGCCGCGCACGAGTGCGGAGACCGCCACATCGCGACGCAGCTGATCGCGCACGCGCTGAAAGCTGGTCTGCTCGGCGGCCAGCTTGCGGCGCAGCGTCTGCGGACTGATCGCCAGCCGCGCCGCGACCTGCTCCGGGCCCGGCAGCACGGCCGGTTCGCCAAGCGCCTGGTTCAGCAGCCTCCTGACTTGAGCGGAGACCTCCTGTCCGTAGTCCATCCGGGCCAGAATGTCCCAGGGCGCGCGGCGCAGGAACGCCCGAAGCGCTGCCTCGTCCTGCACGACCGGCTGGTCCAGAAGCGTACGGTCGAAGCTGACCGCGGTGACCGGGGCGTCGAACCGGCAGGTCGTGCCGTACAGCAGGCCGTACTCGATCGCGTGCGGCGGCGCGGGGTACCCGAGTTCCACCTCGCGCAACCCGATCCGGCGGCGGATCAGCCACGAGGCCGAACGGTGCCACACGATCAGCAGCGATTCCGCCGCAAACCGGTCCGGGTCGTCGTAGTCGGACAAGTCGAACTCGACGCGGGCGACCGCGTCGCTCTCGATCAGCGAGAAGCGCGGCCCGGCCGGGAACAACCGGTAGAACCGGTCCGCGCGGCGCACTGCGGTGCGCAGATCAGGGCTGCAATGCACAACGGCATGCGCCATCATCGCGAACGTGCCGACCCGCAGCGACCCAGCGCACAGCCCGAGCAGTTCGTCGTCGAGCGTGGCCCACAACGCCTTGGTCAGCGCGACGAACTGTGCGGCAGGCACCCGGCCACGTTCGTCGGCCAGCACCTCGGGCTCGATCCCGGCGTGCCGGAGCAGCGGCCCGACGTCCACGCCCCGCCGCCGCGCTCCGACCAAGGCTGCGCGAACGTGATGCGCGGCGGCCCATCGGGTGAACCCCATCGGCTCCTGGGCGCCGGTCTCCGGCGCAGGGTGTCCACCGCTCACAGTTCGCATCGTACGTAACCGGCACCGATCGCTGCCTTAGGTGCGCCTCTAAGCTCGCATCATGACCTCTGGCCCGACAGGTCCGCTGGCCGGGATCCGCGTCCTCGAGTTCGCATCCCTCGCACCGGCCCCCTTCGCCTGCACACTGCTCGCGGATTTCGGTGCCGACGTCCTGCGGATCACGAACCCGGCCGATCGCGGACTGACCGCCGAGCCGCATCCCGGCGACCCGCTCGATCGCGGCCGGTGCGTCGCGGCGCTCGACCTCAAGGACCCAGGCGACATTCAGACCGCGCTCGACTTGGCCACACACGCAGATGTTCTGGTGGAAGGCTTCCGCCCCGGCGTGATGGAGCGCCTCGGCCTCGGCCCGGAGGACTGCCTTGAGCGCAATCCCCGGCTGATTTACGCGCGGATGACCGGTTGGGGACAGGACGGCCCGCTGGCGGCGCGCGCCGGACACGACATCAACTACCTGGCGATCGCCGGGGCACTCGAACCGCTCGGGCCGTTCGACGGCCCGCCGTCGCCGCCGCTCAACTATGTCGCGGACTTCGGCGGTGGAGGAATGCTGCTCGCGGTCGGAGTGCTCGCCGCGCTGGTCGAGCGCGAGCGATCGGGCCGTGGACAAGTCGTGGACACGGCGATGACGGACGGCGCGGCGATGCTCAGCGGCATCGTGCATGGCTTGCGGGCGCGTGGCCTGTGGCGCGAGCGGCGGGGAGAGAACCTGCTCGATGGATCAGCGCCCTTCTACACGACCTATGCGTGCTCGGATGGCCGGTTCGTCGCGGTCGGCGCGATCGAGCCGCAGTTCTACGCGCAGCTGCTGGCCGGCCTGGAGTTGGCCGACCGGATCGATCCGGCCCGACAGCACGATCGCGCGACGTGGGACGAGACGCGACAGCTCTTGACGCGGGCCTTCGCCTCGCGGCCGCGCGACGATTGGGCCGAGGTATTCGGCGAATCAGACGCTTGCGTCACGCCGGTATTGACCCCGTGGGAGGCGTCCGGACATCCGCACAACGCGGCGCGCGGCACGTTCACCAGCGTCGCCGGACACGTTCAACCCGCTCCCGCGCCGCGCTTTTCCAGGACGCCGGCTGCGAACCCGCCACCCCCACCCCGCCGCATCGCAGACCTCGATGATTACTGGCCCGCCCCAAGCCCGGCTGACACCGACTGCTCCGGATCGCCCTCGACCCAGTAGAGCTGCTTGTGGCCGCCGGTTTCGAGCCGTGCGATCGCCTGCTGAGCCTCATCGCGCGTCGCGTGACGGCCGACGAGGTATTGGTTGCCGTTGTCGTCCTGACGCATGACGCGCCACGGCAGCTGCGCAGCTGACTCGGTCACGCGGTCAGTCCTTGCGGCCGGTCACGGCGATCCCGACGCCGAGCCCCACCATCGCCAGACCGCCCGCGCCGCCGACCATCGCGAGCCGGCGCGGCGAGCGGGCGAACCAGTCGCGCGCGGTCCCGGCGGCAAGCCCCCAACTGCTGTCGCAGACCAGTGCCATGGTCGAGAACATCGTCGCGAACAGGAGCATCTGCAGCGGCACATCGCCACGCGCCCGGTCCACGAACTGCGGCAGGATCGCGCCGAAGAACACCGCGGCCTTAGGGTTCGTCAGCCCGACCAGCACTCCTTGCCGAGCCGCGCGCAAACCGGTGACCGGCCGAGCCGACGGGGCGCCCGCGCCCTCGACGGTTTCCTCGCCCTCCTGCAAACTCGCGCCGAGCGCGTGCCGGTGCCGGAACGCTTTGACGCCGAGGACCACCAAATACGCCGCGCCGGCCAGCTTCAGCGCCATATAGACGACCGCCGACCGCTCGACCAGCGTGCCGAGCCCGAGCGAGACCAAAATCGCCTGCATGTACGCGCCGAAGGTTCCACCGGCCGCCGTCGAGACCGCCGCTCGCCTGCCGTACGCGAGCGCGCGGCCGACCACGAACAGCACCTGCGGGCCGGGAGCCAAGATGATGATGATCGCCGTTACCAGGAACGGCAGGATTCGGTCGGCTGCTATCACGCCGCCATGCTAAGACCGAGCCGCCGCCGCGCCACCGTGATTTTTCTGAGCTCGGGTGTCAGGGTTCGTCCGGCGCCGTGACATCGACGTCCGCATCCGCTTCCGGGCTGGTACGCAACTCCCGCACTATCGACCACGCGATCGACACCAGCGGCACCGCCACCACCGCGCCGACCAAGCCCGCGGCCACCGTGCCCGCGATCACGGAGACCGCGACCACCACCGGATGCAGCCGCACCGCCCAGCCCATCACCAGCGGTTGCAGCACGTGCCCCTCGATCTGGCCGAACACCACGATCAGCACCAGCACGATGATCGCGGTCACCACGCCGCGCCCGGCCAGCGCCACCACCGTGGCCACCGCCATCGCTACCGGCGAGCCGACCAGCGGGACGAACGAGGCGAAGAACTCCAGCAGCGTCAGTGGCAGCGCGAGCGGCACCTTCAGCAGATACAGGGAGATCCCGACCATCACCGCGTTGGTCGCCGCGACGATGATCACACCGCGCGTGTATCCGGAGAAGGTGGTCCACGCCGCGCGCCCGGCCCGGTCCCAGGTGCTCCCCGACTCGCCCGGCAGCTGCACCGTGAACCAGCGCCACATCTGCTCGCCGGAGTTCGTGAAGAAGATCGAGCAGAAGACCGCCAGCGCCAGCACGGTGAGAATCTCCACCGCGCGGCTGGCGCCGCTGAGCGCCTGGTTGATCAGCGTCGAGCGGTGGCTGGAGATGAACGAGGTGATCTTGCCCTGGAGCCCGGTCAGAGCGGAGGGGTTGACGTGGAACGGCGCCCCTTCCAGCCAGCGCTCGATCCGGTCGAGGCCGCCGCTGAACTCGTGGCTCAGGCTGCTGCTCTCGTCCGCGACCGTCGTGCCGACCAGCGTGAAGATCCCGCCGATCACCGCGAGGCTGCCGACCATCGACACCAGCACCGACAGCGAGCGCGGCAGCCAGCGCGAGGTGATGTTGACCGAGGGCCGCAGCAGCGCGGTGAACACCAAGGAGAGGAAGACCGCGATACCGACCACTTCGAACCGCAGCAGCAGCAGGTAGGCGACGTAGACCGCCGCTCCGACCACCAGGATGCGCCACGAGTACGCCGCCGCCAGCCGCAGCCGCAGATTGACCAGCGCGTCCGCGTTGTTCTCCGCGAGCGCCCGCTGCCTGGCCATGTTCCGCGTCCCGGCGAGCGCGCCGGTCGAGCGGGACTTGGCCGCCGCGGTACCGGAGACCCGGCCGTTGGAGCCGGACGCGGTGCCTTTCGATGAGGTGGAGCGCGCCGGGGAAGCTGAAGCCGCGGTGCTTTTCGCCGGACCGGGGGAGTCGGTCGATTCTGAGCCGCCGCCACGGCGCGGGCGAAGAGGCCGGCTATTCACCTGGGCACCGCCACATTCCCCACTCGCCTCGCCCGCTCGAACCGCCCCGACTGTTTCAAAGCATGTATCCGGACCGGCCCTGTTCAAACCGCGCGCCAGCCGGGCCGGCAGGCCGGCGCCAGGCGATTATCAGAGACCGTGTTCGTCAGCCAACCTGACTGATCTTCCTGGCCACCGCCTGTCGGCCGCGTTGTCGGCCGCCGTCTAGCAACCGACGACTAACCGACGTGTCCGAATTACTGGCCGATCGCCGACCGATTACCAACCCACCGCATTGCCGGCGATCTCCTCCGCGAACAGCTTGCGCAGCCCTGCGAGCACGTCTTCGGGCAGGTCGCCGTCCGCGGCCCGCAGGCTCGTCTCCAGCTGCGCGATGCTCTTCGTGCCGGGGATCACTGTCGAGACACCCGAGTTCGCGAGCACGAACCCCAGCGCCGTCCGCACCGGCGTCCAGCCTTCCGGCACCAACTCCAGGAACCGCGCGGTCAGCGCTGCGCGCCGCTGCAAATCCTGCGGCGTCCATCGCGCCCGCACATCGGAGAATACCGACGTCGCGTCATACTTCCCGGCCAGCCAACCCGACTCGAGCGCCACCTTCACGACGCTGCCGACCCCAGCGGATCCGGCACGCTCGATCGCTTCCCACGGCTCCTGATGGAAGACGGACAGGTACACCTCCAGCGCCTTGCTGTTCGTGCTCTCGAGAACCGTGTCGATCTCATCTGGCCAGTCCAGCGATGCGCCATACGCGCGAATCAGCCCCTCCTGCTTGAGATCTTCAAGCAGCCCATAGTGCGGTACCAGGCGGCCGTCGTACATCTCCCGTGGCGGGCTGTGAATCAGCAGGATGTCGATCACATCAGTCTGCAACTGCCGCAAGCTGCGCTCGACCGAGCCGCGCAGCGATTCCGGCGCGAAGTCCGGACCCTCCGGCGTGTGCCCGAACTTGGTGCACACCACCACCTCGTCCCGATGACCGCGCAGCCCGCGGCCGAGCAACTCGCCGCTGCGTCCGCCGGCGTAGTTCGGTGCCGTGTCGAAGAAGGTCACCCCGCCGTCCAGCGCCGCGCCGATGATGGCCAGCGACTCGCGCTCGTCCGGGCCGTTCCAGTCCTTCGCGTTCCCCAGCTGCCAGGCGCCGAGCCCGATCTCACTGACCGTCAGACCTGTCGCGCCGAACTCCCGATACCTCATGCCCGTCGTCCTTCCTCGCTCGATTCCCCGGCTTGCTGCCCGTCTTGACCTGTGCTGCCCTGATCCGGGCCCTGGCCGTCGCGCAGCGCGAGGACGCCCTCGTAGTACTCGATCTTGTGGCGGATCGCCGCCAGCTTTGTGCGCAGGACCTCGATCTCCGCCTCAACCCGCTGGCCGTGCGCGGCGAGCAGATCCACCCGCTCAGGCACCGTGTGCTCGCCGTCGCGGCACAGCTCGGCGAATTCGCGCATCCGCTCGATCGGCATGCCGGTGTCGCGCAGACAGGAAACGAAGTCCAGCCAGCCGACGTCCTCGTCCCGGTACATCCGCCGGCCGCCGACTGATCGCTCCACCGGCTCGATAAGGCCGAGCCGCTCGTAGTAACGCAAGGTGTCGACGCTGAATCCGGTGCGCGCCGAGACCTCGCCGACTGAATAGGTCGTCGTGCTCATGCACAGCAGTCTGCGACCTGGAGCGGACTCCAGGTCAAGCAGACTACTGAACGCAATCGCGCGCTTACGTAAGGGCTAGGTGGGCCCGTCGCCGGTGCCCTAACCCGCAGCCTGCGCCGTTAACCGACTCCGGGACGCGGAAATGCCTCCGCCGCGACCAGCCCGTCACGAACCGCCTCGCGCTGTACCGCGTGGATGGTGCGGCCGTGCAGATCGGATATCCGTTGCCAGCCGAAGCCCGAGCCGACCTCATCCGCCAACTGCGAGCGCTCATCTGTCGACCAGCGCGTGTGCGAGTTCGGGTACTGCTTGCGCCGGGACCGCAGCCATTCGCCGAAAGTAGGCCGGTCCACGAACCAGGTAAGCGCGCTGAAATAGCGGCGGTCCAGCCGGAAGACCACCTCATCGGCGCACAGGAAGACCAGGTTGTCCTCGTCCACCGCCACCCGGTCGGCGCGCAGCACCAGCTCGCCTTCGGTCAGTGATACTCCGCGCGGACCGTTCGTCTCCTGGGGCGCGGTCAACCGCACCCGCACCCAGCCCGCCTTCTTCGCCGCGGCCCGTCCGCCGTCCTCGAAGCCCTTGTCGGTCACGGAATTACCTCTCCCCGATGGTTCCGTCGCTGACCTCTGATACCTACCCGCCGGGGCTTCGAACAAACGTTCCTAACGGCGAAGAAAGTGCTGCTGGCCTGCGGAAATCAACGTACGGAGAGGCCCGAGAGCAACAGCGCCCAGACTGCCTCGAAGGTCGGCCGGTCTGATTCGGCGAGCCACTCGGCCGCGTGCGCGGGGTGGTGGAACCGACTGGTCGCGGCCCATACCGCGTTAGCCACCCGCACCGGATCGCCGGGCGCGAACTCGCCGCGGTCCATACCGTCCGCGACGATCCGCGCGACCAGCGCGTTCAGCTCGCCGACGTGCGCGACGACCACCGCCCGCGCGCTCGCGGAGACCAGCCCGTACGCGGCGAACAAGTCCGGGTCGCTGCGCGCCTTCTCCTGCTTGAACGTCATCAAGGTGTCCAGCAGCCGCCGCAGTCGCTGCGTAGCCGGCCCATCCTCCGCGGCGATCGCCGCCAGCGGCGGGTTGATGCGGGAGAGCCAGCGCCCGAGCACCGCGTCCAGCAGGTCGGCCTTCGACGCGAAATGCCGGTACACGGTGCCGTGGCTCACGCCCAATGCCCGCGCGACATCCACCACGGTCGTCTTGCCGGCGCCGAACCGCCGCAGCGTGTCTTCTGCCGCGTCCAGCACCCGATCCCGGGTCAACGTCTCCGCCGCCATCGCGCGGGCCTCCTTCCCGCCCCGCCGCCGACCCTGAGATCGCGGCCGAGCCATTCTGTCCTGACTGCCCTGCGACTATTCCTGACTGCCCTACGACTGTCCTGCGCGGTCGCCCGCCGCGCTCACTTCTCGCTGTCGAGCATGCTCATCTGCGCCGCAGCGTACCGGTCGCCACTCGCCGCACCTGCCGGGACCGCGGCCTCGATCGCGGCGAGGTCGGCCGGCGTCAACTGAACGTCCAGCGCGCCGAGGGCCTCGGTCAGCCGCTCGCGCCGCCGCGCCCCGACCAGCGGCACGATCAGCTCGTCCTGCGCCGCGACCCAGGCGATCGCCAGCTGAGCCACGGACGCGCCCTTGTCCTGCGCGACCTTGCGCAGCGCCTCGACCAGATCGAGGTTCCGATCCAGGTTGCCGCCCTGAAAGCGCGGGGAGTGCGCGCGGAAGTCGGTCGGGTCAGTGGAGCGCGCGTTGGTCCAGTGCCCGGACAGCAGGCCGCGGGAGAGCACTCCGTACGCGGTGATCCCGATGCCGAGCTCGCGCGCGGTCGGCAGGATCTCGGCCTCGATGCCGCGAGAGAAGAGCGAGTATTCGATCTGCAGATCGGCGACCGGGTGCACGGCGTGCGCGCGCCGAATCGTGTCGGCGCCCACCTCGGAGAGCCCGACGTGGCGCACGTACCCGGCGTCGATCATTTCCTTGATCGCGCCGACCGTATCCTCGATCGGAACATTCGGGTCGAGCCGCGCCGGACGGTACACGTCGATGTAGTCGGTGCCGAGCCGGCGCAGCGAGTAGGAAAGCCACGTCTTCACGGCGCTCGGGCGGGCGTCGTAACCGAGCCACGTGCCGTCCGGCGCGCGCTGAGCGCCGAACTTCACGCTGATCAGGAAGTCTTCGCGGTTGCGGCCGCGCACTGCCTCGCGCAGCAGCAGCTCGTTGTCGCCCATGCCGTAGAAGTCGCCGGTGTCGAGCAGCGTTACCCCGGCGTCGAGGGCGGCGTGAACGGTGGCGATCGACTCGGCGTCGTCGGCTGCGCCGTACAGCGCGGACATTCCCATCATGCCGAGACCGAGTTCGGAGGACTGCGGGCCGGCGGTTCCCAGCTGGCGCTTGTTCATGTCATCACTCCGCTTCCGGGACGCGCCCCTGCGCGTCCTGCACTGACACCGTACAGCTATCGCCTGACAGATTTCAATATCTGTCAGTCGTGCGATCTGGAGTCGCCCCAAAGACGCGAGAGCCCCGCAACCCGAAGGTTGCGGGGCTCTCGGTCGATTCAATCGGCCGGCTTGGTGCTATGCCGGCCGGCCATGGGCCATGCTCTTGGCCGGTCAGGCCATTAGCGCCTCAGTTTGAGGGCCGCCGAGCCGCACGATCGCGGTCCTGGCCCGGACGCCCGCCGAACGGACGCCGGTCGCCCTGCTGGCCGGGCCGGTCATCCCGCTGGAAGCGGTCAGCGCCACGGTTGCGGTCGAAGCCGCCGCGCTCGTCGCGCCCGCGGTCCCGGAAGTCACGACTGCCGGAGCGAGACCCCTCGAAGCCGCGGCCTTCCGAACCGCGGTTCTCGAAGCCGCGCTTTTCAAAATCGCGCTTCTCGAACTGCGGGCCCCGCTCGCCGCGCTCGGCCGAGCTGCGTCCGGCGAAGCCACGCCCCTCCGAGCCACGCGCCTCGGTCCCTCGCGCCTGCGAACCACGATTCTCGAAACCGCGGCTTTCGAAGCCGCGCCGCTGTCCGTCGCCGAAGTTGCGCTTCTGGTCCCCGCCGGTGAACCCGCGGTCGCGCCGCTCGAACGAGTCATCGCGCCGCTCGACGCGGCCGGCCTGCTCGCCGTCCCGCCGCTCGAAGCGCCGGCCCTGGAAGCCGCCGGCGTCGCTACGGCTGTTGTCGCCGTCCCGGCGGAAGTCACGCCGCTCGAAGCCGCCGCGCTCGCCGTCCCGGCCGTGGAAACCACCGCGGTCGTTGTCGCGCCGGAACGGAGCGCTGCCGCGCGAGTCAGCGCGCTCGGTCCGCTCGCCACGCTCGAACCGGTCACGACCGAAGCTGCCGCGGTCACGCTCGCCGCCGCGCGCGTCCCGGTCCGGCCGGTCGAAGCCGCGGTTAGGCCGCTCGAACCGGTCAGTGCGGTTGTACCGGTCGCGCCCGAACCGGTCGTCCCGGCCGCCGCGTCCATCCCGGCCATCGCGCGGCCGCGAGGAGCGCTCGCGCACCGGCATCGTGAACACCGGCACGTCGCCCGGCTCCGGCACCTCGCGGGCGCCGGTCAGGTTCGCCATGGCGGTCCCGGCCTTCTCCCACCTGCCGCCGGTGCCGATCGGGGCCGCGTCCAGCTCCTCAGCGGTCACACCGGCGTCATTCATCAGCCGCTGCGCCTGCTTGCGCTGCTTCGGCAGGATCAGCGACGCGACCACGCCGGCCTGTCCGGCCCGCGCGGTGCGCCCGGCCCGGTGCAGGTAGTCCTTCGAGTCGCGCGGCGGGTCGAGGTGCACCACCAGGTCGATCCCGTCCACGTGGATGCCGCGCGCGGCGACGTCCGTGGCAATCAGGACCGGGGTGCGGCCCTCCTTGAAGTCTTCCAGCGTCTTGGTGCGCGCCACCTGCGTCATGCCGCCGTGCAGCCCCGCCGCCGGCAGGCCCCGCTCGCGCATCTGCTCGGTGACCCGGTCGACCGCCATCTGCGTACGCACGAAGAAGAGCGAACGCGCGTCACCGTTGGCGGCCTCGGCGGCGTGCCGCCCGGCGATCTGCGCCGCGACCTTCGCCTTGTGCTGCGGGCTGACCATCAGCAGGTGGTGGCTCATCGTGGAGACCGCACCGGCGTGCGGGTCAACCTCGTGCAGTGCCGGATCGTTCATGTACTTCTTGACGATCTCGTCGACCGCGCCGTCCAGCGTGGCCGAGAAAAGCAGCCGCTGGCCGCCCGGCGCCACCTGGTCCATCAGCTCGCAGACATGCGGCAGGAAGCCCATGTCACACATCTGATCGGCCTCGTCGAGGATGGCGATGTCGACCTCGCCGAGCTCGCATTCGCCTTGCTCGATGAGGTCGGATAGCCGACCGGGCGTAGCAACCAGCAGTTCGACGCCGTACCGCAGATTGTCGATCTGCTTACGCATCGGCGCTCCGCCGTAGACGGAGCGGACGCGAAGTCGCATGGCCCTGGCATACGGGCGCAGCGATTCCTCAACCTGCATCGCCAGCTCGCGCGTCGGCACCAGAACCAGCGCCAGCGGCTTGCGCGGCTTGGCGCGCAGCCCTTCGAGGCGGGTCAGCGTCGGCAGGCCGAAGGCCAGCGTCTTGCCGGAGCCGGTGCGGCCACGGCCCATCACATCGCGGCCGACCAGCGCGTCGGGAATGGTCGCGGCCTGGATCGGGAAGGCGGTGGCGACACCGGCCTCTTTCAGCACTTCGAGCAGCGGCTTCGGCAGGTCGAGCGACGCGAAGGTCACTTCGGTGCCGGTGTCGAGCGGCTGCGCGGCTTCAGGTGCCGCGCTCTCAGTTGCCGCAGTCTCGGTCTGTGCGGCGTCAATCTGCGCGGTCTCGGTCTCCGAAGCCGCGATCTCAATCTCAGTGTTCGACGCGTCAACGGACGCGGCGGCGGTCGTCGTGGTGTTGTCCACGGACATGCTGGTACAGACCTCCTGGTCAAACGGCACGTGCCAAGGAGGCTTCAGGGAGCGCCGAACGCGCGCCGCCGAGCCAATCACAAGTACGGGCCCTATATCGGGGCAATGCCGCGCCTGTGTTGGCCTGAGATCCATTGTCGGCCGCTAGTTCGCGGCCTGCGATCGTAAGCCGGAGGGCTTTCCCTCCGTGCTGGGCGGTTCGGATTCGCGCCGCGGTGGCGGCGATCCGGACGCCGAAAAGCGCGCGGGCATCACATGAGTACCCGTCCAGTGTAGCGGGACACCGCGACGACGACGAAACCGGCAGGCCAGTGCGGAAGTTGCCACGAGAAAACGACCGGCCGCACCGGGCCGGTCGCCCGCGAACGCAGCCGTTCGGCCGCGCGATCGGCTCGGCCTTAGTAGGCTTGGAACGCATAGGGGACGTACATACCTCCGGGAATCGACCGAGTGGCCGGTATCCGACCGCGCCGCATCGTTCGTTGACCAGGGTGGTTCGTTCATCCGGTGGTTCGTTGATCCGGAGTGCGGCGGGAAGGAGGCGGTCGAGGGATGGCAGCGACAGGCGCCGAAAGGACGGTGTCCCGCGGCCGGATTCCCGGCATGCGCCGCAAACGCGAGGAACCGGACCTGGTCGCCGACTTCGTCACCCGAGGCTTCGCCGTGGTCCCCGCCGCCGCCCCGCTCGGCCCCGGCTGCTCCTGTAGCCGCGTCGGCTGTCCCAATCCCGGGGCGCACCCGCTCTCCTACGGCTGGCAGACCGAGGCAAGCGCCGATCCGGCCCAGCTCCACCGCTGGCGCTCGCGGCTGCCGGACGTGAACTTCGCAAGTCCTACGGGGCGTACCCACGATGTGCTCGACGTGCCGATCTCAGCCGGCCGCATCGCCTTTCGCACGCTGACCTCCGCCGCCGCTGCGCTCGGACCCGTAGCCGTCTCGGCCGAGGGCGACCGCTGCCTGTTCTTCACAACCGCCCGGCCTGGCGGGGAAGACGAGCGCGCCACGGACGAATGGTGGCGCTGCGACCTCGACGCCGCGCCCGAGACCGAGGAAGGCAGCCCGGGTCTGCGCTGGCACACCCGCGGCTCTTATGTACTCGTTCCGCCGGCCCGCGCGCTCAACGGCGGGCGGGCCCGCTGGATCCACGCCCTCGAGGCCCCGCTGCCCGATCCGCTACGCCTGCTCGGCGCTCTCGCCGACGCCTGCGAATCCGTTGCGGCAACGACCGAAACCATGGAGTGGTGACGGTCGCGGCACCGTTCCCGGCGCTGGATGCGCAGCACTAAATTCGCGACCCAGAGCCAGTTCAGGCCACGGTGAGCAGTTCCGCGCCCTGGTCGGTGACTACCATCGTGTGCTCGAACTGAGCGGTCAGCTTCCCGTCCGCGGTCACCGCGGTCCAGTTGTCGTCCCACATCCGGTGCTCGATCGTGCCGAGCGTCAACATCGGCTCGATCGTGAAGGTCATCCCCGGTTCCAGCAGCCGCGTCGCGCGCGCGTCGTCGTAGTGCGGAATGATCAGACCGCTATGGAACGAGGTCGCGATCCCGTGGCCGGTGAAGACGCGCACCACGCCGTACCCGAACCGCTTCGCGTACGACTCGATGACCCGGCCGATCACGTTGATCTGCCGCCCAGGCCGCACCGCCTTGATCGCCCGGTCCAGCGCCTCGCGCGTCCGCTCGACCAGCAGGTGCGCCTCCTCGGACACCTCGCCGACCTCGAACGTCGCGTTCGTGTCGCCGTGCACCCCGTTGATGAAAGCGGTGATGTCGACGTTGACGATGTCGCCGTCGTTCAGCACCGTCGAGTCCGGGATGCCGTGGCAGATCACCTCGTTGATGGAGGTGCACAGCGACTTCGGGTAACCCTTGTAGCCCAACGTCGACGGGTAGGCCCCGTGGTCGCACAGGAACTCGTGCCCGATACGGTCCAGCTCGTCCGTCGTGACACCCGGCTTGGCCGCCCTGCCGACCTCGGCCAATGCCTGCGCCGCGATCCGCCCCGCGATGCGCATCTTCTCGATCGTCTCCGCGGACTGCACGTCAGAACCGTGGTATGGCTTGGGCCGCGGCTTGCCGACGTATTCCGGGCGGGCGATGTCGGACGGGACGGACCGATTCGGGGAGAGCGTTCCGGGCACAAGGGGAGCCATGCGCATGAGTCTAAGACTTCGATGCAGGGCAGTACTCCTTTGCCTGTTGCGCTATGGCCGGTGAAGGGATGGATATGAGCGACGAGGGATCGCAGTTCTTCTACTGCATCAAGCACCACACGGTCGAAGGACCAGTCGGCTGCCGGGCCCAGGACCGGCTCGGCCCGTATGCCACGCGTGAGGAGGCTGAACAGGCCCTGGAGAAGGTTAAGGAACGCAATGCCGCGTGGGGTGACGACCGCGCCTAGCTCGACTGCCGACGCCTACCAACGCTCCACGCGTGGTCCGCTGACCGCCTCGATCCAGCGCCCCAGTCGTCCGCGCAATCCGCCCGCGGCCGCGTCTCGCGACGCGGCCGCGAGTGAGACCAGATGCTGCGCCGTGTCGAAGGTCAGCGGACCGGGTTCGTCCGGCACGGTCAACGTCTCGTGCGCCAGCCCGCGCAGCTGGGCCGCGCTCTGATCCAGCGTCAGAATCCGGGCACCGCGGTGCCGCGCGTCGTCGACCCGCTCCAGCAGCGCGTCCGCCGGATCCCACTGCGCCACCACGAGCAGCGCCTCGCCGCGTCCGGCCGAGTCCAGCCGCTGAAGACCGGCCGCGAGGTGCGGGGGAGCGTCCGGCGGCGGATTGTGCCGCAGCAACACCGGCGCGAGCTGTGGCAGGTCCGCCCACTGCGACTCATCGGTCAGATGCGCCGCCAGGTGCCACGGCTCGTCATCCGCCGGACCGGCCAGCAGCAGCCCGCCGACCCGGCGCGGCGCGCGGCGCAACGCGGAGCCGAACTCGTCGCTCGCGTCGATCCAGCCGGACCGGCCTCCGGTCGCGCCGAGCAGATCGCGCAGGGCGGCCGCCTGCACTCTGTCCATACACACCATCGTGCCAGCCTGCGGGGCGTGTTACCGGCCAATGACGCGATTCGGAAGGTCCGGACGATCCAGCGCGGTAGGGGAGAGGCGGCGAAGGGTCCGGTCGCGGGTGCGACCGGACCCTCAAGCAGCTGTCAGCTGCGCGTTCGCCGTGATCAGTGGAACGTGTGCTCCGGGGCGGGGAACGCGCCGTTGACCACGTCCGCGGCGTAGGCGCGCGCCGCGTCGCCGAGCACCGAGCGCAGATCGGCGTACTTCTTCGCGAACCGCGGCGCGTGGCCCGGCGTCATGCCGGCCATGTCCGTCCACACCAGCACCTGAGCGTCCGTGCCCGGTCCCGCGCCGATGCCGATCGTCGGAACGGTCAGCAGTTCGGTCACCCGCGTGGCCAACTCCTCCGGCACCAGTTCCAGCACGACCGCGAAGGCGCCGGCGGCCTCCAGCGACTTGGCGTCCGCGAGCAGCCGCTCCGCCTCCTCGTCGCCTCGGCCCTGCACCCGGTAGCCGCCCAGGACGTTCACCGACTGCGGCGTCAGCCCGATGTGCGCCATGACCGGGATCCCCGCCTGCACCAGCGCCTCGACCTGAGGCACGACCCGGCGGCCGCCCTCGAGCTTGACCGCGCCCGCCCCGGCCTCCTTCAGGAACCGGGTGCCGGTCTCCAGCGCCTGCCGCGCCCCGCCCTGATAGGAGCCGAACGGCATGTCGGCCACGACCAGCGAGCGCTTGGTTCCGCGCACGACGGCGGCCGTCAGTGTGATCAACTCGTCGACGGTCACCGGCACGGTGTTGGAGTACCCGAGATGGTTGTCGGCGGCCGAATCGCCGACCAGCAGTACCGGTATCCCGGCCTCGTCGAAAACTCCGGCGGTCAGCGCGTCATAGGCGGTGAGCATCGGCCAGCGTTCGCCGCGCCGCTTCGCCGCGGCCAGGTCGCGCACGGTGACCCGGCGGCCGACGCCGTTCCCGCCGCCGTACAGCGTGAGCTTGGGTTCCGCGGCGGCGGGCGTGGGCTGGGGTGATTGAGACATGCCTGGGACTGACATGACAACGACTCCTCGGAAAAGATCTCGTGGCGCCCTGCGGGCGTCCCCGGACTGAGAGGGATCGTCTCACTTCCGGCCCGCCGCCGCCAGACTTCCGGCGGCGGGCGTGATCGCTAGTGCGACTTCCAGAACATGAACAGGCTCTGGCCCTGGCTCGCGCCGTAGTACGGCTGACCGAACGCGCTCAAGATCGAATAGATGGCGTGCGAGAACCCGTCGCGCACCGGCTGGAAGAAGAACAGCAGCAATAGCACCAAGAGGATGCCATACGGCCGGATCGGCTCGAGCCCGCGGCGGGTCTCCGGCTTGAGGTAGGGCTCGATGATGCCGTAGCCGTCGAGCCCAGGAACCGGGATGAGATTCAGCAGCGCTACAGCGACTTGCAAGAACGCGAAGAAGGTGACGCCCTGCCAGAACTCCTGATGTGAACCGAACACCGCCGAACCGTTGCCGTCGATCGGCACGGTCGGCGCCCAGAGCGCCACGGCCACCATCGCGAGAACGGCGAACACCACGTTCGCCAGCGGCCCGCTCGCCGAGATCAGGCTGGCCTGCCAGCGTTTGCGCGCCGCGGTACGGTCCACCAGCACCGCGCCGCCAGGTAGCGGAAGACCGCCCCATGCCAGGTAGAGGGCCGGGAGCAGGAAGCTGAGTACCGGGTTCAAGTAACGCAGCGGGTTGAGGTCGAGGTAGCCGCGTGCTGCGACACCGGTGTCTCCGGCTCGGTGCGCTGCGTATGCGTGTCCGAACTCGTGCAGACACAGCACAACAAAGTACGCACCCATCACAAATACGAACACCGCGAACCCGGCGTCTCCGTACCCCGTCCATGCCGCCACCGCGCCGGTGACCGTCACCGCGACGATGCCAAGGAAGACCGAGCTCACCTTGATCCGGTTTCGCCGTCCCCAAGGCTGCGCGGTGCGCCCTGGCGCCCCCGTGCGCTGGCCGAAAACTCCCATGTCGCTGAGCACTCGCTTCTGCTGGACGGCGCCCAACCGCGGAAATCAGCGGCGGGCGGAGCGATGGCGACGCCGGATGGCGCCTTGCGGCCCATGCTATGACCACATGCTGAGCGTGCGGCGTGAAGCGCAGCGAAAAACGGGGGCTGCGGCGAGAAAAGCGCAGCGCAGGCCGGTAGCCCACGCTCTTAGTTCGGCACGGCTTTGGTGGGGCATCGCCTCAGAGGTGGCGTCCGTCGACCAGGCTGTGCACGTTCTGCGCCGGTATCGTCGCCGGCTGCTCTTCCTCTTCGCCGGCGATGATCAGCTCGCCGACCCGGTCCGACAGCGCCGCGCGGCCGTCCTGCGCGAGCCCGGAATCGGTCACCAACGCCGCGGCGCCCTCCAGGCCGGCGATGGCGCACAGGCCCACGACGCCCCACTTGGTGTGGTCAGCCAGGACGATCAGCCGTCGCGCGGTCGACATCAACGCACGGTTGGTCTCGGCCTCCATGAGGTTGGGCGACGTAAAGCCAGCCACCTCGTCCATCCCGTGCACGCCCATGAAAACGCAGTCCAGGTGCAGCGCACGTATGGACTGGATGGCTACCGGTCCGACCAGCGCATCCGACGGCGTGCGTACCCCGCCGGTGAGGATGACCGTCTGGCTCGCCACCGCGTGCGTGTGTAGGACCTCCGCCACGCGCAGCGAGTTGGTCACCACGGTCACGTCCGGGACTCGCGCCATTGCACGCGCGAAAGCGTGCGTCGTCGTTCCCGCGGTCACGCCGATGGCGGTACCGGGACGCACCAGATCCGCCGCGCGGCGGGCGATGGCGTCCTTCGCCGCTCGCTCGCGCCCGACCTTGGCCTCGAATCCGGGCTCGTCGGTCGAGCCTGGGTGCCGGGCGGTGGCGCCGCCGTGCACCTTCTCGATCAAGCCCTTACGGGCCAGCGTGTCTAGATCCCGGCGCACGGTCATGTCCGAAACCCCGAGCGCCTGAGTTAGATCGCTGACGCGGACGCCGCCGATCCGGCGGACCTCCTCCAGGATCCAGCTCTGCCGCTGTGCCGCCAACATCTCCGGGCTCCTTCACGCCGAGGGGCGCTGTGCACACCGTCGCGCACACGGCTGCACTAGCGAACCACCAGCCGACCAGAAACACACTCGATCCAACATCGGACCGTCCGTACGTGGGTACGAAGAACCCAGAACGCAACAGTAACCAGACCACGGCTAGCACACCAGCCCCTACAGCTGCCCTTTTCGATGTTTCATTTTGAGCAAGAACCCTTGACATGCCTCCCGTTCCGGCGGTTTGCTCTGCGCCAGATTGTTTGTTCACGTTCGATTGGGATCTGTTCGCGGACCAGTTCGTTCGCAAACCCCCAACCAGCACGGTCCCCCTGCCCCCTGCTCCACTGACGTCTCACATGGAGGTGCGATGTCCCCGCAGTCCCCCAGGGCGTTCCAAGGCCCTAGCGTCGACCGGCGGATCATGCTCAAGGGTCTGCTCGGAGCAGCCGGCGTCGCCGCGCTGCCCACCCTTGCGGCATGCAGTTCCTCGTCGAGCAAGTCGTCGTCGTCCTCCACGGGCGGCGCCGCTTCCGGCACAGTCAGCCTTGGCTCCAACGCGTCGGACGCCGTGCCGAAGAAGGCCTTCCAGGCCGTCTACGACGCGTTCCAGGCCAAGAACCCGAGCATCAAGGTGCAGGTCAACACCAAGGACCACGACACCTTCCAGGAGCAGATCAACAGCTACCTGCAGGCCACCCCGGACGACGTGTTCACGTGGTTCGCCGGCTACCGCATGCAGTTCTTCGCGGCCAAGGGTCTGTCCAACAAGATCAACGACGTGTGGGACACGATCGGCAACAACTTCCCGCAGTCGGTGCACGACCTGTCCAAGGGACAGGACGGCAACTACTACTTCGTGCCGATCTACTACTACCCGTGGGCCGTCTTCTACCGGAAGAGCGTGTTCGCGGCGCACAACTACACGGTTCCCACGGACTGGAACGGATTCATCTCGCTCTGCGAGAAGATGAAGGCCGACGGCCTGAACCCGATCGCCTTCGCGGACGCCGACAAGTGGCCGGCCATGGGCACGTTCGACCAGCTGAACATGCGCATCAACGGCTACCAGTTCCACATGGACCTGATGCACGGCAAGGCCGCCTGGACCGACGCGAAGGTCAAGGCCGTCTTCGACCACTGGACCCAGATCCTGCCCTACCACCAGCCCGGCTACATTGGCCGCAAGTGGCAGGACGCCGCGCAGTCGCTGCTGCAGAAGAAGTCGGGCATGTACCTGCTCGGCACCTTCGTCGCCCAGCAGTTCACCAACCCGGACGACCTGGCCGACCTGGACTTCTTCGCCTTCCCGGCGATCGACCCGCAGTGGGGCCAGGACAGCATCGAGGCCCCGGTCGACGGCTTCATGCTCAGCAAGAACCCGAAGAACCGGGCCGCCGCGGCCAAGCTGCTCGAGTTCATCGGGTCGGCTGACGGCGAGGGCGCGTACCTGAAGGTGGACAACAGCTACGACGCGCTGGTCACCGGATACGACACCTCCGGTTACAACGCGATCCAGAAGAAGTCCGCGCAGCTGTTCGCCTCGGCGCAGCACGTCTCGCAGTTCATGGACCGCGACGCCAACCCGGCGTTTACTTCAACTGTGATGCAGCCGCAGCTTCAGGCCTACCTGCAGAACCCGGGCAGCATCGGCAGCATCCTCAGCGGTATCGAGCAGCAGAAGCAGTCCATCTACAACTCCTGACCGGCCACGCCGGAAACGGCGAAGCCACCGGAACGAGGAACCCCGATGACCGTCGGAACCAGCGCCGACGCCGTCGAGACCGGGCGCGCGGCGGATCTTCCCCGCGCGCCCGGGCGGCTGCGACGGCTGACCGGCCGAGACAGAACTGTCCTGACCCTGATGACCGGGGTGCCCACGGCACTGATGGTGGTGTTCGTCTGGGTCCCGGCGCTGGCCTCGATCCTGCTGTCCTTCACCTCCTGGGACGGGATCGGCGTCGACTCCATCAAGTGGATCGGGCTGCGCAACTACCAGCAGATCTTCACCATCTACCCGTCCTTCTGGCCGGCCGTGGAGCACAACGTGCTCTGGCTGGTCGTGCTCGCGGCCATCCCGACGCCGTTCGGCCTGTTCCTGGCCTACCAGCTGGACAAGAAGATCAGGTTCAGCCGCTTCTACCAGGGCGCGTTCTTCCTGCCGGTCATGGTGTCCAGCGCGGTGATCGGCTTCGTCTGGGAACTGATCTACAACCCCGACCACGGCCTGATCAACAGCCTGTTCCACACCAACAACCCGAACGGCACCTACCTGGACTGGGTCGGCAACCCCAAGCTGAACATCTGGGCGGTGCTGGTCGCCGCGTCCTGGCGGCACGCGGGCTACATGATGATCCTCTATCTGGCCGGCCTCAAGAGCGTCGACCCCTCGCTCAAGGACGCGGCCGCGGTCGACGGCGCGAACGAGTGGCAGGCGTTCCGGCACGTCGTCTTCCCGGCGCTGCGGCCGATCAACGTCGTGGTCGCCGTCGTCACGGTCATTGAAGCGCTGCGTGCCTTCGACATCGTCTACGTGTTCAACAAGGGCGAGCACGGCACTGAGCTGCTGTCCATCCTGATCACCCAGAACATCATCGGTGAGGCGAGCCGGATCGGTTACGGCTCGGCCCTCGCGGTGATCCTGCTGGTCGTCTCCCTCGCGGCGATCATCCCGTACCTGATCGTCACCTTCCGGAAGGAGCGGAGCACGTGACCGCCACGGCCCTCGCCTCAGACACCGCGCGGCCGAGCGGCGCCCATCCGGTCAGCGGCAAGCGCCGGGCACGGCCCGCGCGCATCGTGCTGCACGTCTTCCTTGCGGTTAGCGCGCTCGCTTGGCTCGTGCCGATGCTGTGGGCGATCTACACCTCGCTGCGGCCCTACTCGGAAACCCAGTCCAAGGGCTACCTGTCCCTGCCGAGCACGCTTAACTTCCAGAACTACATCGACGCCTGGAACCAATCCGGGATGCCGCACTACTTCTGGAACACGGTCATGATCGCGGTTCCGGCGGTGATCTTGACGCTACTGCTCTCCTCGTTCGTGGCGTTCACGGTCACCCAGTACAACCTGAAGATCAACCTGTTGCTGCTGATGATCTTCACGGCGGGTAACCTGCTCCCGCAGCAGGTCATCATCACCCCGCTGTATCGGCTCTACCTGCTGATCGGCCTGCCCTCCGGGCTTAGCGACTCGGGCAAGATGTACGACACGATCTTCGGACTGGTCGTCATCCACGTGGCCTTCCAGTCGGGCTTCTGCACCTTCGTGCTGTCCAACTACATGAAGACCATCCCGACCGGCCTGCGCGAGGCCGCGGTCGTGGACGGCGCCACGGTCTGGCAGATCTACAGCCGGATCATCCTGCCGCTGCTCAAGCCCGCGGTCGCCGCGCTGGCCACGTTGCTGTCGATCTGGATCTACAACGACTTCTTCTGGGCCATCGTGCTGATCTCCGACGGCAACAAGATGCCCATCACCTCGGCGCTGGCGAACCTGTCCGGCACGTTCTTCACCAACGACAACCTGGTCGCGGCCGGGGCGCTGCTGACCGCCGTCCCGACGCTGCTCGTCTACTTCCTGCTCCAGCGTCAGTTCGTCTCCGGCCTCACCTTGGGCGCGGAGAAGGGCTGAGCTGGGCACGGGTCAGGCGACCGGAGCCGCCGCTGCTGGTCCGGCGGCGGCTCCGGCCATCGCATCCGCGGCACTGTCCCGCCGGCCAGATTGGCCTATACCAATTTCGCAGTTCTGATTCCCCTGGCGTCACCGGTGCAGTAGCGTGCCTGCGATCAGCGCACCCGGCCCCAGGGGAGTCTTCGTGTCCGTCGATACCGCCACTTTCCTCGGCAAGGTCCGTGAGCAGCTCGACCGCATCGAGTCGACTCAAGGGCCGGCGATCGATCGCGCCGCGCAACTGGTCGCCGCGTCGCTGCGCAAGGACGGCGTGCTCCAGGTGTTCGGAACCGGCCACTCCGAGGCACTCGCGATGGAGCTGTCCGGCCGCGCCGGAGGCCTGATCCCGACGAACAAGCTGGCGTTGCGTGACCTGATCACCCTCGGCGGGCAGGACCCGAGCGTCCTAGCGGACCCGAAGGCGGAGCGCGACCCGCAACTGGCCCGCCGGGTGTGGGACCTCGCCCCGATCGGCCCGGCGGACGTGATGGTCATCGTGTCCCAGTCCGGCGGCAACGGCTCGACGGTCGAGATGGCGCACATCGCCCGCGAAAACGGGCACCCGCTGATCGCGATCACCTCGCTGGAGCACTCGCGGCGCATCGCTTCGCGGCATCCGTCCGGCAAGCGACTCTTCGAACTCGCGGATGTAGTGATCGACAACGCCGCGCCCTATGGTGACGCCGTGCTCGACTTGCCGGGCGGAGGGAAGGCTTGCGCGATCTCCTCGATCGGTAACGCCGTCATCGCGCAACTCATCGTGGCGGGCGTCACGGCGCGGCTGCTCGCGGAGGGCGTCGAGCCGCCGATCTATCTGTCGGCGAACATCGCCGAGGGGGATTCGCACAACGATGTCTGGGAGGCGCGCTACGAGGGCCGCATCCGCCGCAGCGCCTACTAGGGCGCTTAGAGCTTTCGCCTGGGCCGTGGCGCCTGCCGCGTACGCTCGCCTGCGTCGTCGGATCCCCGGTGCCGCCAGGCACCTGTTGGGCGCTGTCGTACGCCCGGTACCTTGCGATGGGACGCGTCAGACCCGCGCGGCGTTAACCGGCGCTAGTTCTAATACACGCCGCAGCGTTCCGCGTCGCCACTCCTACCGAGCCCGACGTCCCTCCCCGCCGCTACCACTGCGCCTGTCCCGGAGCGTCTCCCGCGGCGCCACGGTGGCGCGAGACCTGGCGCGGAACACCGTTGCCGCGCCGTGCGTACGGCAACGCGTCGAACTGGTGCGGGAAGCAGGGTGCCGCCGGAATGGGGGGCGCAGCGATGGAAGCGGGGCCGGGAGGGGCCGAGGGGGCGAGCCGGCTGTCGTGGCCATGTTCGCCAGGAACACAGCGCAATGCCTGCCGGTACTCAAGCACTAAAGCGTCGTAGAGCGGAGTCGCCGTCGAGCGCGCTTCAACAGGGCGCGTACCTGGATGCGAGGCCCGAATGGCGGAGAGTTGTGGTGCAGTCACAACCGGTATAACGCGCCGTCAATGCTTCAGGATGTTCGGCCGATCGAGTGATCGGCCGAATTATTCATCTCTTCTACCTAAAGCCGCAGCTCAGGCGACTTCGGTGATCAGTTCCGCCACGGACTTCACGATCCGCGAGGGCCGGTACGGGAACCGCTCCACGTCGGCGAGCAGGGTGATCCCGGTCATCACCAGGATGGTCTCCAGTCCGGCCTCGATGCCGCACTTGATGTCGGTGTCCATCCGGTCGCCGATCATCGCGGTGGTCTCCGAATGCGCGGCGATCTTGTTGAGACCCTCGCGCATCATCACCGGATTCGGCTTGCCCACGAAGTAGGGCTCGACGCCGGTGGCCCGCGTGATCAGCGCCGCGACCGAGCCGCAGGCGGGCAGGGCGCCCTCGAGCGAAGGGCCGGTGGCGTCCGGGTTGGTGGCGATGAAGCGGGATCCGCCGTCGATCAGCCGGATCGCGCGAGTGATCGCCTCAAAGCTGTAGGTCCGGGTCTCGCCGAGCACGACGTAGTCGGGCTCGCTCTCGGAGAGCGTGTATCCGGCTTCGTGCAGCGCGGTGGTCAGCCCGGCCTCGCCGATCACGTACGCGGAACCACCGGGCCGCTGCGAGTGCAGGAAGTTCGCGGTGGCCAAGGCGGAGGTCCAGATCGACTCCTCGGGCAGGTCGATGCCGGTGGACAGCAGCCTGGCCCGCAAGTCCCGCGGGGTGTAGATGGAGTTGTTGGTCAGCACCAGGAACGGCGCACCACAGTCGCGCAGCCTGCGGATGAAGTCGTCCGCGCCGGGGATCATGTTGCCCTCGTGGATGAGGACGCCGTCCATGTCCGTCAGCCAGGTGGTCACCGGCTTGCGGTCGTTCACGTTCCAGCTCCTTCCGGGCCGCCGAGTGGGTCCCGGCGGGCTGGTGCAGGACACGCGAGGGAGCGTGTTGCTCGGTCCATCATCTCGTGTCCAGGCATGTCGGCGAGGAGAGCCGTTCGCATGCCGGAACGCGAGTGCCGTGCCGTCAAGCGGCGCCGAATCGACCGCGACCGGGTATCGCCGATCGCAGCGCATCGTGGCGTCGCCGTTGTGGGCCTACTCGCTGCGATCGGACTTTGTCGGTGCGGGGCGCCTGCGGCCGTGCCGCCGGACGACTGCGTCCAAGCGGCATTCTTCGGAATGTGGGCAGCAGTGCCCCTGAGAAATGACTAGCGCCGGTACGCGTGTCGCCTCTCGGCGAGTGGCACAGCGCGGCTCCAGCCAAACGGTATTCCGCGCCGGCTATAGGTGAGGCCCGGGGACATCGTACGTACCGGCAGATCGAGGCTAACACACGCTGCCGGTCACGCGCCGCATCCGCTGTCTCACCAGTGCTCTCACATACCGTGAGATTTCCTCGATCCGCAGCCCGTCGCACCATTGCGTGGTCACGACCTGGACCCCACTACCGGGCCCCGCTCCTTGCCGCCGAGGCCGCGGCTTCCACCATCTGATCCGCCACGATGTCGGCTTGCACCGCCTGCTCGACGTTGTCAGACAGCACCGCCATAGCGGGTTTTGGCGCAGTCTCAGCACACTCATTGCACACCGCCTCAATGCGCACCGACAACGCACCCTCATGCTGATTGCCGGCGATTCCGGTCGAAAGAGCCTGCGATGGCGCTACATGGCCACAAGCGGCGAGCGACATCCGCTTCACTTCGACCGCCTCGCCTTCGACCTCGTGCACGATCGCCTTCTCGATCCCGCGCAGGGTGAAATGAACATGGTCGTCGTGGTGGAAGTAGGGCGCCCACCGTCGGGCGTCCAACAGCCGGAAGAGTGGCAGATGCCTGATCTCAAGGCTCAGGAGCACCGCACCGGCCGCGATGGCAGCAAGCCACAGGTGTCCCACCCCGGCGGCCGCGCCGATCGCCGCCGCGCAGAATATGGATGCCGCGGTGGTGACCCCGTGCAGGATCTCCTTGTCTTGAGCCGCCTGCCGAAAGCACAGCCCGCCGCCGATGAAGCCGATCCCGGTCACCGCGCCGCCGAGTACCGCGGGGGAGGAGAGAGACAGGGCACCGATCAACGCCGTACCCGCGCCAATCAGAGAGAAGGTGCGATCACCGGCCGGTGCGCCGCGCACCGCCCGCTCGAAACCGAGTACGAAGGTCAGCCCCCAGCCGACCAGCACTCGGGTCACCAACTCCAGCTCACTGATATGCACCGCGTCTCGCCTCCCCATGCCACCTGGCGCAGCCGGCCGGCATGCTCGTTCGACGTCGGTCGCCGAAGCTGAGTCTCGAACCGCGCCGTCGCGTCGGGCCCGCCGGTCTTTTGGTGCAGCAGTCTAGGGTCTGTGGACGTCTGATAACCCCCGCTCGCTATGAAAGCCTGTTGCCACTTCTTGCGACTAGCTCTCGGCTGTATCGATGCGCCTCGTTCATCGCCGCACGCTCCGAAGCGTGGCCGCCGACTGTTCGGCCACCGCGGCAGCCGGTCAAACTCGCACCCGCCTCCTCCTGCGCAGTGCGCCATCGCCTACGGTGTCAGCCATGGCGAAGCAGCGATGGTGGTCTGAACTCGGCAACCGGGCCGTGCTGGCAGCCTGGCGACGGGTCGGCGAGGCAGGCCGGATCACCGCCGCCACTGCGGCCGGCCGACGTTTTGCCGCGTTCGGCGAGGGATCAGCGATCGCATTTCCGCAGGGCACTCTCCTCGGCGAACGCTGGATCGCGGTCGGGCACTTCACCCTCGTCGGGCCGCACGTCACGCTCAGCGCCGGATTCGTCCCCGAGCGCGACCTCGGGCCCGAACCCATCGTGCGTATCGGCAGCGGCGTCGTGCTCGGGCGCGGCAGCCACGTCATCGGGCACCAGTCCATTGAGATCGGCGACGACGTGTACACCGGCCCGTACGTGTACATCACCGACCAGAACCACGGCTACGCCGACCCGCAGGTGCCGATCGGAAAGCAGTGGCCGGTGAACGCCCCGGTTTCCATCGGCGCGGGTTCCTGGCTGGGCACCGGGTCCGTCGTGCTGCCCGGCGCCACGATCGGCCGCAACGTCGTTGTCGCGGCCGGTTCCGTGGTGCGCGGCGAGGTGCCAGACCACAGCGTCGTGGCCGGAGTCCCAGCCCGGGTGATCCGCCGCTACAGCGGCGACGGCGCCTGGGTCGCCGCCGATGAGGCAGCGCGGTTTGAGGCCGCTTCCACCACGGACGGTGCCTGGGCTGCTGCCGACGAGGCAGCGCGGCTTGAAGCCGGTTCCACCGCCGACCGGTAGACTGCCGTCACGTGCGCTTCCTGAATGATTCGACCCCTCAGCACGACCTCACCTACGACGACGTCTTCATGGTCCCCGCGCGGTCCGACGTCGGATCGAGACTCGGCGTCGATCTCAGGACGCCCGATGACAGCGGCACCACCATTCCCTTAGTCGTTGCCAACATGACCGCGGTCGCCGGCCGCCGTATGGCTGAGACCGTCGCGCGCCGGGGCGGCATCGCGGTCATCCCGCAGGACATCCCGATCGACGTGGTCACGGATGTCCTCGACTGGGTCAAGGCCCGGCACACGATCTACGACACGCCTATCACCGTCCGTCCTACCGACACTGTCGGCGATCTGCTCAACCTGTTGCCGAAGCGGGCGCACGGCGCGGCCGTAGTCGTCGCGGACGGCCGACCGGTCGGCGTTGTCACCGAGGCGGACTGCGCCGCCGTCGACCGCTTCACCCAGCTGAGCCAGGTCATGTCCCGGGACCCGCTGACTGTTCCCGACGGCATCGAGCCGGAGGAAGCGTTCAACCGCCTCAGTCAAGGCCACCATCGGCTCGCGCCCGTGGTGGACGAGCACGGCCAACTCACCGGCATGCTCACCCGGCAGGTCGCACTTCGCGCGACTCTCTACGATCCCGCAGTCGACGCGGCCGGCCGGCTCCGCGTCGCCGCGGCGATCGGCATCAACGGTGACGCCGTCGGTCGGGCCAAGGCACTGCTCGACGCCGGAGCCGACGCTCTGGTCGTGGACACCGCGCACGGGCACCAGGAGAAGATGATCTCGGTTCTCTCCGCAGTGCGGGCTTTGCGCCCCGGCGTCCCGATCGTCGCTGGCAATGTCGTGTCCGCGGAAGGGGTCCGCGACCTGGTCGCCGCGGGAGCGGACATCATCAAGGTCGGCGTCGGTCCCGGGGCTATGTGCACGACCCGGATGATGACCGGTGTCGGCCGGCCACAGTTCTCAGCCGTTCTTGAATGCGCGGTTCAGGCTCGGGCCCTCGGCAAGCACGTCTGGGCCGACGGCGGCGTCCGCCATCCTCGCGACGTCGCGCTCGCCTTGGCGGCTGGTGCCTCCAACGTGATGGTCGGCTCCTGGTTCGCCGGCACCTACGAGTCCCCGGGCGACCTCCAGCACGATGGTGACGGCAGGCCGTACAAGGTCAACTTCGGCATGGCATCTGCACGCGCGGTCCGACTTCGTACAGCAGATGACTCTCCTTTCGAGCAAGCGCGCAAGGCGATCTTCGAGGAAGGCATCTCAGCCTCCCGGATGTATCTCGACCCGCAGCGGCCCGGAGTCGAGGACCTGATCGACGCGATCATCGCTGGCGTGCGCTCCGCCTGCACCTATGCCGGAGCACGGTCGCTCGACGAGTTCCACGAGCGGGCGGTGATCGGCATCCAGAGCGCCGCCGGCTATAGCGAGGGCAAGCCGCTGCACACCAGTTGGTGACGGTGTGCAGCGCGTCCACCCGTGACTGAGGTGCTCGGCTTCCTCCACGCTGAGGAAGGCTCGGCACGTGGCAAGCCGAATGTCTCGGTGTCCTTTCTGCGGCTCGGTTTCGGAGGGGTGGCTCGGTTTCGAAGGGGCGCAGTCTGCCTACGCGTAGCTGCGCACCGGCACAGATACGACGCGACGTGATGTGGTTGTGGTTTGGCCGTAGTTTGCGGTCGTCTGTAGGGCGCGATACACAGGGACAGGCACGCGCACCGCGGGACGCCCGCGGCGTGAGGCGTCTGTGCGGGGCGAGCGGCCGTCCCGCCCCGCACAGACGCTTGACCGCGGCCCGCTCGGATCCGTGCGACTCGGAAGCTGCGCGGGGCGATCTCGGCGGCGGCTGCTAGCTCACCGCGAACGAGACAGGAGTCGACTCGCTCGCGCTGTAGTTGTCGTCGCCGCTATAGGAGGCGGAAGCCGTGTGATTGCCCGGCGGCAACGTCAGCTTCTCAAGCGCGCGGCCGTGCGAGATCCGCACCGGTGCCAGAGCCTTGCCGTCGACCGTGAAGATGATCGACCCCGTCTCTGACGCTCGGCGATGACCGTGGCCCTTCCCGCCCTTCCCCTTCTTGACGGTGCCCTTGCCTCCCTTGCCCTTGCCGCCCTTCGAACCCTTGCGCTCCGGCTCCGCGTCCGTCGTGGGCGCCGTGGGCTTCTTAGCCAGGCTCACCCGAGCGGAGAGCAGCACGTCCTCACCGCCGTGCGCGTGCTTGGGCGCGAGCACCCGAGTCACGGTCGGCGCGTGCGGATTCGACCCGCCTCCAGCGGCATACGCGAGAGACGGCGCGACGGCGAGGCCGCCGATCGTCGACAGGACCAGGGCACGAGTGAACGCTCGGGACATAGTGGACCTCCTCGTTTTCGTCGCTACTGTCACGGGCGGCTCCCGCGAGATTCAGCGCGACGTGATCAACGATGTCAGGAGATCGGTGAAAGCGAATCGTCAAAAGGGCGTATTTTTTCTACGCTCTAATGACGGCGCTTTTCGGGTGAATCGTCGGATGAGATTACTAATTGAGGATGCAAATTCGGCGACTTTGGCCGGCGTGTACCACAGCAAGCGTGAGTTGAAGGAGCTGCTGCGGTCAGTTTTCGGCCTCGGGGGAGGAGGTGCCGAAGCGGTGGGCGAACCGCGGATCCGTCTCCCACCAAGGTCGCATGTGCCCCTCCGGCAGCGCCTCGTCATCGGCACGCTCCGCCGCCTCGGCATGTTGCACCACTTCAAGCGCGTCAAGCAGCGTGTCTACGACCACTGCTTCCTGCTCGTCCTCGCGGAACATGCGCCGCCACAGAGCCCCGATGAACGGCAGTCCGGCCATGTCGCCGACCACCCAGATCGCCCCGCCGCCGATAACCTGATCATCATGAAGCGACATGCCCCAAGGGCGGTTTAACGCCGTGTAATAGTCCCCGGCGACCTTGTAGCTGCCCCACATCAAAATGACGCCGAGGGCACCATCCGTCACTGCTTCGGCGAATGTGATCCAGATTGAAACCATATGCGGGTATTCGTGCGGTACCGGGTCAACGCGTAGCCGCATCCAGTAATAGTAATAACCGACCGCGAGCAGTATGAACCGCAGTACTTCATTCTGGAAATCGCTGCGCATAGCCGCCTCGAACCATGGCGTGAGATACACCAGGAACGGCGTGCTGAGAAAGACCGCGGAGACGGTGGCCGGGAACCCGAGGAGATACGCAGGGCGGCTGCGTAGCACGCGGGTGAGCCGCTCGCGTCCACGCTCGGAGCAGTTCTGCATGATCAGCGTCAGTGGCGCGCCGAGAGCCAAGAGCATCGGCACCACCATGAGCACCAGGGTGTTCTGCACCGCCCTCGGCCAGAACAGCGTCCGCTCGTACGCGCCGAGGAACGACATGCACACAAACGCGAAGAGGCCCAGGCCCGAAAGGAACAGAACCGTGCGCCCGCGCTGCCACGTCCCACCGCGCGCCCTGAGGCGTCTGACGCCCGCGACGTAAAGCGCTGCCCCGACGACGACTACGCCGAGCACCCACGGATTGAGCGTCCACTGCGTCACATACGCGCTGTTCTGCAGGAGGGGCGGCCCTGAATAGGCACTGGCCATCGGATGCGAGCCCGCCCCTGGCAGTCCGGTCGTCATGCGCACATCACCTCGTGGCTTCGCCTGTACCCGCACATCGTAGGCAACCGGGCGAATCAGATCAGACACCGGGGCCGGATTCGCTCGGTGAGGTATCGCTCGCACACATGGTCGAACCGCGGATGGCCGGCGTGATCATGAGTGCTGGACACGCCGCGCCGAGGTCTTATGGAGATGTCAGTGCTGACGGATAGACTTCGAACTATAGTTCTAGATCGAACGGACGTCCCCGGTGCCGTGCAGACTGGTTTGCCTGGATTTTTGGCATTTCCGCACCCGCGGCCCCGGCGGCGTGAAACAGTGACCACTGAACGGTGGTCGCGGAATCCGGGAGCCACCGGGACGGGTGCGCTCCACGGAGGCGGCGTTGTTGTCGGCGGTGGCCGGTAGCGTTCTCGTCGCAACCAGCGAACCGGCGGCCCCAGACCGCGGTACCAACACACGGAGGCGAGAGAAACCATGGCGGCGTCAACCGATCGGGAGAAGGCGATCGACGCGGCCCTCGCGCAGATCGAGCGGCAGTTCGGCAAGGGCTCGCTGATGCGCATGGGTGACCAGACGCGTGCACCGATCGACGTCATCCCGACCGGGGCGATCGCGCTCGACGTGGCCCTGGGCGTAGGCGGATTGCCGCGCGGGCGCGTCGTCGAGATCTACGGCCCGGAATCCAGCGGAAAGACGACCGTGGCCCTGCACGCGGTCGCCAACGCACAGCGGGCCGGCGGCCTGGCCGCGTTCATCGACGCCGAACACGCCCTCGACCCGATCTACGCGAAGGCGCTCGGCGTCGACACCGAGAACCTGTACATCTCGCAGCCGGACAACGGCGAGCAGGCCCTGGAGATCGCGGACACGCTGATCCGCTCTGGCGCGCTCGACATCATCGTGATCGACTCGGTGGCCGCGTTGGTGCCGCGCGCCGAGATCGAAGGCGAGATGGGTGACTCGCACGTCGGTCTGCAAGCCCGGCTGATGAGCCAGGCGCTGCGCAAGATCACCGGTGCGCTGAGCCACTCGAAGACCACCGCGGTCTTCATCAACCAGCTGCGCGAGAAGGTCGGCGTGATGTTCGGCTCGCCGGAGACGACGACCGGTGGCCGGGCGCTGAAGTTCTACGCCTCGGTGCGGCTGGACGTGCGTCGCATCGAGACGCTGAAGGACGGTCAGGACGCGGTGGCCAACCGCACCCGGGTCAAGGTCGTGAAGAACAAGGTGGCCCCGCCCTTCCGGCAGGCCGAGTTCGACATCGTCTACGGCCACGGCATCAGCCGCGAGGGCGGCCTGATCGACCTCGGCGTCGAGCACGGCTTCGTGCGCAAGTCCGGGGCTTGGTACACCTACGAGAACGGGCAGCTCGGGCAGGGCAAGGAGAACGCGCGCACCTACCTGAAGGACAACCCGGACATCGCCAACGAGATCGAGAAGAAGATCAAGGAGAAACTGGGCGTCGGCCCGCAGTTGGACGCGCCCGCCGTGGACGCCAAGCCGGTTGCCGCGGCCGAGGTGGAGGCTCCGGTGAAGCCCACGCGATCGCGGACCAAGGCGGCGAGCACTGACGCAGCCGGGCTGTGACCAGCCGAGCCGACGACCGTCACCGGCCGGACGCGGGCCCGAGCTTCGGCGCGGGTGCGGGCGGTGGCGGTCAGCGCGAGCGGCGTGCTCGGCGGCGGTCGCCGAGTAGCGGCGGCCAGTTCCGACAGGGTGATGATGAAGGCTGGGACACTGCGCCGGCTTGGGCTGGTGGCGTAAGCCGGGGCGCAATGCCGGAGTGGGCCAGCGGCGATGACGGTCGGCACGCGCTGACGGACTCGGTCGGCGGCGACGCCGCGGGTCCGGCACCGGCTCGGACTGATGGCAGTAGTCGCGATGCCGCACCGCAGTGGGCCGATGGGCACGGTGCGGATGAGGCATCGCAATCGGCGGGAGGCGGAGAAGCGGCTGCCCGCCGAATCGCCTTGGACGCCCTCTCCAGAGCAGCCAGGACCCGAGGCCAACTGGCCGCACTCCTGCAACGCAAGGGCATCGCGCCCGAAGCGGCTGAAGCGGTGCTGGACCGGTTCGAAGAGGTCGGCTTGATCGACGACGTCGGCTACTCGGAAGCCTTCGTCGAATCCAGGCACCGAATCCGCGGACAAGGCGGCCGAGCCCTCTCCGCGGAGCTGCGCCGCCGCGGCGTGGCAGACGACGTCGTTGCGGACGCGGTCGGCGCGCTCGATCCCGAGCAGGAATTCGAAACCGCCTGCCGGATCGCCCGCGCCCGGTACGACCGGATGCCCGCCGTGCCCGCCGAAGTAAAGCTTCGCCGCTTAGCCGGATTCCTCGCGCGCAAAGGCTATTCGGGCGCGATCGTGTCCCGTGCGGTGCGCCACGTGATCCAGGAAGCCGCCGAGGAACAGGAAGTGGCAGAAGCCGCCGCGGATGCCTTCAGCGAGTGCGAGGTCGACGACGCCGCGTTCGGACCGGGCTGAGCCTGGTGCACGTTGAGCATGGCGCCGACTGAGCGCGGTGCGAGCTGAGCACGGCCTTACCGCATCCGCGACCAGCGCGGCTACTGGCTCAGGACTTCGGCGTCCACACACCGTCCGGCGGCGCGATCGGCTGAATACCCGACGGCGCCAACGTGGCGTTGAAAATCGCCTGCCAGGTGCCGTCATTCTCCGCGGCGACCAGGATGCTGTCGATCTTCCGGCGCAGCAGGTCATCGCCGAGCGGCAGGCCGATGCCGTACAGCTGCGGCGCCGCGGCCTGCGGGATCGCGATCAACCGCAGATGCTCGGGATCCTGGGCCGCGTACCCGGCCAGCACCGCGAGATCGGTGAACACCCCGTCCACCGCGTGCTGCTTCAGCGCACTCACGCACTCGGAGAAGGTGCTGCGGGGCACCAGCTGAGCATTGGTCAGCGACTTCAGCGGACTGATCGAGTTCGAGCCCGAGGTCGAGCAGACGTTGTCGCTCGCCGTCAGCGAACCAAGGCTCGTCATGTTCTCGTCCGACCGCACCAGCAGGCCATCGATCGTCTCGAAATAGGGGCCGGCGAACGAGACGACCTGCGCGCGGGCCGCCGTATACGAGTACGACGCCACCACCAGGTCGACCGAGCCGTTCTGCAGCGCGTTCTCCCGGTTCGCCGAGGTCACCGGCAAGAACTGGATCTGCGCGCGGCTGAAGCCGAGCCCGGCCGCGATCAGTTCGGCGATCTCGATGTCGAAGCCGGTGTAGGCCTTGCTGTTCTCGTCGTAATAACCGAGCCCGGGCTGATCGTTCTTCACCCCGATGACGATGCGGCCCTTGCCCTGATCGCGCGCCACCATCCGCTGAAAGGTCGACGAGTTGTCCAGCTTCACCCCGCCGGCCACCGGAAAGTCACCGGTCGCCGCGATGGGGGAGATGGTTACGCATCCCGCCGTACCCGCCGTGAGCCCCACCGCGAGCAGCAATCCCAGCAATCCCCGTCGTCGCACAGTTCCGCCCCTCACACCGGTGCCGCCCCGACTGCGTTTCCCGGTGTGGAAAGGTAGCGCCTGTCAGGCTTATTCGTCACAACGGGCGATAACGGTCGGGTAACGGGGCCGTGGCCGGCGCCCGGAGCGAGCCCACGGCCTGCGCGAAGGACGGTTTCGCGACTCGACGTGGCAAAATGCGTCAGGTGGCCGTCACACGGCTCACGCGTCGCGGATGAGAGTGGTTCGGCTGGGATGTCCTCCTCCAGGAAGTACGAGATCGTCACGTACGGCTGCCAGATGAACGTGCACGACTCTGAGCGGCTCTCCGGTCTACTGGAGAGCGCCGGCTACGAGCGCGCCGATCACGGCGAGACGGCCGACGTGGTGGTCTTCAACACCTGCGCCGTGCGCGAGAACGCCGACAACCGGCTGTACGGCAACCTCGGGCACCTCGCCTCGGTTAAGGCACAGCGGCCCGGTATGCAGATCGCGGTCGGCGGCTGTCTCGCGCAGAAGGACCGCGGCGAGGTGGTGCGACGCGCGCCCTACGTCGACGTCGTCTTCGGTACGCACAACCTCGCTGCCCTACCGGTGCTGCTCGAACGCGCGCGCGTGCAGGAGGAGGCGCAGGTCGAGATCGCCGAGGCGCTGGAAGTCTTCCCCTCGACGCTGCCGACCCGCCGTGAGTCCGCCTACGCGGCGTGGGTCTCGGTTTCGGTCGGCTGCAACAACAAGTGCACTTTCTGCATCGTGCCGGCGCTGCGAGGTACCGAACGGGACCGGCGGCCAGGCGAGATTCTGGCCGAAATCGAGGCGCTCGTCGCCGAGGGCGTCGTGGAGATCACGCTGCTCGGGCAGAACGTGAACTCTTACGGCTCAGAATTCGGGGACCGCGAGGCGTTTTCCAAGCTGCTGCGCGCTTGCGGGCAGATCGAGGGCTTGGAGCGGGTTCGCTTCACCTCCCCGCATCCGCGTGATTTCACCGATGATGTGATCGCGGCCATGGCGGAGACGCCGAACGTGATGCCGTCGTTGCACATGCCGCTTCAGTCCGGCTCGGACTCCGTGCTACGCGCCATGCGTCGCTCCTACCGACAGGAGCGGTACCTAGGCATCATCGAGCGGGTGCGTAAGGCCATCCCCCACGCGGCGATCACGACTGACGTCATCATCGGCTTCCCGGGCGAGACCGAGGCCGATTTCGAGCAGACGCTGCACGTCGTGCGCGAGTCTCGATTCGCGTCGGCCTTCACCTTCCAGTACTCGAAGCGCCCTGGCACCCCGGCCGCCGAGATGGACGCCCAGGTCCCGAAGCAGGTCGTCCAGGAGCGTTACCAGCGGCTCGTCGACCTGCAGGAGGAGATCTCCTGGGCGGAGAACCGCAAGCTCGTCGGCACCGAGGTCGAACTCCTGGTGGCCGAGGGCGAAGGCCGTAAGGACGGCTCGACTCACCGCATGTCCGGCCGGGCTCGCGACAACCGGCTCGTGCACTTCGGGGTCGGAGACGCGACGACCGGTGCGCTGGATGACGCGCAACGGCCTCGCCCCGGTGACCTGGTGACGGCCCGGATCACGTACGCAGCGCCGCACCACCTCGTCGCCGACGGGGAGGATGGCGGCAGCGCGGTACGCACGCTGCGGCGCATGCGCTCGGGCGACGCCTGGGAGGCGCGTAACGCGGCCAAGGACGACAAGCCGGTTGTCTCACTCGGGATGCCCGGCGTCGGCATTCCCGCGCCGCTGCCCGCCGCGTCTGTGTGCGGCTGAGCGGGATAGCAGCATGTTGGTTGCGGCCGCAGTGTGCCCGCAGACGCCTCTGCTTGTCCCTGAAGTCGCCGGCGGCGCGGCTGACGAACTAGCGGACGTCCGTGAGGCGTGTCTGGACGTCGTGACGCGTGTGTCGACTCGAAATCCGGATCTGCTCGTCGTGATCGCGCCCGGCGCTGGATCAGGCGCACGCGTAGGGCGGCTTGAGGGCACGTTCCGCCGCTTCGGCGTGGACTTCGTAGTCGGGGCCGCCCCGGATGGTCAGGACGCCGCCGTCGAGCCGTGCTGCGGCCTGCTGGTTGGCAGATGGCTGCTCGACGCAGCCGCGTCATCGGCCGATTTTGCGTGCGAGGCATGGGAGATCGGCGAGGACACCGAGCCAGCAGAGTGCGCGCGGTTGGGTCGGGAATTGGCCAGGCGCAGCGAGCGGGTGGCGTTCCTGGTCATGGCTGACGGCTCTGCGCGGCGCACGCTCAAGGCTCCCGGCTACCTCGACGACCGCGCCGAGCCCTTCGATGACGAGATCGCTCGCGCCCTTGCGGCTGTGGACACGAAGTCGCTCGCAGCCATCGATCCGACGGCTGCGAGCGACTTGCTGGCGGCAGGACGCGCGCCCTGGCAGGTACTCGCCGGAGCCGCCGATGCCGGCGAGTCCGACCCGGGTGAGCGGCAATGGCACGGCGAATTGCTCTCCTGCTGCGCGCCTTACGGCGTCGGCTACTTCGCGGCGCTCTGGGTTCTGGGAGGCTCGGCGGCGGTCGACGTCTGACCGCCGCCCGCTAGCTGCAAAACGGCCGTAGACGCCCGGTCCCGGTCCCGTCCGGCTCAGCTCGGCGGCTGCTGCGGGACGTCGCCCCCGGGCATGCTGCCCATCTCGGGGTGCGGCATGTCAGCGCCGGTGGCGGGATCTTGTGTCATCCCCGAACCCTGGTCCTCCTCGGCGAGCATCTCCTTTGCCTTGCTCGTGCCCGTGTTGATCTGATCGGTGTACCGGTTGCCGGTCCGCTCGTCGATCATCTGCCCGGCCTTGTCGACGCCCTTGTTGGCCTGGTCGCCGTGGCCGTGCAGCATCCCGCGCGCGCGGTCCATCAGCGCGGTAGACGAGCCGCCGCCCTGATTCCTGCTGTGTTTGAACCTGTCGAAGATGCCCATCGTCTGGCCCTCCGGTCGTGACGCCGCCGTGTTCCGGCGGCCCGATCTACCGAGCATATGTGACATAACAGGACATCGCGCGGCGAAGAGTGGAGCTCGGAACTGGGAGAATGAGCCCGTGACAGGGCCATTGACGGAACAGGCGCAGACGCAAACGCGGCACTTGGGGGCGGAGCCGTCTGACCAGGCGCGTGAGGACGGCAACGACGCGCGACACGGCCGTCCGACAGTGATCGCCGTGGTCGGTCCCACCGCCGTCGGCAAGTCCGACCTGGCCGTTGCGCTCGCCCAGGAAGTCGGCGGCGAGGTGGTCAATGCCGACTCCATGCAGCTCTACCGCGGCATGGATATCGGCACGGCGAAGCTGACTGAAACCGAGCGGCAGGGTGTACCGCATCATCTGCTCGACATCTGGCCGGTCACCGAGCGCGCTGCGGTAGCCGAATACCAGCGCCTCGCGCGCTCGATCATCGATCGGCTGCTCGCAGAGGGCCGCCCGGCGATCCTGGTAGGCGGCTCAGGACTCTACGTACACGCGACGCTGGACGACTTCGAGTTTCCCGGTACCGATCCGGAGCTGCGCGCTGAGCTTGAGGCGCAGCTCGCGCAGGTCGGTTCCGCCGCAATGCACGCGCGGCTCGCCGCGGCCGACCCGGGCGCAGCGGCAGCGATCCTGCCCTCGAATGGTCGACGGATCGTGCGTGCGCTCGAGGTGATCGAGCTGACCGGCGGCCAGTTCACCGCGACGTTGCCGGGCCACAGCCCGCATTACCCGCACACGCTCCGCCTCGGCCTCACGGCTGACCGCGCCGTGCTCGACGAGCGTATTACGCACCGCGTCGACGTCATGTGGGAGCGAGGGCTTGTCGACGAGGTGCGTGCGTTAGAGCGCGTCGGACTGCGCGAGGGCGTCACGGCCAGCCGGGCCCTCGGCTACAAGCAGGTGCTGGCCTTCCTCGCTGAAGAAATCTCCGAGGAGGAGGCGCGCGAGCAGACCGTGAAGGAGACCAAGCGATTCGCGCGGCGCCAGGAATCCTGGTTCCGCCGCGACCCGCACGTGCATTGGCTCGAACAGACCGGCTCAGGGCTCTACGAGGCGGCGCTCGAACTCGCCTGTGGGTAACTGACGTTGCGCCGGGAAGGCCGACTGAGAGCTAACGAGCCGTCAGGTGGCTTCAGGCGCCGAAGATGCGCCTGGTGTAGTCGTTGGCGAATACGCGCTGTGGGTCTGCCTTGTCCCGCACGGCGAGGAAGTCGTCGAAGCGCGGGTACGCCGACGCCAGGTACTCGCGGTCGCGCGTGTGCAGCTTCCCCCAGTGCGGGCGGCCGTCGTACGCGACCATGATCGACTCGGCGTTCTCGAAGTACTCCGCCGGATTCACGCCTTCGGTCATGTGGAACGCCAGGTAGGCGGTGTCGCGGCCGTATGCCGTCGACAGCCACAGCTCGTCCGCCGGCGCGGTGCGCACCTCGATGGGAATCGCGATGCGTAAACCCGCGTCTTGGAGCATCCGCCGGATCTCGCGCAGCGCGGGCACGGTGGCCTCGCGCGGCAGTGCGTACTCCATCTCCAGGAACTTGAACCGGCGCGGCGAGGTGAACACCTTGTCCGAGCGGTCGGTGTAGCTGCGCGCGGACAGTGCCTTCGCCGCCAGCTTGTTGATGGCCGGCACGGCGCGTGGCGCGCTGCGGCCCGCCTTGAGCAGCCCGGAGAAGAAGGTGTTGGACAGGAATTCGTCCTCCAACCAGACCCGGCTGCGCGAGAGCGGGGCCGCCGGACCTTCCGTGCGGTTGTTGCGCTTGAGCATCGTCGCGTCGGTGTGCGGGAACCACCAGAACTCGAAGTGCTCGTTGTCCTGCCAGAGCTCGTCAAAGGATTCGAACACCGCGTCAAGGCGCATCGGCTCCTCGCGCGCAGCCAGCAGGAACGCCGGCTCGGTGCGGAAGGTGACCGCGGTGATCACACCGATCGCGCCGACGCCAATACGTGCCGCCTCGAACAACTCAGGACGCTCGGTGGCGGAGCAGGACACGATCGAACCGTCGGCCAGCACCACTTCGAGCCCTGCGACCTGCGCGGCGATCGACGCGCTTGACCGGCCGGTGCCGTGCGTGCCGGTGCCGATCGCGCCCGAGACCGTCTGCGCCTGGATATCGCCCATGTTGGTCAGCGCGAGGCCCTGCTCCGCCAGCAGTTCATTGAATCGCCACAGGCCCATGCCGGCCTCGACGGTGACCAGCCTGGATGACTTGTCCGCAGACCGCAGCCTGGTCAGATTGTCCAGCCTGATGAGCACGCCGTCGGTGACTGCGACAGGGGTGAACGAGTGGCCGCTGCCGACTGGTTTGACGGCCAGACCCTGGGCCGCGGCCTCGCGCACGGTCTGCGCCACCTCGGCGGCGCTTGACGGAGTGGCTATGCGCCTGACCCGGGCCTTCTGGTTGCCGGCCCAGTTGGTCCACGTGCGGGTCGGCGTGGAGGTCGCCTCAGTGCTCACAGCCTCGATTGCCCATCTCATCAGTCAGCGGGGTGGCGTGCGGTCTCGCGCGGGCCTGCCGTGCAAGGCGCTCTTGCGCGGAATTGTGCCGCCCGGGTTGGTTCTGCGGTGCGTAGCCAACGCGACATGCGGCCGGGCGTCAAGGGACTTCAGGCAATTTTGATGTTGCTCGCCACGCTGCGCCCCACCTTGTGCCGCCTTTACCACGCTAGCCGACCGCGGCGTTTGCGCCCGAGCCGGGCGTGCGAGGATGGCGTCATGTCTTTGGCCAGCCCGTACGACGCCCTGCTGCTGCTTTCCTTCGGCGGGCCCGAGGGTCCGGACGACGTCGTCCCCTTCCTGGAGAACGTCACCCGCGGCCGGGGCATCCCCAAGGAGCGGCTGGTCGAAGTCGGCGCGCACTATTTCCAATTCGGCGGGGTCAGCCCGATCAACGGGCAGAACCGCGCGCTGATCGCCGCTCTTGAGCAAGACTTCGGGCAGCACGGGCTCGACCTGCCGATTTACTGGGGCAACCGGAACTGGGACCCGTACGTCGCCGACACGCTCGCCCGGATGGCTGAGGACGGCGTGCAGCGGGCCGTGGTGTTCGTCACGTCGGCGTATTCGTCTTACTCGGGTTGCCGGCAATATCGCGAGGACCTGGCCGCGGCGGTGGAAGCGGGCGGAGCGACGACTGCGGATCTGCGACTGGACCGCATCCGCGCGTACTACGACCACCCCGGCTTCGTAGAGCCCATGGTCCGCTCGACCGTCGATGCGTTGGCAACGCTCGACGAGTCGGTTCGCGATGCCGCCGAGTTGGTGTTCGTTACGCACTCGCTGCCGCTCGTCCTGGCAGAGTCGAGCCCTTACGTCGAACAGCACCAGGCCGTCGCGGACCTCGTCGCAGAGGGCGTAGAGCGAGCCACCGGCATCGTGAGCAGGCCGCGGTCGCTCACCTATTGCAGCCGCAGCGGTCCGCCAAGCCAGCCGTGGCTTGAGCCGGACATCGGCGACTACCTGCGTGAGCGCTCTGCTCAAGGATTGACCGCGGCGGTGGCGGTCCCGATCGGCTTCGTCTCGGATCACATGGAGGTCGTCTACGACCTCGACACCGAGGCCGCCGCGACGGCCGCCAAGCTTGGCCTGCCCTTCGCTCGGGCGGCGACCGTCGGGACGGACCCGGCATTCGTCGCCGCAATCCGCGACCTCGTGCTCGAACGCGCCGCGCGTGCTCGCGGCGAGCAGCCGGAGCCGAAGGTGCTCAGCGCCCTGGGCGTGATGCCGGACGTGTGTCGCGCCGGATGCTGCCCTAACCCGCGTGTCCAACGACCGGCACTGTGCGGGTCGGACTGATGCGCGCGGCCGCCCAACCGACGCCGACTGAACGGACTGACGTGTCGCCAGACCCCTGGAAGCTGCTGGAGTTGGCTCGTGCCGCCGCCACCGAGGCGGCCAGGCTCGCCGTGGAGCGGCGGCCGGCGGACCTCGGCGTCGCGGACACCAAGTCGAGCCCGACGGACGTCGTGACCGAGATGGATACCGCGGCCGAAGGGCTCATTCGCAAGCTGATCCTCGCGCAACGGCCTGATGACGCGTTCCTCGGCGAGGAGGGCGGAGCCGATTCTGGGCGCGCCGAGCCGGGCCACGGAGCGGTGCGTTGGGTGATCGACCCCATCGACGGAACGGTGAATTACCTCTACGACCTACCGCACTGGTCGGTGTCCGTGGGCGTGGAGGTCGACGGCGTGACGGTTGCCGGAGTTGTGGCGGCTCCGCGTCTGGGTGAGCTCTACACGGCTGTGCGCGGCGCCGGGGCGTGGTGTAACGACACGAAGCTGCGCGTAAGGCCTGCGGCGGATCTCGGCTCGGCGCTCGTTGCTACCGGCTTCGGCTACCGCGCGGAGCGGCGAGAGCGCCAGGGAGCGATCGCGGGGGCACTGCTGCCGCGGGTGCGTGACATCCGCCGCAACGGGTCGGCGGCGCTGGATCTTTGCGCGGTGGCCGCAGGGCGGGTGGACGGGTACTACGAGCGCGGGACGCACCACTGGGACCGCTGTGCCGGCACGCTCATCGCCACCGAGGCGGGGGCGATCGTCGAGGGCTTCCACGGCGCCGAGTCGAGCGAGCAGATGTCCATCGCGGCTCCGCCTGGCACCTTCGCCGCGTTGCACGGAGCGTTGGTCGAGCTCGGCGCGGATGATGATTATTAACAGGCCCGCTCTCTGAGCAGTGCAGGACGAGCACGAGGCTAGGTGGCGTTACGTGAACCGCCCCGCGCCGTTGGTGGCGCGGGGCGGTTCACGTAACGCAGTGCTGTCCTGAATCTGGATCAGGCCGCTACGGATGGCGCCACGTCAACGCCGTGTTCGGCCGCGATCCGCAGCAGGGAGTCCAGTTCGCCCTGCTCTACTTGGACCGCATACGGGTCCTTGGCGTACATCGCACGGCGAAGAGCCGTCTCCGTTTCGAAGATGCGCTGACGCAGACGAATGGAGAACTCTCCCATAGGTTCGCTCCTTGCGCGGGGGAGGGGCGGGGGCCGGATGAGGGACCGGGCGCCGCCCAAAGCCGTGGAGGTCGAGGCCGATCGGCCGCTGGATGTGGGGTCGCCTTCCTGAGTCGTACGAGGGTGGTTACTGCTCAGAGGACTTGCTGAAGTTCTTGCCGCACTCACGAGTTCGTGCCCACGCCGCCCGTTCGGGGGGTTGAGCCATCTGGCTCAGGCGTTCCCGAAGCCGCTTGCCGCCAAACCACTCCCGAGCGCCGCGGTTTTTCTTGACCTGCTTTTTACGCCGGGTGCGACAGCCTGTTTTCTTCGAACTGGACCGCACTATGAATTTGATAAGAACACAGAGCGCTACCTGGAGGCGTACGGATCATGCGGGTGCTGGTCGCCGAGGATGAGCAGTTGCTGGCCGATGCCATCGCGACCGGGCTGCGCCGCGAGGCCATGGCCGTGGACGTGGTCTATGACGGGGCCTCGGCGTGGGAGCGCACGAGCGTTAACGACTACGACGTGGTGGTGCTCGACCGGGACCTGCCCGCTATGTCCGGGGACGAGGTATGCCGGCTGATCGCCTCCTCGGGTTCGCCGACTCGTGTGATCATGCTCACGGCCGCCTCGGACGTCTCCGACCGGGTAGCCGGACTCTCCCTAGGCGCCGACGACTACCTGGGCAAGCCCTTCGCGTTCGCCGAACTGGTGGCTCGCGTGCGCGCGTTAGGCCGCCGGTCGGTCGCCCCGGTTCCGCCGGTGCTGGAGCGAGCGGGACTGCGCCTGGATCCCGCGCGCCGCGAGGTGACCCGAGACGGCCATCTGGTCGCTCTCTCGCCCAAGGAGTTCGCTGTGTTGGAGGTGCTGATGCGCGCGGACGGCACCGCAGTGACTGCCGAGCGACTGTTGGAGAAGGCGTGGGACGAGAATGCGGACCCGTTCACCAACGTGGTGCGCGTTACCGTCATGACCCTGCGCAAGCGCCTCGGCGATCCGCCGGTCGTGCTTACCGTGCCCGGCGCTGGTTACCGCATCGCGTGAGCAGGTGACGATGAACATCGACCCGAATGCGACGTCCGTCGATCCGACGGCGTCACGCAGCGGCCAGACCGGCCCGCCAGACCCCCTCGCCAGGACCGTCGTGCCGCTGACAGCCTCAGGGCACTATACGGCCGTGAGCGAGGCCGCTCCGCCCTTTGGCCGCCGTTCTGTGACGGCGGGAGGTCGCCGCGGGCTCACGGTGCGCGCTCGCCTGACGCTGATCTACGGCTCGCTGTTCGTCGGCGCGGGGATCATTTTGATCGCCGTCATCTACCTGCTCGTGCTCTGGCGCCTCAACCACCCACGCGCCGATCTGCCTGCGTGGTGCACTCTGACCCAAGCGGACCGGGCGGCCGGCCTAAGACTGACGGCCGCTCAGACAGCCCAGTGCAACCACCTCCAGCGCTCAGAAACGCTGCACGGCATCGTCATCTCCTCGTTGCTCGGCCTCGCCGCGACCAGCGTGGTCGCCTTCGGCGCCGGTTACTGGATCGCAGGGCGGGTGCTGCGGCCGCTGAGCCGCGTCACAGCCGCTGCCCGTCGTATCGCGCACCGGCCGGACGCCGCCTCGCGCACGCGGATCTCACTCGACGGCCCCAGCGACGAGCTGCGCGAACTCGCCGACACCTTCGACGAGATGCTCGACCGCCTCGACCTCGCCTTCCAGAGCCAGCGTCGCTTCACCGGCAATGCCTCGCATGAATTGCGGACCCCGCTCGCGATCAACCGCACGCTGCTAGAGGTCGCCCTCGCCGACCCGGACGTGTCCCCGCAGACCGAGCAGCTTGCCAAGGCACTGCTGATGACGAACGAACGCTCGGAGCGCATGATCGAAGGGCTGCTCGCTCTCGCCCGCGCCGATAACGCACTCGTCGATCCGTCTCCTGTGGACCTCGCTGCGGTCGCGCATCGCGCCGCTGCCCAGTGCGAAGCCGAAGCGGCGGAACGCGAAGTCGTCGTGCGGACAGACTTGGGGCGCGCCTCGGCGTTCGGCGATGGGCCACTCCTGGAGCGGGTAGCAACCAATCTGATCCAGAACGCGCTGCGGTACAACGTGCCTGGCGGCTGGGTCGACGTGGTCACCTACGACCAACAGACGCACGGTCTGCTCGTCGTGGCCAATAGCGGGCCGGTCGTGCCCGAATCGGCAGCGGAGGGCCTTTTCGAGCCCTTCCGCAGGTTCCACGCCAACGGCAAAGGTCCAAAAGATCCCGCGGACCGCGGCGCGGGACTCGGCCTGTCGATCGTTCGCGCCATCGTCTCCGCGCACGGCGGCCGCATCGCAGTGCAGCCGCGCACCGAGGGCGGCTTGATCGTCCGCGTCTGGGTCCCGGCCCCGAGTCGCGTGGTCTGACGCGCCGGACCGGTCAGCCGATCCGCCGTAGCTCTTTCGCGTAGTGAGCGCCGTTGGCCACGTACCGCGCCACCGCGTCGTCGAAAGCGCCCGGCGGTACCGCATCGGTCCGGATCTTCGCCGGGACGCCCAAGGCCATCGCCCCGCCGGGAACCTCCGTCCCGGGAGACACCACCGCCCCCGCACCAACCAGCGCTCCGCTGCGGATCACTGCTCGGTGTAGCACCACCGACCCTGAGCCGATGAGGCAGCGATCTTCGACCAAACACCCCTCAAGGTGCGCGATGTGACCGATTACACATTCGGAGCCGATTACGGTGGCGAGTTCCTCCGTGGCGTGCACCACTGCGCCGTCCTGAACCGATGTGCGCTCCCCGACCGTGATGGTTCCATAGTCTCCACGCAGCACCGCGCCCGGCCACACGGTGCTCCCCGCCCCGACGCTGACCTGCCCGATCACCACGGCGTCCGGGTGGATGAAGGCGTCTGGATGAAGGGTGGGAACATGGTCGCCCAAAGCGTAGATCGGCATGGGGAAAACCTTCCATGACGGGGTAGGCGGCAGACAGCGGAGGTCGGCCAATCCTGCCAGATCACCCTTTCGGCGGACGGCAGAGGGTGTCGGTTGCGTAACACCCCTTGAAGTACGGCAAAATCTGCGCCTCGGATCGGGCACAAGTCCGGCTCCCGAAACGTTACGTGCCCAGAACGAGAGAACCGCCTGAAGGGGGAGAGGGAGAAATGGCCACCGATTACGACACGCCACGCAAGACCGACGACGAGCTCAGCGAGGACTCGCTGGAGGAGTTGAAGGCCCGCCGGGTCGACAAGACCGCGGCCGTCGTGGACCTGGACGAGGGCGACGCCGAGTCGCTGGAGCTACCCGGCGCCGACCTGTCCAATGAAGAGCTCAGCGTCCGGGTGCTGCCGCGCCAGGCCGACGAGTTCACCTGCGCCAAGTGCTTTCTGGTGCACCACCAGTCGCAACTGGCGTACGAGCGCAACGGGCAGAGCATCTGCCGCGACTGCGCATAACCCGGGTCGCCGCCGGCGGGTGGGCGGCGTCTCCGGGCGTCCGGGCCGTCGGCGGTGGTCAGCGTGGGAGCGCGTTGACCACCGCCGCGAGTTGCTTCGGCCGGCGGCTGGACAGATAGAGATAGGGAGTCGGGTCCGACGGGTCGGTGATCTCGACGCGCACCGCGGTCGAAATGTAGCTGCGTAGCAGGAGGAACGCCCGCGGATCCGCCTCGTACGTCCGCAGCGCGCGGGCGCGCTCCTCGTCGAGCGCGACAGCCGCACCCAAGGCCGATGCCGGCAGCGTCGCGGTTCCGGCGGTGAGTGTGCCGTCCGCGGAGATCTCGATCACTTGATTGCCGTAGGCCACCACCGCGTACTCGCTCAGCGCCGTCCCGACGAGTAAGGCGCCGAGCGACCACCACGGGCCGATCACGAGCATGATGATCGCCAAGCTCAGCCCGAACAGGAAGCCGATGAACCAGTAGGAGAGCGGCGCGCGCAGCTTTTCCCGATAACGCGTGCCGGCGCCGCCCGTGGCGGGCCCGCCGCTCCCGCCTTGGTTCGGCACAGACTGTTCGAGCTGTGAGTTCATGTGGCCTAGCGTCACACACCGTGCGCGGGCCGAAGAACCCGCCCCTGCCGGAGACAGACGCAAGGTGACTCGCGAGTAATGTCTGCGGCGTGAGCAGATCCGACCTGAGCCAGCAGCCCGCACCCAACGCCGTACCGCACGCCGCCGCTGCGGGCATTTCAGGGCCGGTCACGCCGACTACACCGCCACCGGACGCCGAGTCCCCGCAGCGCCACGAGCAGGCACCGGCTCCGGGCACCGAGCTCGGCCAGCACTATCCGATGTGCTTCGCCTGCGGTGAGGAGCAGCCCAACGGCCTGCACCTGCGGATGTTCGCCGACGAGGGCGTCGCGGTGCGGGCGCAGTTCGAAGTTGGTCCGCCGCATCAGGGTGCGCCCGGGCTCATCCACGGCGGCCTGCTCTCGCTCGCCTTCGACGAGGTCATGGGCGCTCTGCACTGGATGATGCGGATCCCCGCGGTCACCGGCCGCCTGGAGACCGACTTCGTCCGGCCGGTCCCGCTCGGCAGTACCGTGCACTTCTCCGCGCGCTGCGTGGGCGTGCACGGCCGAAAGCTCTACCACCGCGCCGAAGGCCGGCTCGACAGTCCGGACGGTGAACTAGCGGCGCAGGCGACCGCGCTGTTCGTCGAGGTGCGGCTTGGCCATTTCGCCAAGCACGGCCGCGCGGAGGAGGTCCAAGCGGTCTTGGACAATCCAGACGACTATCGGATGCTGCGTGCCTTCGAGGTGAACCCGTGACGGATCAACTGGCGCGCGCGCAGCCGCAGGCCGTTTCCGCCACTGACCCGGACGGTGTGGGTGGCGGAATGGTGGTCGCCGGGGACATGCCGGGTGCCGACGTGGACGTTCTGGTCACCCGCCTCGACCCAGGCCTTCCCTTGCCGACGTACGCCCATATGGGTGACGCCGGCGCGGACTTGCGTACCGCCGTGGACGCCGTTGTCGAGCCGGGCGAGCGGGCAGTGTTGCCCACCGGTCTGGCGCTCGCGCTGCCGGAGGGTTACGCAGCGTTCGTGCATCCCCGCTCCGGTCTCGCCGCCCGCTACGGAGTGGGCTTGGTCAACTCCCCCGGAACGGTGGACGCGGGGTACCGTGGCGAGGTCAAGGTGATCGTGGTCAATCTGGACCGGAATGCCCCCGTGGTGTTCCACCGGGGGGACCGGATCGCCCAACTCGTGGTGCAGCGGGTCGAGCGGGCCCGCTTCCGCGAGGTCGCGCAGTTGCCGGATACGGCGCGTGGCACGGGCGGGTTCGGATCCACCGGCCGGTAGGCGCGGCGCGGCGATCTACAGTCGGACGCGGACAGCCGCGGACAGTGGTTACAGGATGGGGAGACGAGACGATGTTCCGACGGCGAGGGCGCGACGCGGAGCCGGACGACGGCTTCGAGGAGTCGGCCGACGACGTCTACGAGGACGCGCAGGGCGGCGCGCGGCGGGCCCCTGAGGAGGGTTCCGGCCGGGAGAACGGGCCCTGGGACGCGACGGAGCTCGACGACCCTCACGAAGGCCGGATCGACTTCGGTGGACTGCTGGTTCCGGCGGCCGGCAACATCCGGGTCGAGATGACCGAGCAGGGCCAGCTGGTGGCCATCCGGATCGAGCTCGGGCAGAGCGCGCTCCAGGTGAACGCCTTCGCGGCGCCGCGTAGCGAGGGCATCTGGACCGACGTGTGCGACGAGATCGCGGTGGAGATCACCAAGCAGGGCGGGATCGTCGACCGCGGCATCGGCCAGCTCGGCCCGGAGTTGCGCGCGCGCGTGCCGGTCCGGCTACCTGACGGCAACCAGGGCATCCAGGTCATGCGTTTCGTCGGCGCGGACGGGCCGCGCTGGTTCCTGCGTGGTGTCGTGTACGGCCTCGGTGCGGTACAGCCGGACGCCGCTGCGGGGGTGGACCAGGTGTTCCGGGAGATCGTGGTCGTGCGCGGCACCGAGGCGATGGCGCCGCGTGACCCGATTCCGATGACGATGCCTAAGAACGCCCAGCCCACCGAGCCGGTTCAAGAGGAAGAGGCGGCCTCGCCGTACAGCGGGGGGCTCGACCCGTTCCAGCGCGGACCGGAGATCACCGAAGTCAGGTAGAAGACTGGTTTTTCACCGCGGCGGCGGGAATCGAATCCGGTGCTGATTCGGCCGGATCCCCCTCCGCCGCGGTGTGTTTGGTTACGATGCACGGCATGTCAGCTTTCCCCCCGCCCGAGGCGGCTCCGTCCCCTTTTGCTCCTCAATCGGGCACCGTCGCTCCGCAAACCGGCGTGCCGGATCCGCGTGATGGCGCCTCGGCAGAAGCCGGCGACGTCAGCCACGAGGAACGCCTGGCCGCGTACCAGGAGTCGATCCTCGCCAACTTCGGCGGCAAGCGTGGGCTCACCGAGGCCGGGTTGCCGAGCGTCGTGTTCATCATCGTCTACACGGCGACGACGAATCTGAATACCTCGCTGTGGTCGGCCGTGGCCGTCGCGGCCGTGCTGACCGTGGTGCGGCTGGCGCAGCGGGACAAGCTCCAGCACGCGCTGAGCGGGCTGTTCGGCGTCGTGCTGTGTGCAGCGTTCGCCAAGTACACGGGCCAGGCGAAGAACTTCTATCTGCCCGGTGTGCTGCTCAACCTCGGTGAGGCGGTGCTGTTCAGCGTGAGCGCCGTGGCACGCTGGCCGATCGTCGGCGTGGTGATCGGTCCGATCACTGGGGAGATGATGACCTGGCGGGAGCATCCGGAGCGGCTGCGCGTGTTCACGATCTCCACCTGGCTGCTTGCCGGGATGTTCGCGCTGCGGGTGGCCATCGAGATCCCGCTCTATCTGGGGAATCAGTTGACTGCGCTGGGCGCCGCGAAGGTCGTCCTCGGGTATCCGCTCTACCTCGCGGTCGTGTTCGTGTGCTGGCGCATCATCAAGAAGGCACCGCTGCCCGCGCAGGCCTCCTGAACCTCTAAGAATTGCGTGTTACCGAACTGAACGAAGCGCCCCGTCGGCTGCCTGCTCCGAGAAGTCGGAGAAGTCAGCCGACGGGGCGTCAGTTTCGGTGCAACTTTCCTCGCCGCAGGGGCGTGCCCCTACTGCGTCGAGAGCAGTTCCTCCAACTGTTGCTCGCGATCCGGAGCCGCGACGAACAGCAACTCGTCGCCCGCCTCCAGCGGGTTCTCCGGCCTCGGGACCAGCACGCGGCCGCCGCGAAGGACCGCGACCAGCGCGGTGTCCTCCGGCCAGGAAACCTCGCCGATCCCCGTGCCGACCAGCGGCGCGTCGGCCGGCAGGGTCAGCTCCACCAGGTTCGCGTCGCCCTGGCTGAAGCGCAGCAGGCGCACCAGGTCACCGACCGAGACGGCCTCCTCGACCAGCGCCGACATCAACCGCGGCGTCGAGACCGCTACGTCCACGCCCCAGGCGTCGTTGAACAGCCACTCGTTCTTCGGGTGATTGACCCGGGCCACCACGCGAGGCACCCCGTACTCGGTCTTGGCCAGCAGCGAGACCACCAGGTTGACCTTGTCGTCGCCGGTCGCGGCGATCGCGACATTGCAGCGCTGCAGCCCGGCCTCGTCCAGCGAGACGATCTCGCAGGCGTCGGCCAGCAGCCATTCGGCGCGCGGCAGTTCGTCCACCGCGATCTGGTGCGGTTCCTTGTCGATGAGCAGCACCTCGTGCCCGTTCTCCAGCAACTCCACGGCGATCGAGCGGCCCACGTTGCCGGCTCCGGCAATGGCGACGCGCATCAGTGTCCCGGTCCCTTCGCGAAGATCTCCTCGACCTTGGGCAACTCCGAGGCGAGCAATGCCACGTGCGCGAGGTCGCCCTCTTGCAGCACGGTGTCGTTGCTGGGCAGCATGCCGTGCCCAAGGCGAGTGATGGCCGCGATACGCACTCCCGCAGCGTCTTCGAGGCGTGAGACACGGTGGCCGACCCAGCCCGGGCTCAGGTTTACCTCGGCGAGGACGACCGTGCCGGAAGGGTCGCGCCAGTGCTCGTCCGCCCCGGCGGGTAGCAGCCGGCGCAGCATCTGATCGGCGGTCCACCGGACCGTGGCCACGGTGGGGATGCCGAGTCGCTGGTAGATCTCCGCGCGCCGCGGGTCGTAGATGCGGGCGACGACGTTCTCCACGCCGAAGGTCTCCCGGGCGACCCGCGCGGCCAGGATGTTCGAGTTGTCTCCGCTGGAAACCGCGGCGAAAGCCTCCGCGCCCTCGATGCCGGCCTCGTTGAGCGTGTCCCGGTCGAAGCCGGTGCCGGTCACCCGCCGTCCGGCGAAACCCGTGCCGAGGCGGCGGAAGGCGTTCGGATCCTGGTCGACCACGGCGACCGAGTGGCCCAGGTCCTCCATACTCAGGGCCAGCGCGGAACCCACGCGGCCGCAGCCCATGATCACGATATGCAACTGCGTGGTCTCCTCGGTCGGTTGTGGCGCGCTCGTACGCGCCGGACGGGCGCACAGGCGTCTTGCCGCTCTGTGTCTATCATCTGTCGGGCGCGCGGCCCAGGGCGGGGTTCGCGGCCGTCCGGCGGGGCGTGCCGCAGGTCCTACCCTGGTATTTGAGCCCGACCGAGCCGCCCGGCACGGTCCTCCGCTGTAGATCGGATCCCCCAGTGCCCGCTCGTTACGCCTCCCGCACGAACTCGGCTCGTGCGAACTCGTCAGCAAGGCAGCCGCGGGCGGGCCGCGCGGACGAGAAAGTCGCCGGACCAAGCCTTGCCGGGGAGCGCTTTGAGGTGGAAGTGGGCGCAGTGGCGCACGGCGGTTTCTGTGTCGCGCGGCACGAGGGCCGGGCGGTGTTCGTACGGCACGCGCTCCCGGGTGAGCGGGTCGTCGTGGAGGTGACGGAAGGCACCGAGGGCGATCGCTTCCTGCGAGCCGACGCCGTCGAGGTGCTGACGGCCTCTCCCGACCGTGTGCAGGCGCCGTGCCCGTTCTCGGGACCGGGTAAGTGCGGGGGCTGCGACTGGCAGCACGTGACGCCCGAGGCGCAGCGCAGGCTCAAGGCCGCGGTGATCACCGAGCAGCTGCATCGGCTCGCGAAGATCGACCGCGAGGTCGTGGTCGAGGAGATCCCGGGAAGTGCTGACGGTCTTGGCTGGCGTAGTCGCGTTCAGTTCGCGGTGGACGACGAAGGGCGCATCGGGCTGCGTAAGCACCGCTCGCATGACGTCGTGCCGATTGACCACTGCATCATCGCTACGCCTGAGGTCGAGCAAGTTGGTGTGGAGTCCCGTGCGTGGCCGGACATGGCTGGCGTTGAGGTCATCGCGGCGACCGGTTCATCGGACCGCACGGTCGTGGTGACTCCGCAGCCGGGCCAGCGCGTGCCGTTCGTCGAGCTGGACGTCCCCGTCTCGGTCCTGCGCGGGGACGGTAAGGGCGGCACACAACGCATTCACGGCCGCGCGCACGTGCGTGAGGTCGCCGCCGGTCGCACGTGGAAAGTCAGCGGCTCGGGGTTCTGGCAGGTTCACCCGGCAGCGGCCGACGTGCTCGTCAAGGCGGTCATGGATGTGGTTAAGCCGCAGCCGGGGGAGACCGCGATGGACTTGTACTGTGGCGTCGGCCTCTTCGCTGCGAGCCTGGCCGAAGCGGTTGGCGCAGATGGCGAGGTCGTCGCGGTCGAGTCCGAGGCGGCCGCCGTAGCGGACGCGACCGCGAACCTGGCCGGCTTCGAGCAGGTGGTCATCGTCGAGGAGCGGGTCGACAAGGCACTGGATCAGGCGCCGGAGGACTTCGAGGCCGAGGTCGTCGTGCTGGACCCGCCGCGCTCCGGAGCCGGACGCGGCGTGGTCGAGCGGATCGCGCGGCTGCGCCCCCGCGTCATCGCCTATGTCGCCTGCGATCCGGCGGCGCTGGCCAGGGACGTGGCCTACTTCGCCGAGCATGGATACACCCTGGCCGACCTGCGCGCTTTCGACCTCTTCCCGATGACGCATCATGTGGAATGCGTGGGGACGCTGGTGCGGGCCGGTCGGTAGGATCGTTTCCGGCGAGCTGCGACTGGCGCTTCGGCGTGGGAGACAGGCCGACTAGGTGGACGTAACCACCGGGAAGCGGCTCGCCGTTCCGAGTGGGCACCGTGCGCCTGGGTGTTCGCCCCACCGTAGATTCAGTGAACGATGGAGGCAGACATGCACGAGCCCGCCGTACCGCACCTCGCCGCGACCGACCCGGAAATCGCCGGCCTGGTCCAGGCCGAAGCGCGCCGCCAATACGAGAAGATCCGGCTGATCGCCTCGGAGAACTACGTCTCCACCGCGGTCCTCGAAGCCACTGGCACCGTCCTGACCAACAAGTACTCCGAGGGCTACGCCGGCAAGCGCTACTACGAGGGCCAGCAGATCATCGACCCGGTCGAGACGCTGGCCGTGGAGCGGGCGAAGGCGCTGTTCGGCGCCGAGCACGCCAACGTGCAGCCGTACTCGGGCTCGCCGGCCAACCTCGCCGTCTACCTCGCCTTCCTCAGCCCCGGCGACACGGTCCTGTCCATGGACCTGCCGATGGGCGGCCACCTGACGCACGGCTCGCCGGTCTCGATCACCGGCAAATGGTTCCGGCCGGTGCACTACGGCGTGCGCAAGGAGACCGGCCGGGTCGATATGAACGACGTGCGTGAGATCGCGCTGCGCGAGCGGCCGAAGCTGATCATCTGCGGCGGCACGGCGATCCCGCGCACCATCGAGTTCGCGGCCTTCGCCGAGATCGCCCGGGAGGTCGGCGCGATCCTGCTGGCCGACATGGCGCACATCGCGGGTCTTGTCGCGGGCGGTGCGCACCCGTCGCCGGTCGGCCACGCCGACGTCATCTCCACAACCACGCACAAGACCCTGCGCGGCCCGCGCGGCGCGATGCTGCTGTCCACCGCCGAGCACGCCAAGGCCATCGACAAGGCGGTCTTCCCGGGCCTTCAGGGCGGCCCGCACAACCACACCACCGCAGCCATCGCGGTGGCGCTCAAGGAGGCGTCGCAGCCCTCGTTCAAGGACTACGCGGCCAACATCGTCGCGAACGCCCAGGCGCTCGGCGAGGCGCTCGCCGAACGCGGCTTCGACCTGGTCTCCGGCGGCACGGACAACCACCTGCTGCTGGTGGACCTGACGAACAAGGGCGTGACCGGCAAGGTCGCGGCCAAGGCGCTGGACGCGGCCGGCATCGAGCTGAACTTCAACACGGTGCCCTTCGACCCGCGTCGCCCCTTCGACCCCTCCGGCCTTCGCCTCGGCTCGGCCGCGATCACCACGCGCGGGCTGGCCACCGAGAACATGGCGCAGGTAGCGGGCTGGATCGACGCGGCGGTCGCGGTCGCGGCGCGGGCGGGCTCGCTGGACGGGCTCAAGGAGCCCGAGGTCACCGCGGACCTGGAGAAGGTCGCGGGGGAGATCAGGGATCTGCTGACCGGATTCCCGATGCCGGGCTGGGCTGCGGAGAGCTGACCGGAAGCCGACCCGGTGACCTGACGGACTGTCACCGCCTCTGTTCGAGTGCTGCCACGCGGTAACGCGCGGCAGCACCGTTACACGGCCCCGGTACCGGTTGCGGCCGTGAAAGCGGGAGTGTGGTCTAGGCCGCAGTTTCACCGGGCGGAATTCGCTGACCTGGGGCGACGCGAATCGGGTCGGGCGAGTGCGGCACAAACCCGACCGAGTTTGCGCGCAGGACTTGGCGGTTATGCCCCTGTGACCCTATCGTTATCAGTGCTCCGCCTAGGTGCGGAGTCCGCCGGGACCGGTGCGCCCGGTGCCGCGCGCTCCCAACCCTGAGCGGGGAGCGCCCGTCACCGAGCGTGAGCCGAAGGACGGACCTGGTGACGACGTCGGATTGAGCCTCCGGCTGTGCGGACACGTGGATAGTAGGGCCGTGGCGGGTGACCGTCGCGGCCCTCTGCGTTTCCGTATCCGAGTCGCAACATCCGCACCGAGCTTGACCGCTTAACGCAGTCGGGAGGTGGCTGGACGCGACGAATCCGCGTTTTTTCCGTGGTCAGGCGTGCATGGGCATTGTCAGTGCCAGGCGGGACCATAGAGACATGGACCGTTCACCGCCCGCAGCGACGCGCAAGGCGCCGTCGGTGCTGCACGTGGACATGGACGCGTTCTACGCGGCGGTCGAGCAGCAGCACAAGCCGAGCCTGCGCGGAAAACCGGTGATCGTAGGCGGTGTGGGGCTGCGCGGCGTGGTTTCAACGGCCAGCTATGAAGCGCGTGTCTTCGGCGTGCGCTCGGCCATTCCCACCGCGCTGGCCCGACGGCTGTGCCCTAACGCGGCGTACCTCTATCCACGATTCCCTGCGTACCACGCCGTGAGCACCGTGGTCATGCGGACGCTTCGTGAGCTTTCGCCGCTCGTGGAACCGGTCAGCCTTGATGAGGCGTTCGTGGACCTGGCCGCGATGGCTAGTGGAGCACCCGAGAACGCCGAACAGGTGCGGGAAGTCGCCGAAGCGCTGAGGGAGCGGATTACGCAGCGGACCGGGCTTACCGCATCGGTCGGCGGCGGTACCTCGAAGCTCATCGCGAAGGTCGCCTCCGACGCCGAGAAGCCGGACGGTTGCGTGATCGTCCCGGCCGGTGGCGAACTGCAGTGGCTCGACCCGTTGCCGGTGCGCGCGCTGTGGGGTGTCGGGCCCGCCACCGCCGATCGGCTGCGCAGAATCGGCGTGGGCACAGTTGCCGATCTCAGGGTCCTGACGGAGGCCGATCTCGTCGCACTGCTCGGTGTGGCGTGGGGCGGAATGCTGTTCCGGCTGGCCCGGGGCATGGACGCGCGCGCCGTGGAACCGGAGCGGCCCACCAAGTCGATCAGCGCCGAGGACACCTACCCGCACGACCTGGCCGACCGGGCGGCGATGCGCGCGGCGGTCACCGAATTGGCCGACCGCGTGGTGCGTCGGCTGCGTTCCTCGGGCCACACCGGCCGCACGGTCACCGTGAAGGCGCGCGGGCACGACTTCACGACGGTCACCCGCTCGGAGACGTTCGGCGCGCCGACGGACGATGAGCGCTTGGTCACGGAGGCGGCGATCAGGCTGCTCGAGGATGCGGTACCGGCCGCGACGGTCTCATCGACGGGCATCCGACTGCTGGGCGTAGGCATGTCCGGGCTCGCCGACTACGCGCAGGGGGACCTGGTCGCCGAACTCTCGCGTGTCGAGCGGGAACTCGCCGCTGCGGAGGCGATCGCGCAGGTGGAAGCGGAAGCGGAAGCAGAGGCGGTGGCGGTCGGAGCGGCGGAGTCAGGCGTGGACCTCGGCGAGCTGAGTGACACGGCCTCAGATGCCTTGCCTGAAGCCGAGAGCGGCGCTTTCACGGGCACACCCGCAGACACCTCTGCGGTGCCCGCGGTGACGCTCTTCGGCCCGGTCCCGGTAGACAGCACGGCGCGCCGCTGGTTAGCGGGGCAGGACGTGCGGCACGCGCAGCGCGGTCAGGGCTGGGTGCAGGGAGCGGGCGTCGGCCGGGTAACCGTCCGCTTCGAGGGCCCTGGGACCGAACCGGGTCGCATCGGCACCTTCCGCGCCGAGGATCCAGACCTCGAACCGCTCGACGCCGCCGATGTGGCGCACGAGGCGATGCGACTCTTGGAACCGGCGGAGATCGCGTCTGCGCGGCCCGATTAACCTCGCGTGTAGCGGCACTAGCATGGCCTAACCTGATCACGCAGCGCGTGGTGGCCCCCGCCGCCGCTGAAGTGTCACAGCCGTCGAAGTGAGGCCCGCCGTGGTTACCGACCGCACGAATCCCCGAAGCTCGGTGCGGACCGCCGTCGTCTGGGATGTGGTGCGGTCGGCTCTGGAAACGATCAAGCGCGAGGCTGCAGATACTCGATCCGGGCCGTCTGTAGCCGGAACCGTGCCGCTCGACATCGTCGACGTCGGCGGCGGCACCGGAGGCTTCGCGGTCGCGCTGGCCCGGCTCGGCCACCGGGTCACCGTGATCGATCCGAGCCCTGACGCCCTGGCCGCACTCGAGCGCCGGGCCGCCGAGGCGGGAGTGTCCGATGCGGTACGGGCCGCACAGGGCGATCTGGCCACGGTGTTCGACGTGCTTGAACCCGAATGCGCCGACGCCGTCCTCTGCCACGGCGTGCTTGAGTTCGTCGACGATCCAGCGGAGGGCTGCCGCACCGCACGCGGACTGCTGCGACCCGGCGGAATCGCCAGCGTCCTGGCCGCGAACCGCACCGCGGTCGTGCTCGCCCGAGCGCTCGGCGGCCATGTCGCCGAAGCCCTCGCCGCCTTGCACGATCCGAGCGGCCGCTTCGGCGTCCACGATCCGGTGCCGCGTCGCTTCGGCGAGCAGGCGCTGCGAGACCTTGTCACACAGGCCGGGCTGAGCGTGCGCGCCGTGCACGGGGTGCGGATCTTCGCGGACCTGGTCCCGGCCGCAGCGGCCGACGCGCCCGCCGGCAGCGGACCCGCCGCGAACGTCACCGACCTGCTGGCCCTCGAAGCCGCCGCCTCGGCGCTGCCCGAGTTCCGCGCCATGGCCACCCAGCTTCACGTGCTGGCGGGGCTGGACGAGGCGTAACGGGTGGACTGCGGCGGGTGCGCCCTCATGCGCTGCGGAAGGTCCGGAAACGGAAAATTGAGTAGCGCCGTTCCGCACACGCGGGGGCCTGCCTATCCTTGACTTCGAGAGGTGTTGGTAGTGAACGACCGCATCTCGCCCTTGCGTCACGTCCAGCGAGGAGGACCCCGTGCCGCTGTCCGAGCATGAGCAACGGCTGCTCGAGCAGATGGAGCGGGCGTTGCACGCCGAAGACCCGAAGTTCGCGTCTGCGCTCCAGGGCGACAAGCTGCGCCGCAGGCTGCGGCGTCGCGTCGCGCTCTCTGTTATTGGCGTGCTCGCGGGCGGGGCGATGATCGGCTATGGAATCGTCGCCAGACGCGTCGCGCTCGACGCGGCCGGCGGCGCTGTGGTCGTCGCGTGCGCCTGGCTGGCCTGGATCGTCTGGCGCAGAGTCCCCGCGCCGGGGCAGATCGTGCCGGCTTTCAAGCTGCGGCCGCGCCGCTCAGCGCGGGCCGGATCTTTCGGCCAGCGGATGGAGCTGCGCTGGCAGCGCCGCCGCGAGCGCGACGGGTTCTAAAACACGCCCTAGCTGCGGACCGGTCACAGCCATCGGGTCAGTCGGCGGAGGAGTCGGCGCAGCACGCCGGGCTCGATCCCGGGCGGCTGCAGCTTCCAGATCATCTCAGGCGGAAACCACGGAGCGGTTCGCCACGATGCGCCGACCCGGAATGACGGGCTCGCAACTCCGCGCCGCGGCGGCGGGATGCGGGCGTCAAAGGCGCCGCAGAGCAGCCGGAAAACCCAGTAGATGACCAACGCGAGCGGAAAGACGAGTACGAAGAGGACCCATTCGTACCAGGCGAAGGCACGGCCGAGCGCACGGCCGAGCCCGCGCACACCGCGCGGCGATCGCCGGTCGAGCGGGCTGCGGTTCATCTCCCAGTCGGCAAGCGACCGCGACTCATCCGGCCGCGCCTTCCGTGACCTCTGCACTCCGGTCCGCTTTCAGTCCTGCGGTCTGCGGCCGCCGCGGTAGATCGACGCCGAGACGCGCTCGCGCCGCTCACGCAGCCGAGTGAGCGAGGAGGAGGGCAGGATCGCGGCCCTGATCCGGTTCGCTCGGCTGGCATGCTCGGCGAGCGCCCCGCGCAACGTGCGCAGATCCCTCGGCAGGGCGCGCAGCGTCGGCTGGTCGTACTGCTCGGTCGGCGCGTACCTGGCCCGCTCCGTGAGCGTGGTCACCCGGCCGAATGCCTCTCGCGCCTCGTCGTCCATGCGCGCGGCCGCCGTGAGCCTCGAGGCCGCTTGGCGCGGGGTGTCGCTGTCCACCCACTCGTAGCCGAGGTCGTCCGCGCACTCGCGCAGTTCGGCCCAGGCCGTGAGTGCGATCGTGGCCATCGGCGACCGCTGCGCCTCCTGCCGCCAGCGGCCGCCGATCCCGGATCCGGACTGCGACACCTCCGGCACCTCGCCTCGCGCCGCCCGCGCCAGATACCGCTCGGCCTGCTTGACCAGCACCCGCCGCTTGCGCCGCCGGCCGATTCGGCCGAGCGCTGGTACCGCAGCGAGCAGTAGCAGCACCAGGACCGCCAGCTTCCCGCCGATCTGCGCCGCGCTGCCGGTCAGGAACCAGTGCTCGAACCAGCGCGGGATGACGCCGAACGGCCCCCACGAGGCGAACGGCCTGCTGGCCGCCAGCGCGCCGTCGTTGCCTGAACTCTCGCAGCCGCCTGAGATGCGCCGGATCTGCGCGGGGCAGTTGCTCGCCGTCGCACTCGGGTTCGCCGTCGGGTTCTGCGAGGACTGCGTCGCCCCGCCGCTCGAGTGCAGCTGGCCCGGCGTGATGTGGGTCCAGCTCGGCGAGCTGCCGCGGCCGGAGGTCTGGATGCTGACCGTCGGCTCGAACCGCAGCCAGCCGAGGCCGTAGAAGTACAGCATCGGCCACGCGTGCGCGTCGTGCGTGGTGACGACGTACGTCCCGTCGGTCTGCGCACTGCCCGGGGTGAAGCCCACATCGACGACGGCCGGGATGCCCAGCGACCGCGCCATCGCCGCCATCGTGCCGGCGAACTGCTGGCAGAAGCCCTTGCGGTCCTTCAGGAACGCCTCGATCGCACTGTTCCCGTCGCCGGCCGGCACATTGAGGCTGTAGGTGAAGTTCGCCAGGAACCAGTCCTGCAGATCAAGCGCCTTCTCGTACGGCGTCTGACCCGCGGCGGTGATCTGCTGGGCCTTGGCCCGCACGTCCGCCGGGAAGTCCGAGGGCAGCTGAAGGTAGCGGCTAAGGCCCGGGTCGAGCGGTCCAGTCGCCGAATCCGCTTGCTCGGAGGTCGGGACGATGTCAGTGCTGGTGACCGTGTAACGCAGCCCCTCGCGGGACCGGTTGGCGGAGTCTCCGGGCACGATCTCCAGGGTGCTCGGGTCGTAGAGCGGCTGGTTGATGCCGGTGACGTTGCTCGGCGCGTACGGTGCCGGGACCGCGTTGAACGCGAAGTTCCCGATCACGGAGATCCGGGTGACCACAGAAGTCTGCTTGATGCCGGAGGTGGTCAGGCCCGGAATCGTCAAGGACGCGCTGTTGTCCAGCGGGCTTTGCGGGAGGGAGCCCGAGACCCACCTGTTGCCGTCGAACTTGTCCAGCACCGACATCTCGAGATAGTCCGAGCGCACCTGCCCGGAGTCGGTGGTGTAGCGCAGCAGCGGCACCGGGGTCTGCGAGGTCAGCGACTTCTGGATGGTGACGCTCTGGTCGATGCTGATCGTCCCGCTGCCGTCGCCCACCCCGCCGTTCCCGCCGGTCTTGAACACGCCGGGCAGCGTCGGGATGAACCAGGGCAGCACGAGCGCGGCGGCCACGGCGGTGCTGGTGATCCGCCGGGAGAGCGAACTGTGCGGATTACTCACCGGGCCGGACAGCTCGCCGGGCACCCGCGCCGGTCCGCCGAGCGCGCGACCCCAGCGGTTGAGCCGGTCGTGGCCTTCGGCGCTGACCAGGGAGAGATAGCCGATGGCTGATATCACGAACGCCAGCCAGCTCATGCCGCCGGGGCGGCGCGTCGCCGGGATGAGGTACACCGCGAGCAGCGGCAGCCCGGCCAGCACCGCGCGGCGGTAGGTGACCGCGACGGCGTCGATGAGGATCGCGAAGGCGGCGCAGACGATCGCGACGATCGTGGTGATGCCGGGGGTAGCGGCGGCCGGCGGCGCCTCGTGGGTGATGTCGGCGCGGCCCGCGGCGACCTGGTCGGCCAGCTCGTGCAGCGCCCCGGGCCCCGGGATGATCAACGCGATCGCGTTGTCCGCGGCCCGCAGCAGCGTCAGCGCGAGCAGCGCGGCGACGATTTGGGCGAGCACGACCAGTGGGCGCGGCAGGCGGGCCGTGCGGGCCAGGTGGCCCGCCGCGCCGATGACCAGGATCAGCGCGAGGCAGATGGTCAGCCACGGCCCGGCCTGCACCAGCCGCTCAAGGCCTACCGTGGCGGTGGCGGTGGCGACACCGGCGGCGACGGTGAGCCGCAGCGGCGCGCGGCCTGGCTGAGTCATCGCAAGCCTCCTGCTGTCATCGCCCGGCCTCCGACGCGCTGTTTCCCGCGGTGCCGATTCCCACGGCGCCGTTTCCAGAAGCGCCGTTTCCGGCAGCGCTGGTTCCCCCGGCGCTGACTCCCGCGACCTCGCCCGGGTCGGCCGTCGTCGCGCTCACGACGGCGGCTGTGGGCGTGCCCATGGTCAACGAATCGTCGCCGACGCCGACGCGTGCGGCGGTGTGCTGGGAAGCTACCCGCCACAGGTCCGGGAACCGGTCCCCGGCGCGCGCGGTGACGACCTGCCAGCCGCCTGCTTCCAGCACGGCCGCCGCGTGCTGCTGGTCGTCGTCGAACCCGGCCGGAAGCGCGGCGACCGGCGTCGAGCTGCCTGCCCACGTCTGTGCGTCCAGCAGGAATGCGACCGCGCTGGCCGTGGCTGGCTTGGCGCGGGCCAGGTCGGTCGCGTCCGTGCCGGTCAAGGTGCCGAGGAAGGCGATGATCAGACTGTCGGCCCGGTCATCAGCAGCAGCCTGACTAAGGCTCAGACCCACCGCGTGCACCGGCCGCAGCACGGCGAGCGAGTCGAGTACCGCGTCCTCGGAGTCGGTGAGGATCGAGCCGCCGCCGTCACCGGTGCTCAGGTGCACGGTATAGCCGTTGTTCAGCAGGTGGATCGCGCTGCTTGCGGCAGCCGAGACGGCCCACTCCAGCGAAGCCGTCGGGCCGGTGCCCCGGTGTGCGCCCGAGCGGTTGTCCAGCAGAATGGTGCAGCGGCTGTGCCAGGTCTGCTCCTCGCGGCGCACCATCATCTCGCCGTGGTGCGCGGTGGCCCGCCAGTGGATGCGCCGCAGTTCGTCGCCATAGCGGTATTCGCGCACGCCGACGTCGTCCTCGCCGGCCGCCGCTGCGTGCGCGGCATGGCCGTCGCCGTGCCCGGCCCACACGGTGCCGAGCGTGATTGCGGGAAGCGACTCGACCTTGGGCGCGACCGTCAGCGTGTGCTGGGCGCTGAACGAGCGCGTTAGCTCGAACAGTCCAAGCGGATCCGCGCTGCGTAAGGAGAGCGGACCGAGCTGGTAGCGGCCACGGCTGTCCGACCGCACCCGGTACGCGACGCGACGGCTGCCCCCAGGCTCGATCCGGCGCAGGATGAAGCGCGGCCGCGAACCAAGCGTATAAGGCACCTGATCCTCAACGAGTAGCGGCGTGCTCGGCAGCCGCGCCGCATTTTCCAACCGCAGATGTACGCGCGCCGGAGAACCGACGGGTACCCGTGCCGGTTCTAGGCTGCGCCGGCATGCGATGCGGTAACGCGAAGCTGACGTGATCCCGGCTGCCGCCAACGGCAGCGCGACCAGCAGGATCGCCACGCGAAGCAGCGGACCGTAGCCGAGCAGGATCGCGCAGGCGGCCGAGGCCAGCCCCGCGGAGAGGAACGCACGCCCCCGCGTGGTCAGCCCGGCCGAGAAGGTCCGGAACGTGGTCCGGACCTTTGACTGCGGGCGCGTGTTCATCGCTGACTGCCTGTCAGGCGCGTGGGCGCCGTGTGGTTTGGCCGTCGATCGGGACTTGGTCGAGCAGGTCCAGCACGATCTGCTCGGGGGAGCGGCGGGCGACCCTCGCCTCCGCGGTAGGGATCAGCCGGTGTGCGAGTACCGGTACTGCCAGCGCCTTCACATCATCCGGGAGCACGAAATCGCGGTCCTCCAGCGCGGCCTTGGCGCGGGCGGCCCGCACCAGGTGCAGCGCGGCGCGCGGTGACGCACCGAGGCGCAGATCGCCGACCGAGCGTGTGGCCGTAACGAGGTCGATCACATACCGCTTAACGTCCTCAGACACATGAACGGTTCGTACCGCGTCGATCAGCTTGATGATGTCGTGCGTCCCGGCGACCGGTACCACTTCGTCGAGCGGATTGGCCGCGCTGTGCCCGTCGAGCATCCGCAGCTCGGCGGCCGGCGCCGGATAACCCATCGCGATGCGAGCCATGAAACGGTCGCGCTGAGCCTCGGGGAGCGGATACGTGCCCTCCATCTCCACCGGGTTCTGCGTCGCGATCACCATGAACGGGGTGTCCAGCGGATAGCTGACTCCGTCCACGGTCACCTGGCGCTCGCCCATGCACTCAAGGAGCGCGGACTGGGTTTTCGGCGAGGCGCGGTTGATCTCGTCGCCGAGCACGATGTGCGCGAACACCGCGCCGGGCTTGAACTCGAACTCGCGCCGCTGCGGATCGAAGATCGTCACGCCGGTCACGTCCGAGGGCAGCAGGTCCGGGGTGAACTGGATGCGCCGCACCGTGCAGTCGATCGACTTGGCCAGGGCCTTGGCCAGCATGGTCTTGCCGACACCGGGAACGTCCTCGATCAGCAGGTGCCCCTCGGCCAGCAGCACCGTCAGCGCGAGACGCACCGCCTCGCCCTTGCCCTCGATGACCGACTCGACCCGGCGGTGGATCCGCTCGGTGACCGCGGAAATCCGGTCAGCCCGTTGGATTCCGGACGCAGCGCGCTGGTCCTGGCGCTGATCGTACTGTTCGCCGTCCTGCGCCTGAGTGCTGCCCGGCACCGGACCCTCCCCTCGTTCACGGCCACTCTTTATTGGTCGGCCGTTGGGGTCATCTTGCCCGATGCCGACCGTGTATGTGCAAGAGGTGGGACGGCCCTTTCGTTTTCCGCCGCCGAGTGAACCGAACCCTGATCCAATCCGTGTCGCCCTGCCCTTTTCCTAAGTCGTCCGGAAACCCGGAATCTGCGACGAAGTGGAGTACTCGGACGGCGTAGGGGGCGGTTTGTGGAGTAGAGTGGAGGGAAGTGGAGGCCGTGTGGGATGACGTCAAGGCGTGGTTACTCGTAGCGCGCCCTGCCGAGTCCTGTGCGCAACGTCCGCTGACCGCCACGTCCGAGGAGAAGTCCGAGGCCGAGTGGTCCGTCCTGGCCGGTAGGAGGCGCCGATGTTCCTCGGCACCTTCGTCCCGCGCCTGGACGACAAGGGCCGGCTGATCCTGCCGGCCCGGTTCCGCGAGGAGGCGGCCAGGATCGACGGAACGGAGCGGCTGGTGATCACGAAGGGGCAGGAGCGGTGCCTTTCGGTGTGGCCCGCGTCGGCGTTTGCCGAGGCGGCCGACCGGATTCGCCGTGCCCCCTCGGCGGGACCGCTCGCTTCGCCCCGCGCGGTCCGGGACTACTTGCGGGTGCTCTACGCGGGCGCCAGTGAGCAGTCCTTCGACAAGCAGGGCCGGATCACCCTGCCGCCCGCGCTGCGCGAGTACGCCGGCCTGACCCAGCAGGTCGCCGTGGTCGGCGCGGACACGCACTTCGAGCTGTGGGACGCGGCGGCCTGGGACCGCTACGTCGCCGAGAAGGAACCGGCCTTCGCCGACCTGGACCAGGACGACCTGTTCCGGGGGGTGGCGCCGGACCTGCCCTGACCGAGCACCCTGAGCAGCGCATTGCCCAGGCCAACGGACCAGGGTCGCGATCGCCGCTGAAAAAGCGGCGCGCCGCGGCCGTGGGCCTCCACCCGCTCACCCGCGTTCTGAAGCCCCTTCCCCGGTTCCAGAGCGTTCGTGAGTACATCCGAGCGGGCGGGGACCTACGGCCGCGGCGCCACTTCCAGTGTCGCCCCACCGAGGCGTATCGGTGTGCTGCGTCGCCATGGCGTGTCGCGGCGTTCCGGCGCGCCGGGTGCCGGCTGTCGTGGTTCGATGCCGTGAGCTGCGATGGAATACTGGCCGACATGGTGAGTGATCCGCAGGGCGGCGGCGACAAGGCTCGAAAGGGTGATTCGCGACCGGCTGCCGAGCCGGATTCCAGCGACGATCCACAACCCTCCGGTGAAGCCGGGCACGTGCCCGTCATGCTCGACCGCTGCGTCGAGGCCCTGGCCGCGGCGGCGGCCCCCGGCGCGGTCTTCGTCGACGCCACGCTCGGTCTCGGCGGGCACAGCGAGGCGCTACTCACCCGGTTTCCACAGATCCGGCTGATCGGTCTCGACCGCGATCCGCAGGCGCTCGAACGTTCGGGCCGGCGGCTTGCCGCCTTCGCGGACCGGATCGATCTCGTACACGCGATCTATGACGAGCTGCCCACAGTGCTGGATCGGCTGGGCGTGCCGCGGATTCACGGCATTTTGTTCGACCTCGGCGTCTCCTCGCTGCAACTCGACCTGCGCGAGCGCGGCTTCGCCTATGCGTATGACGCCCCGTTGGATATGCGGATGGACCAGGGCGCGGCGCTTTCTGCTTACGAGGTCGTCAACACGTATTCGGCTCCAGAGCTAGCTCGCATCCTGCGCGAGTACGGCGAGGAGCGCTTCGCGGGCCGGGTCGCCTCGGCGATCGTCGCCGCTCGGGCGAAGGAGCCGATCGCGACGACCGGCCCACTGGCGGAACTGGTGCGTACGGCGATTCCCGCGGCCACGCGGCGCACCGGCGGGCATCCGGCCAAGCGCACGTTCCAGGCACTGCGGATCGAGGTGAACGCTGAACTCACCGTGCTGGAGCGGGCGATCCCGGCCGCGGTCGACGCACTGGCGGTCGGCGGCCGGATCGCCGTGCTCGCTTATCACTCGCTGGAGGACCGCCTGGTCAAGCGGGTCCTGGCGGCCGGCGCCGCTTCGACGGCTCCGCCCGGCCTGCCCATCGCGCCTCCCGACACCGAGCCGTTGCTCAAGCTGGTCACGCGCGGGGCCGAGGAGCCGACCGAGGATGAGGTAGCGCAGAACCCGAGGGCCGCGTCGGCGAAGTTCCGGGCTGCCGAGCGGGTGCGGGAGGGCGCAGTCGCGGACCGGCTGATGAGCCGTGAGCGGAAGAACACTGGCAAGGGCAGCGAGCGGAAGAGCGCGAACCGGCGCCGCTGATTGAACCTGAGGCTGAGCCGACCTCAGACTGTGCCTACCTGAAACTGTGCCGACCTGAAACTGTGCCTACCTGAAGATCTGGCTGTAAATCTGAGAATAGGGGCCACAGGCCGCGCCGTTGCACCGCCCGGCTCGGCTCGTGCGGAATACTGGCCGCCATGGTTGCAGCAGGCACGGGGGTGCGGCGATGAGCCCGGGACCGCCCGACCGGCCGCCGGCCGCGGTGCGCCGCCCAGGCAAGGCGGGTCCGGTCGCCGTCATCGAGGGCTTCGCCGGACGCCGTTCCGTGGTCCCGTTCGCCATCCTCGTGCTCTGCCTGCTCGCCATCGGCCTAGTGCTCCTGCTGCTGCTCAACACCGCGCTGGACCGCGGCGCCTTCCAGATCCAGGCCGCACAGAAACGGCAGAGCCAGCTGACGGACCAACAGCAGGAGCTGCAACTGCGCCTCGCCGGGCTCGCCGCCCCCGGCGCGCTCGCCTCGCAGGCCGCCGCGCTCGGCCTGGTACCGAACCCGCGTCCGGTGTTCCTCGACCCCGGTAACGGCGCGGTGCTCGGCGTCCCGACCCCGGCGCCGACCACTGCTCCGCCCGCGCCGGCGGCGTCCTCGTCGCCGTCGGCGAATGCGTCCCAGTCACCGTCGGCGTCCGCAACCGCCACGGCAAGCGCGTCTCCCGGAGTTTCTAGCCGCGCGATGCCTCCGGCGAAGACCCCGGCGGTACCCGTCTCGCCGAACGTGTCGCCCAAGTCCTCGGCCGGTGCCTCGGCGTCACCGCAGGACGCCACCACGCCGACCGCGTCGGCCTCAGCCACCGGATCGCGCCCGTGAGCCCGGACCGCAACAGCAATCGCCCGCAGAAGGGCGCAGCAAGTGGCCGCGGTGTACCGCCGCGTCGTACACCAGGTCAGCCCGCCAAGCCGGGCCCGGCCGCGCGAGCCCGCGCCGAAAACCGGTTCACGCCCGCCCCGTCGCGGCCCTCGGCTGCGCCAGGCGTGTCCGCGAAGCCGCTGCGGCTCGGCGATCCGCGCCGCCGGCTGCGGGTCGGGATGATCGCGATGGCGTTCATCCTCTCCCTCTTCGGCGGCCGGATCTTCCAACTCCAGGCCATGGACTCGGCCGGCTACGGCGCCAGCGCCTCGGCCGGGCGGACCCAGGACTACGTGCTGACCGCGACGCGCGGATCGATACTGGATTCCGCAGGCCAGCCCCTTGCCGAATCGGCCGACGCGGTCGACGTCACCGCCGACCCGGTGCAGATCAGATCCCTCAAACAGGACCCCGCGGTCTATGCGTCCAAGCTCGCGGCGCTGCTCGGTGACCCGCCGGGCAACGTCGACGTCCTCGCGCTGCGCACCAAGCTGTCCAACGTGACGACCCGTTACGTCATGCTGGCCAACCAGGTCACGCCGCAGGTCTGGAACCAGATCAAGGCGCTCGGCCTGTCCGGGGTCTACGGCGTACCGCACGCCAAGACGGTCTACCCGAGCGGACCCCTGGCCGCCAACGTCGTCGGCTTCATCGATGGCTCCGGAAAGGGCGCAGCCGGTCTGGAAAGCGCTTACAACAGCACGCTGGCCGGCAAGAACGGCCGGATCTCCTATCAGGCCGCAGCAGGCACCGAGATCCCGACCGCAGGTATCAACGAGCAGGCATCGGTGCCCGGTACCTCCATCGAGACCACGATCGACAGCCCGATCCAGTGGGCCGCGCAGCAGGCAATCGACGCGCAGGTCGCCAAGTCCAAGGCGGCCTCGGGCACGGTCGTGGTCATGGACCCGCGCTCCGGCGCGATCCTGGCGCTGGCCACCTCGCCGAGCTACGACCAGTCGAACCTGGCCGCCGCGAACCCCGCCGACCTCGGCGACCGCGCGGTCTCCGAGGTCTACGAACCGGGATCCGTGGCCAAGGTCATCACGATGGCCGCAGCCATACAGCAAGGTGTGGCCACGCCGACCACGCGCGTCGTGGTGCCCGGCGCGATCCTGCGCGAAGGGACCACATTCCGCGACGACACCAACCACGGCACCGAACAACTCACGCTCACCGGCGTGCTGGCCGAGTCAAGCAACATCGGCACCATCGAGACCAGCGACAAGTTCGGCCCTAACCGGGACCAGCTCCTGTACCGCTACATGAGCGAGTTCGGCTTCGGCCAGCCCACCGGCCTGCACCTGCCCGGCGAATCGGCTGGCATCCTCGCGCCCCCGTCCAAGTGGAGCGGATCGCAGCGGTACACCATCCCGTTCGGCCAAGGCCTTTCGGTCAACGCGGTACAGGCCACCAGTGTGTTCGCCACGATCGCCGACGCCGGGGTGCGCGTAACGCCCAATCTGGTCAAGGGATACGTCGACGCGAACGGCCGATTCACCCCGGCCCCGACCGCGCAACGCACCCAGGTGGTCTCCGCCAGCACCGCGCACCAGGTCGAGCAGATGATGGAATCTGTCGTCTCGGAGAAGGGCACCGCGCCGGCCGCGAAGATCGCGGGATACCGCGTCGCGGGCAAGACGGGTACCGCAAACCGCTACGACAGCCGGTGCGGCGGTTACTGCGGCTACACGGCCTCTTTCATCGGATTCGCCCCGGCCGACAACCCGCAGCTGGTGGTCTCCGTGGTGATCCAGAACCCGACGAGCGGCCCGTACTTCGGCGGCTCGATCGCGGCCCCGGTGTTCCAGAAGGTGATGTCCTTCGCCTTGCAGAGCAAGGCGATCCCGCCCACCGGGACCAAGCCGCCGGACCTGCCGGTCACCTGGTGAGGTCGCCAGACGCGATCGGCGGCGGGACACCCGATGATCGCGCAGTGACGATCTGATAACGGTTCTGTGAGCAGTCGAAACCTGCCGGGATCTTCCGGGGTCGCTGGCACGCGGGCACGCCGGGACACGGTAGCCTGCCGGTCGTGCCGAACCCGCTCAAACAACCGCCCCCCGCGACCGGCCAGCCGAGACCGGGACACACTCCGCAGCGCAGCCTCGCGGAATTGGCCGAGGCGGTGCCCGAAGCGTCGGTCATCGGCACGCGCGACGCACATGCGGTG
>NZ_DATNGK010000262.1:0-3570 GCF_035605935.1 Actinocrinis sp. | reverse complement strand
TGGCGGAGCCAGCCACCTGCGGCTGCACAACTGGACGCCGTTCGCGCCCCATGGACCCGCGTCGGTCGGGCCAGCGGCGACGGTGCTGATGCTGTCCTTTGTCGGTTGGGAAGCGATCGCACCCATGACCAGCAGACTCCGCGATCCGGACCGCCAGCTCCCGCGCGTAATACTCATCGCTTTCGTCGTCACGTCGGCCGTGTATGTCGCGTTGGCCGTCATGACAATTGGCGTCCTTGGACCCGCCGCCGACGGTGCTGCCCCGCTGGCTGATCTGCTACGGGTCGCGATCGGACCGGCCGGCGCGGTGGTCGCTGCAGTGGTCGCGGTCGCGCTGGTCCTTACGGCCGTCAACGCCTACCTGACCGGCGCGACCGCGCTCGCCGAACAGCTGCTGCCCAACAGCCGGCCGAAGATCCTTCAGCTCGCAGTCGCCGTGTCCGGGATGGCCATCCTCGCTGCGATCGGCGCAGGCTGGGTTTCGCTCACGCAGCTGGTCGCGGTACCGACCGCCTTCTTCCTCACCGTCTACCTCTTCTGCACGGCATCGGCCACGCGCATTCTGTGCGGCCCGGTCCGCGTGGCCGGCGGTGCGGCGTGCGCCGTGACGGTCGTCATCCTCGGATTCAGCGGACCCGCACTTGTTGTCGTGGCCGCTGTGATAGCCGTGGCGGCGCTCACCGGGAAACGGTCTCCGCACGGCGGCCGCGACGTCAATCCAGCGGGCGTCCCGCCGCCCCTAGCAACCAGGCAAGCCATGGCAATCGGGGCCCAGTTGCACAACTGCCACCCGTCAGTGGTCTAGCCCGCAAGCTAGCGACATGAGTTGCTCGGCTTGTAGCGTGGTTCCCGATCCCCGCCGGCAGGTGTCCCGTGGGGGCTGTGATGATGCTGGATCGTCTCGCGGAACGCGCAGCGCTGGATCAGCTGCTCAGCGCGGCACGCGCCCGGCAGAGCAGCACGCTTGTCGTGCGTGGCGAGGCCGGGATCGGCAAGACCGCGCTGTTGGACTATGCGATTGAGTCGGCATCTGGGTTTCAAGTGGTGCGGGCGGTCGGCGTCGAGTCTGAGATGGAGCTTGCTTACGCCGCGCTGCAGCAGGTCTGTGCGCCGATGCTCGATCATGTGGATCATTTGCCAGGCCCCCAGCGCGATGCCCTCGGCGTCGCATTCGGACTCCGGGCCGGAGATTCGCCGGATCGCCTCCTGGTAGGCCTCGCCGCGCTGAGCCTGATGTCTGAGGTCGCTGAGGAGCGGCCACTTCTTTGCGTCATCGACGATGCGCAATGGCTGGACCACGCGTCTGCGGCTGCGATCGGGTTTGTAGCCCGCCGGTTGCTGGCGGAACCCGTTGTCGTCTTGGTGGGAACGCGTGGGCCGATCGACGAATTCGCGAGGCTGCCTGAGATCGATGTCAGGGGGCTCCGCGATGGTGATGCCCGCGAGCTCCTCGCTTCAGTGATCAGGGGCCCGCTGGACTCCCAGGTGAGAGAGCGGATCGTCGCGGAGACGCGCGGCAACCCGCTGGCGTTACTCGAGCTGCCGCGGGCCCTGACCCCCGCCGAACTTGCCGGCGGATTCGGTGTGCCGGACACGCCGGGGCTGTCGGGCCGTATCGAGCGTGGCTTCCGGCAGCGAATTGAGGAACTCCCACCCGGCACCCAACGGTTGCTGCTGATCGCTGCAGCCGAGCCGACCGGCGCACCGACGCTGCTGTGGCGTGCCGCCGAGCGGCTTGGGCTCGCTCCGGACGCGGCCGAGCCGGCAGAGACCGCCGGATTGCTGGCGATCGGTGAGCGGGTCAACTTTCGACATCCGCTGGTGCGCTCGGCGGTCTACCGGGCCGCCTCGCCCGAACAACGGCGGGTCGTGCACCGGGCACTCGCCGACGCCACCGACCCACAATCCGACCCTGATCGACGCGTCTGGCACCGGGCCCAGGCGACGATCACACCCGATGAGGACGTCGCCGTCGAGCTGGAGCGGTCGGCGGACCGGGCCCAGGCACGCGGCGGGTGTGCGGCGGCGGCGGTATTCCTGGAGCGGTCGGCGGCGCTGACCGTCGACGCGGGGAACCGCGCCCGGCGGGCACTCGAGGCCGCGAACAGTAAGTATCAGGCCGGTGGCTTCGATGCCGCGCTGCGGTTGCTCGCAACCGCCGAGTCAGGACCGATCGATGATTTCCAACGCGCGCAGGTGGATCGGTTGCGCGGCCAGATAGCGTTCTCGTCCAGCCGGGGGAGCGCCGCACCGCCACTGTTGCTGAAAGCAGCCCAGCGCCTCGCGCCGCTCGATCCCCGGATGGCGCGTGATACGTATCTGGATGCGCTCTCCGCGGCGATATTCGCCGGACGCCTGGCCTCGGCTGGTGGCAGCGTGTTGGACGTAGCTGAAGCTGCCCGCGCGACCCCTCTTCCGCCGCAACCGGCACGAGCGCCCGATTTGTTGCTCGACGGGCTCGCCGCGTTGATCACGGACGGCCACCTGGTCGGGGCGCCGATACTCAGGCACGCTATTGACGTCTTCCGTGGCACGGATCTTTCCATCGGAGAGGGCATCCGTTGGCTGTGGCTGGCGTGCCACGCCGCTGGGCTCGTGTGGGACTACGAGAGCTGGGACGTATTGTCCGCCCGCCAGGCGACCTACTCCCGCGACGCCGGCTCGCTTATCGGCCTGGTGATCGCCTACAGCACCCGCGCTGGACTGCACCTATTCGCCGGAGACTTCGCTACAGCTGCCGCACTCGTCGTTGAGGTTCAGTCGGTAGCGCAGGAGACCGCGAGCACCATCGCGCCCTACGGAGCTGTGACCCTAGCTGTGTTGCGCGGTCGGGAGGCCGAGGCGCTGGAGCTGATCGAGGTCGCGACGAAGGACGTGGAGGGCCGCGGCGAAGGCGAAGGTCTCACCTTCGCCCTTTGGGCCAGAGCAGTACTGTGCAACAGCCTCGGCCGGTATGGCGAGGCGCTGGCCGCGGCGCGGCAGGCGAGCGAGGACTCGCATGTGCAGTGGTTCTCCACTTGGGCATTGGCCGAACTCATCGAGGCGGCCGCTCGGAGCCATATTCCGGAGACCGCCAACGATGCGCTGCAGCGCTTGTCGGAGCGGACCCGCGCCAGCGCAACGGACTGGGCCCTTGGCGTCGAGGCTCGTTCCCGAGCGCTGCTTAGCGACGATTATCTTGCCGAAGGCCTTTACCGGCGGAGTATCGATCTATTCGCTCGTACTCCGCTGCGCGTGGAGTTGGGGCGTTCTCTTCTGGTATACGGCGAGTGGCTGCGCCGCCAACGCCGTCGCCGTGACGGCCGCGATCAGCTCGGCCGTGCATACGAGATCTTCGACTCAATCGGCGCGGATGCCTTCGCCGAACGAGCGCGGACGGAACTGCGGGCGACGGGTGGCTACGCGCACAAACGCACAGTCGACACTGGCGAACTTCTGTCCGCTCAAGAGGGGATGGTCGCGCGCCTGGCCAGTGGCGGTGCGTCGAATTCGGAGATCGCCGCCCAATTGTTCATTAGCCCGGCCACCGTTGCTTACCACCTACGGAAGGTTTTCACGAAGCTGGGTATC
>NZ_DATNGK010000261.1:0-15584 GCF_035605935.1 Actinocrinis sp. | reverse complement strand
ACCACTGCGCCGGAACTCCCGCCGCCTCCACCGACTGCAATATGCGGTTCTGCGTGCGGGTCAGGCTGTCGACAATCACACCCCAGGACGTAACTAGCTCGTCGTCGGTGAGGATCGTCGTTCGGTCATCTGCGTCGCCGGACATCGAGTCCAGGCTAGCGGTGTTAGTTAACGACCGAGTTGGACAGGGAACGAAGGGCTGTAGACTCGTGCCCCGCACGGGCGCCCGTAGCTCAACGGATAGAGCACTTGACTACGGATCAAGAGGTTGGGGGTTCGAATCCCTTCGGGCGCGCCCTGAAGCGCCCGTATTCATTGGCCTCCAGTTATTCTTTCTCTACTCAGCTCATAGACGTCGGCGCCGTTAGTCCGCAAAAAGTCCGCACGATCTTGAGCCGAGGTGCGCGCCGCGTCCATTGCATCGGCCATTTCGTCGAGCTGATCGGCGAAGAGATGGCCTTACAGATCGAGGGTCATCGTGGCCGACTTGTGTCTGATATGCGGGTGATCCAACTTCTTGGTCGGCTTGGTTGTGGGTGGTTGACCGCGAGCGAGGAGGGCCCGTGGATCGGTTCGTGCCGCGTTTGACGGTTCGCCGGAGTGGTCGGAGTTGACGTCGATCTCGCTGGGGCACCCGTTGCTGGATGACTATCTGGTCTTCGTCGCAGCTCGAGCCCGGAGCAATACCTGGCTGGCGATCGCGTGGGATCTGAAGGTCTTCTTTGGCGGCGTGCCGGCAACGAGCCTGGGAGCAATCCCGCGCCGCTGCCTCCGGCCGCGCCGCCGTGGAGGTCGTCGAACGGGTGGTGCATGTGCCGGTCGAGCGTACGCACACCCCGCGCCACCGCGAATGGCCCGAGCTCCTGCGCGAACTCGCCGCCCTGCTCGACTCTGGCCGCATCTACCAACGCGACCTGCCCACCTTGGCGCAGCGCTCAGCCTCGCCCTCGCCGCCTACGAGCGCCACCCCACTGCCTCGACCAGGGCATGAACCCTGCCCCCTTCCAGCCTTCCTCAACCCTCCTCGAATCTGCGCCACGCGTCTGGCGTCTACCCGATGGCTGATCTCCTCACGACGATAAGGCTGTCATTCGCGGCATTGCCCTAGAGGTCGCGGAACGCGGATATCCGAATCGCGCACCAGGAGCTATGGCCGGACGGATCGCGTAGCGCGGGGTTGACCATTGGTTGCTCATAGCATCGAATACATATACCGTGAGATACATGGCCGACCTGTACGCGGTGGAGGTCGAGCCAGAGGTTCGCGCTTCGCTGGAGGCCCTGTCCGATCGGGACTTCGGTCGTGTCGACTTCCTGGTTGGCCTGCTCGCCGAGCAGGCCGAGACCCTCAGCGAGCCGTACACCCGCCACCTGGAGGGGAAGGTGCGTGAGCTGCGCTTCCACCTCCTGCGCCAGCAGACTCGCGTGACCTATTGGCTCGCACCGGGGCGGCGGCTGGTCCTGCTCACGGTGTTCCGCAAGACCCGCAGCGCGGAAACCGCCGACGTCGCCCGCGCGGTGCGCGCCCAACAGACCTGCGAGCGCAGCCACGGTATCGCCCACGACAGCTTCGACCGAAACGGAGACACCCTATGAGCGGCAAGCACCAGACTTACGAGAAGATCGCCGAGCCCCGCCGTGACAGCGCCGGCTACCGCGAGGGCTACGACGAGGCCCGCCGAGCGTTCCTGATCGGCCAGGCGGTGCGCGAGCGCCGCCTCGCCCTCGGCCTGTCCCAGACCGAACTCGCCAGCCGCGCCAGCATGACCCAACCCGCCCTGTCCCGCCTCGAGGCCGGCGGCGCCGTACCCACCATCCCCGTGCTCGACCGCATCGCCGCCGCCCTCGGCGCAGACCTAATCGTCACTCTGACCCCGCACGCAGCCTGACAAGGCGAAGGCGGTACGCACAGCGCGACCCCATGCTCTCAGCGGGCGGCGTTGCATGAACTGGAAGCGCTCCATGGGTATGCAGAAAAGGTCAGCTGACGCCGCCTTCGACCATCGCCCAGAAGCCTGCAGGCAGCGCACCCGAGCCGTTCTGGACCACTACCTCACCAGCAAACCGTGCGCAGATCGATCCGTCAGGTCGCTGCCCATCTGCCCGCTCATGCAGCGTGAGGTGCGCTTCGACAGTGCCACCGTGCGTGACAGGCCGAAGATCGCGCCATCACCGCGCAGTCTGCCGATCGGTCAGGGCGGGGTTGAGGGACCAGCCGGTGAGGATGCGCTTGATGTCGGCTCCGATCTGGTCGCGGGCTTGAGCGCGCGGCATGCCTGACATCAGCAGTTGGTCGTAGGCCGTGTCGTCGTGGCGCACTGCAGCGATTACGGCGAGCCGGACCGCTTGGGGGTCGGTTGCGCGGCCGGCGCGCGTGCGGCCGATCCGCCCGCTGCCCCGCACACCCGAGTGGCGGGCGATGCGGGCGGCGCGCTCGGCGGGACAGCCTGGGAACTGGGTGCGGATTGCGGCGGCGAGGTCGGCGGCGAATTGTTCGTCAGCAGTCGAGCGGCGCTGCTCCTCGCGTAACCGCCGGCGCTCGCGCACCTCGTCATCGGCCAGGCACTCCGCCTCGGCGTGCTCGATGGCACCGGGCTCGGCGAGGATGCCTTGCCGCTGGTAACGCTTCCGCGATCGGCTCCACTGCACGACGACCGCCGACAGCCGGCTGGCCTTCTTCGCCCGGCGGGTGAGCGCAGTGTTGCCGGCCGGCAGGAACTCGAGGTGGCCGAGGTCGACGCAGTCCAAGCAGTGCGGGCCCGCGTCCTCCATTATGAGAAACGCGCCCGCTCCGAACTCGGCCGCACACTCGGCGCACGCCCAGGGCTTGCTCGCGGCGATCACAAGCAGGTCCGGAGGACGACTCTGCCGCTCGGCGAGTCGCTCACGCTTGCGTTCGGAAAGCTCCGGCGAGATCCAGTGCGTGCGATACGCCTGCTCGATGCCCGGATCGTTGCTCGCGGAAAAGCGCAGCGGGCGGCGGTCGCGGGTGCGCGCCTCGTACGCGGTCTCCGACGGCTGCAACCCGCGTGCTCGCGCCCAGCGACCAAACTCGGCCATCGCCGTGGAGATCTTGCTGAGGTTGCCCTGGGTCACGCCCTCGAGGTAGGCGACCCGCCCCTGGCGCCACTCGTCGACGTGGGTGGGCGCGAGCCAGCCCAGCCCGAGTAGCACGTCGACCGGGCGGATGTAATGCTGCTCGGCCAGCGCCTGCTCGGCGACCCGGCGCACCCGCGCCTCGATGTTGTGACGCGCCATCGCTACTCCGCGGCACCGAACCGCTGGTACGCCGTCCGCAACTCTGCGACGAGGGCCTCCCCGCCCAGCACGGCGCCGGGCGTCGGCAGCTGGCGCAGCAGCAGGTCGGGCTCGACGTGCAGGGTCGCGGGCCGGGCGGGCAGCGGCGCCGGAGGCAGCCAGAAGCGATCCGGCTGATGAGCGGGCGGAGGCAGATCGGCTAGGGCGAGCGCGGCGCCCGCGGCGGCGGGCGCGGGCTCGGCTAGCTCGTCCGGTTCGTCGACCGGCCCGTCGGCGCGCAACTCGCGCAACCTCCGCAGCAGCGACTCCCTTTCGCGGCCCCGCCAACGCAGAATGAGGAACGGGTCCGCGTCGAAGGCCTCCGCGAGCAGGTAGAACGTCGCGGCGAGGTGCTTGCACGGCACCTCCCGATCTGGGCAGCTGCACCGCTGATCTAGCTCCTTCACCGCGCGCGGGAACAGTGGCGCCCCGGCGGCGCCGAAGAGGTCCTCCAGCTCCGGCGGCACCTCGCCCGCGAGGAGCTTGGCGCTCGGCAGCGCATGCTCGGACAGCGCGATCTCGGCCCTGGCCCAGACCAGCTCGGTGAACGGCGCAAGCCCGATCCCGACGCGGTACGGCCTCACCCGCGAGCCCTGCACAACCGCGCGGACTTCGCCGGGTGTGACCTCGAGCGAGACGACCTGTCCCTTGCGCGCGTACGCCCGGCCGCGGGTCAGCCGGTTGCCCATCGCGAAGGACTCCAGCACCTCGAGGAAGCGCCGCGACCACCACGACGAGCCGATCGCCCCGCGGCTGCTGCGCGCTTTGAGCCCGTTCTCGACCGCCCGCGGCCGGGATGGCGGGTACCAGCGACGCTCGGTCATTCGACGACCGCCCCGGCCTCGAGCCGGAACAGCTCGGCGAGCTGACTGGTCGACAGCTCGGTGAGCCACTGTTCGCCCGTGCCGACGATCCGGGCCGCGAGCCCGCGCTTCTCATGGATCATGGCGGCGATCTTCTCCTCGACGGTGCCCGCGCAGACGAACTTGCGGACCTGCACCGACTTGCGCTGCCCGATCCGGAACACGCGGTCGGTGGCCTGGTCTTCGACGGCCGGGTTCCACCACCGGTCGACATGCACCACATGATTGGCCGCGGTCAACGTGAGCCCGGTGCCACCGGCCTTCAGCGAGAGCACGAAAAGCGGCGGGGACGCGGGGTCGTCGGCCTGGAAGCGGGCCACCATCGCGTCCCGATTGACCTTCGGGACACCGCCGTGCAGAAACAACACCTCCCGACCGAACCGCCCGGCCAGGTGGGCACGCAACATCGCGCCGAACTCGGCGTACTGCGTGAACAGCAGCGCCCTCTCCCCGACCGCCAGCACCTCCTCCAGGATCTCGTCGAGGCAGTCGAGCTTGCCGGAGCGTCCGGCCAACCGGCTGCCGTCCCGCAAGAAGTGCGCGGGGTGGTTGCAGACCTGCTTCAACTTGGTCATGGTCGCCAGCACCAGGCCGCGCCGCTCGATGCCGTCGCTCTGCTCGATCCGCCGCAGCATGTCCTCGACCACCGCCTGATACAGCGCGGCCTGCTCGGCGGTCAGGTTGCACACGACCTCCATCTCGAGCTTGTCCGGCAGGTCGGCGATGATCGACTTGTCGGTCTTGACGCGACGCAGGATGAACGGGGCGGTGAACCGGCGTAACCGCTCGGCGGCGTCTTCGTCGCCGAGCCGCTCGATCGGCTCGGCGTAGCGTTTCTTGAACGTCGCAGCACTGCCGAGCTGCCCGGGGTTGGCGAACTCGAGGATCGACCACAGGTCGGCGAGCCGGTTCTCCACCGGCGTGCCGGTGACCGCGATCCGGGTTCCCGCCGGCAACGACCGGATCGCCGTGGCCTGCTTGGTGGCGGCGTTCTTGATCGCCTGCGCCTCATCGACGACGACCCGCCGCCAGGTGATCTTGCGCAGGTCGGCGGCGTCCCGAGCTGCCAGCGCATAGGTCGTGACGATGAGATCCGACGCACCGACTGCGTCGGTGAACCGCTTGCCGCGGGCCCGCTCCTTGCCGTGGTGGACGTGCACCCGCAGCTGCGGAGTGAACCGGGCAGCCTCGCGCTGCCAGTTGCCGACCAGCGACATCGGGCAGACCAGCAAGCTCGGTCCGGTACCTGCGTTGTGTGCCAGCAGCGCGAGTAGCTGCACCGTCTTGCCCAGGCCCATGTCGTCGGCCAGGACGCCGCCGAGCCCGCAGCGGTGCAGAAAGTCCAGCCATGCCAGGCCGCGCGACTGATACGGGCGCAGCTGGCCGGCAAACGACGCGGGTGCCTCGACCGGCGCGAGCCGCCGCTCGGTCTGTCCGGACAGCAGTTCACCGAGCCAGCCGTCCGCGTCAATGGCCTCGACCGGCAACCCCTCCGGGGTGAGCGCGACGCCGAGGCCGAGTCCCAGCAGCTCGCCCACCGTTGCCTGATCCGTGCGCCCGACGAACTTGAGGCCGGCCGCCAGGCGGCGCGCGTCCAGCTCGATCCACTGGCCGCGCAGCCGGACCAGAGGCGCCTTCAGGTCGGCCAGCTCGGCAAGCTCGTCGGCGGTCAGCACCTCTCCGCCGACGGCCAGGTCGTAGCGGAACTCCGCCACGGAATCGAAGCCGAGTCCGGCGTTGCCCCCATCGACCCGTGCCGGCTGTCCGGGTGTCGAGGCGGTTAGCCGCAGCCCGAGGCGGGAGGATGGTTTGGTCCACCAGCCCGGCAGCTGCACGCCGAAACCGGCCGTCGCCAGCATTGGGGCGACCACGCCGAGGAACCGGTGCGCCCCCTTGGTGTCCAGCGGTAGGCATGTCGGCCGGGCGGTGCGCAGCGCGCCATCCAGTTCGGAATACAGGCGGGCTGCCTTGCCCAGCTCGGCCAGCAACGTCTCCTGCGGTGCGTCGACGTGGCGGGCGAGCGCTGGCAGTTTGCCCCGGGAGCGCCACACCGCGTCCGCATCCACGACGAGGCTCGCCTCTTCGGCCGCCTGCAGCGCGAACCCCACCTGCCAGTCCTCGCCGTCACCGACGGGCTCGACCAGCCGGAAGCAGGCCCGCACCGGCCCGGCGACGGCATCACGCTGCCACTCGGCCAGCGCTCGCGCAATCGCCGCCGCAGCAGACGGGTCCACGGAGAAGGTCCGCTCGCCGCCGGACAGCGCGGCCAGCCAGGCCCGGGTGGCCCGATCGCCGCCTCGGCCGAGCATCAACCGGGACGAGCCGAGCGCCGCGCGCGCTGCCGCGTCGACCAGACAGTCCAGGGCCTCAGCCCACAGGTCGAGTCCAGCGCCCAGCTCGGCCGCGAACAGCGACGATGCCGCTGACATCGCCAACGTACGCGCCCACGCCGCGTCCGCGCCGATGAGCACCGGTCGCCACACCGCGCGCGGTCCCTCGCCGACCACCCCAGGCAGCAGCCGACCCCGCGCAACCAGATCCGCCGCGAAGCCGCTCAGATGCGACAGGTGCGCGACCGACGCCCCCCAGACCGCCGCCTCGGCATCCAGGTCGCTCAGCACGGCGAACGCAAGGTCGGCGTCGAACTCGAGCATCGGAACCTGCCACTGACCGGACCCCACCAGGCCGGAGACTGCGTCGAATTCCTCCCGCACCAGCTCCGGTGAGGCGATCGGCCCGCCGCCCCGGGTCGGCAGGGCAAGCGTGACAGTCGACGTGGTTGCCTTCGCGCCGGCCGCCGGGAGCGCGGCCATGAGATCTTCATGTGCTGCGGCGAACGGGTGCGGCTGAACCCGCGGTCGGCGCCCTGGCTTGCGTGGCAGCGTCGCCGGCGCAGACGAGTCCTCGCCCCACATCCCGAGCCGGCCTGGTTCTAACGCACTTCCGCCGCGCAGCCAACAGACATGAACAACGAACACCGGGCTCCTCGCCACCTACTCGGCAACGGCCGAACCCAGCATGCCAGGCGACCATCACCGATCCGCACCGCCCCACCGGGAAACCGCAAACAGTCGAGCTCAAACCGCTTCAGCCGCACCCATCGAGCTCAACAGCTGCCGCCACACCGTCCGCACGCACACACGCCCGGGAGGCGTGAGCGGTCGCACAGAACCGCGGTCAGCCGCCACACGTCCGCGCCCCGTCCGCGGCTACGTGATCGGCGTTCCCTGCACGACTTCATGATGCTCAATCCGCTCCGCCAGACGGCCGCCTCCACCGCCGCGATCGAGCAGGCGGTCCACGTCCTGCGCAAGGCGCTCGGCACCAACTGAAGGGCTCCGCTCAGATCGCAAGAGGGCAGAAGATCATGCCCAAGCAAGACCCAACGTTCGGCGGCGCTACGTCGACGACTCGACCAAGACCAAGGACGCAGCTCATGAGCGAGAATCTCACTGCCGCGTCAGCTCATTCCGGCCCGGCCAGCTCATCGGAATGGACGACCGTGGGAAATGATGAAGCCGACGACGAAGATCGAACTAGGGGCGTATCTCGCCGCCCATCTCACGAGTTGGCGCGGAGCGCCAGCCCGCCTTCTGGAATCGCAACGTGCTAGCCCAGGACTGCGCCGAATTCTTCTCTGGCCCACCTCGGCGCCGGGCTAGGACGGCTGACGGATCGCGGTGACGATCGTGTAAAGCTCGATGATGACGCCGTCTCTGGTACGAGCGATGTCCATGCCGCTGGCCATCGGCGGTTGGTCGGCCGGCCCGTACTGGAAGCCGAGGTGGCCGATGTCGTCGAGCTCCGATGCGGGACCTGCAGGTCGGAAGACCCAGCCCGGGTTTTCGCCACGCAACTCTTCGGCGCGACGTTCCAGGTCCTTGCGCCCTCGAATGATCCGGTCAGGTTCGTGCCAGACCACATCTTCGGCATAGTTCTCGGCGATGACCTCGGCCCGGCGGCCCGAGTCGGGTTCGTTGAAGACCTCGAGGAGATTGACTCGCATCAAGTCGGCGGGGGATCTGGTCATGGTGAGTCCATTCGTGCGACCTAGTCTCTGTAGTTCACTTTCGGCGTTCTACGGTGAATATTTCGTTCGAAGCGAGGAGGCAATGGTCCTCGGCTCGCCTCCACCATCGTCGCGACCGCGTACCGCGCTTCGAATCCGTGATCCCCTTAGTCCCGAGCATGGCCCGGGCTCCCACTCGTTTGGGATCTGGCGGCTGCAAAGGGGGCCGGAGCAAACTTGCCCTCGGGTAGTGCTCGGCTCAGGGGAGGTTCCATGCCAGCGATGACCACAAATCTGTTCCTCCTCCAGGATCTCGAGGCCGTCAGTAGGAGAGGGGAACTCGCGGAAAGCGATCGAGAAGCCCTGCAAGCTGTCGCCGACTGGATCACGACCTTCGTGGTCAGGCCGCACAAGGACCTCGGTCGCGCTGGGACGGTCTGTCCCTTCGTGCCGGGGTCATTGGAACGCAACGTCCTTTGGCTCGCTCCCGAGCGGATCGCCGACCCGGGCGAGCCAGACGTTGTCGAGCTGGTAAGCGGCTACAAGAGACTGTTCCGGGAGATTCAACCGATTGGCGGGGAGGATGCTGACTACAAGGTAATCGTTGTTGTCTTTACCAACTTGCCGGCTGATCGTGCGCAAGGCGTCTTTGACAACGTGCTACAGCATCTTGCAGTTCCGTCGTATGCGGACGATGGAATCTTGTTTGGGCCGTACTACGAAGGCAACGAGGGCACTGCGATCTACAACTCGAAGTTCCGGCCATTCCAATCGCCCGTGCCGTTTCTGTTCGTGAGGAATGGAGTGATCAGCGACTGGAAGTTCTTCTTGGACAACGACGAGTGGCTCGAGTTATGGGCACGTCGCTACGGCGAGTCCGCAGTCCAAGCCCTTGCGGCCGAACTACGCCGCACCAACTGGAGGCAGCTCGGATAGCGATGCGGCCCGTCAGGCGGACAACGCAGGAATCCGCGGACGCGTCGCATCCGACGACCCGAGGCATCAAGATCACCTGCGACCTCTGACTCGACATCGAGTGACCTTCGGCGTGGAGAGTCGCAACTAGGGCGACGGCGACGCCGCGTCCCGGCGGATCAGAGCATTCCGGCCAGCACGCCGGTTCGGGTCTGCTGATACGGGCACCCGAGCGCCTCGAACATCTCCGCGAGGCTTTCGACGGCGGTTCGGTCACCGGCCGCGAATGCCGCGGCACGCTCGACCATGGCGGATGCGATGGGATTCGCCCGCGTCGCGTGCCGAGCCCGCTGGATGCGCGCGTGGGCGTCAGGACGCTCGTCCAGCACTGCCGCCTCCGCCCAGACGGCCGCATACCACGGCCGGTAGATGATCTGGCCGCCGTGCCACCAGATATCCGAGTCGTCGGGATCGATCGCGAGACCGTTGCAGGCGGTAGGGAACTCCCCGCGGTGCAAGGCCACAATCGCGTCGAAGGTCGGCGCCCAGGCCCGCGTCGTGATGGTTGGCTGCGCGCCGTTGAGGTTATCGGCCAGGCGCAGCCATCGCGCACGCAGCTCATCGTGTCCGAGAATGCCGTGCACCATTGCCACGGCGCCCGCCGAGCTGGCCAAGTTGGGTACGACCGGCTCGCCCAACCGCTCCCAGCTGTTGCCGAACTGGGTCGCGTCACGGAGCACCGCGTCGAAGTGGCCGGCGAACGCGTCGACCTTGAGCCGCCGGGCCAGACCGAGCAGGCCCTCCTCGCGGTTGAACGGCAGGCGCGCCAGCCGGTCGGCGTATTGAGACGCTCCGGGGAGGTTGCCGGCCGCGAGCAGGACCTCGCACCCGTACTGCGCGTGGTCGCTGTGCGCGAAGCCATGCAGCGCAACCATCGGGAGGGAGGCGATCGCAGCCTCGCGGCGGCGGACCGTTGCCACCGCTGCCGGGATGTCGTCGAGTCTCAAGTGCACAGCGGTGAGCAGATCCAGTGCGGCGTCCACCAGTCCCGGATCGTCGGCCGCTCGAGCACGCTCGACGGCCTGTTCGGACTGTTCGACGGAAACGCGGCGGTAGTTTCCGGACACCTTCGCGAGGGTGATCGCGGCTTCGGCTTTGGCCGATCCGTCCGAGACGGCCCCGGCCTCGGCAAGCAGGTCCGCCGCCTCCTGCTCGGTGTGCGTTTGTGCCATGATTCCCGGAGCTCGAGTGATAAACAGCGACATCGCGGCAAGGTCGCCGGCCGCACCACCCAGGTCCCCGACTGACCCGGCCAGGTCGGCGGATTGGCGGAGCAAGCGCAGCATGTCGGTGCCGAGGTAACCGGTGCCGGCGGCGCCGGCGGCGAGCCGCAACAGCTGCACCCGGTCGGTCGGGGACGGGCTGAGTTCTGCGGCCTGCTCGTAGCGGCGCTGGGCCTCGATCAGCCGCCCCCGCAGCCACAGCTGCCCGGCGAGCTGCGCGGCGAGTTCCGCAGCGGGCCCCTGGCGATCGGGATCGGCGGCGCACCGACGCAGCGCGGCCCGCACGTCGTCGACGACTCGATCGAACCGGAGACACCACACGTCATCAGGCTCCACATTCGCGAGCTCGCGAATCTGCACTCGGCACCACTGGTCGAGCTGGGCCTCGATCGTCGCGACTTCGCCGGCCAGGGCGAGCTGTTCCTCGCCGTACTGGCGGATCGTCTCCAGTGCCCGGTAGCGGGTCGGCGTGCCGCGGTCGACGACAAGCAGGCTGTGATCAGCGAGTTGGGCCAGCCCGTCGGCGACGACCGCGCGATCACGGCTCGGAGCGGCGACGTGGTGAGCGGCGGCGACGTCGAACCATGATGCGAACATCGCGACCCGACGCAGCAGCGCTTGGTCGGTGGGCGTCAGCAGGTTGTAGCTCCAAGCGATGGTGTCGCGCAGCGAACGGTGTCGGGCTGCCGTCGGGCTGCCGACCGTGAAGAACCGCAACCTGTCGTGCAGGCCGGCCTCCAGCCCGTCCAGGCCCAGGGTGGCGTAGCGCGATGCGGCCAGCTCGATGGCCAGCGCGATGCCGTCCAACGCGCGACACAGGGCGGCAGTGCGGGCCGGGTCGGGCGGGGTCGCCTCGCTTGTCGCCGCAGCGACCCTTGCGCCGAACAGCGCGACGGCATCGCCACCCGCATCGTCGGTGATGGACAGTCCGGGTACTGGGTAGACGCGCTCGTACGGAAGCATCAGCCGCGTCCGGCTCGTCGTCAGCACGGTGACGCCTGGGCAGCCGTTGACGATCAGGTCGACGCACTCGCGGACCCCGTCCAGCAGGTGCTCGCAGTTGTCCAGCACGAGCAGCCCCTCGCGCCGGGCGAGCGAGGCGACCAGTGCCGCATCCTGGGAGAGCGCCAGCTGCTCGGGCACGCCGACCACTTCCGCCACGGTCCCGATGACGGCAGCCGGCTCGGTAACCCGGACCAGGTCGACGAACCACACCCCATCGCGATGCCCCGCAGCAACGTCGCCCGCGACGCTGATCGCCAGCCGCGTCTTGCCGATCCCGCCCGGGCCGACCGCCGTGACGAGCCGCTGACCGGTCAGGGCGTGCGTCAGCTCGGCGCGCTCCGCCGCCCGGCCCAAGAAGGGCGTCGCGGGCACCGGCAGCATGCCGCGCTGCTGTCCGCGATCGACGGCGGCACGGCGCGCCAGGCTGCGCCGGTCAGGCACGTTGAGCTTGCGCAACAGCGCAGCCACGTGGCTTTCCACCGTGCGTACCGAGATGAACAGCGTCGCGGCGATCTGCGCGTTCGTCAGATGCTGACCCACCAGCGCGAGTACCTCGGCTTCGCGAGCCGTGACCTCGTCGCCGGATGTCCTCACGCGCTCAGTGTGCCGCGTGACGGGTCTGTCCGTAGCCGGCGTCCGTAGTCGAAATCCGTAGCGGTCACGGATGTCCGGACGTGCCATTTCGCGGCACCTTCGTCGGCGACACAACCCGCTCGCAAAGGAGCACCGATATGACCAGCACCATGAACCGCAACGGTGTCGATGTCCCCGCCCTGTTCGCGACGATCGACGCGGTAAAGGGTGACCCGGAGTTGGCAAAGTTCCAGTTCCGCGCCAGCAACACATGGCTCCGGGGAACCCACAACCAGTCGACGATCCACGGCTTCTACGGCGCCAAGCAGCAGATGCAGCACAAGCAGGCCACGACGCTCGATGCCGACCACCCGGCCGTATTGGTCGGCGAGGACAACGCGCCCACGCCGGTCGAGTACCTCCTGCACGGGATCGCCGCGTGCCTGACCGCGGGCGTGGCCAATATCGCCGCCGCCCGCGGGGTGAACCTGACCGAGGTCACCTCGACCGTCGAGGGCGACATCAACCTGCTCGGCATCCTCGGGCTGTCGAACGGGTCGGTCCGTAACGGCTACGAGCAGATCAAGGTCAGCTTCCACATCGATGGCGACGCGGACCAGGACACCCTGCGCGGGCTGGTCGAGCAGTCGCGCCGTCGGTCGGCCGTCTACGACGTGCTCGCCAACCCGACGCCGGTCGTCATCGACGTGACCACCGGCTGATCGCCTGACGGTCCACCGGATTGAGCCGGACGAGAGTCAATGACCGACACGGACACCGTCGTGGTGGGCGCCGGACATGCTGGGCTGGCCGTGAGCCGATTGCTGTCTGCTGCGGGGCGCGACCACGTGGTCCTGGAGCGCGGACGCGTCGGTGAGCGGTGGTGCAGCGAGCGGTGGGATTCGCTGCGCCTGCAGACGCCGAACTGGATGACCCGGCTCCCGGGCTGGCGCTACTGCGGTCCCGAGCCGGACGGGTACCTCAGCGCCGGGGCGTTCGGTCAGTTCCTCGATCGCTACGCCGCGTCGTTCGACGCTCCCGTCCTCGAGTCGGCGAACGTGGAGCAGGTGTCCGTCGCCACGCGCACCTCCGGCCATCGGTACGTGGTGGTGTCCGACCGGGGCACCTGGCATGCCCGTCACCTCGTCATCGCCACCGGCCCGCACGGAGTCCCGCACGGGCCGGCCGGGTGGTCGCGCGGCGTCGAGTTGATCACCGCGCAGCAGTACCGCAATCCGGCCCAGTTGCCATCCGGCGGTGTCCTCATCGTCGGCGCCTCGTCCTCGGGTGTCCAGATCGCCGACGAGCTCGCACGGGCCGGCCGCCCGGTAGTGCTTGCCGTCGGACGGCATACCCGGATGCCTCGCCGCTATCGCGGACTGGACATCTTCTGGTGGCTGTCGCGCACCGGCCGCCTGGCCCGAACGATCGACGACATCCGCGACCCCGGGGCCGCGCGCCGTGAGCCGTCGCTGCAGCTGGTCGGCCGGAACGAGGACCTCGACCTGGCTGTCCTGCAAGCGCGAGGTGTTCGGCTCACCGGACGCCTCGCGCAGATCAAGGGTGGCCAGGCCTGGTTCCGCGCCGACCTCGCCGACTCGGTCGCGTCCGCCGATCGGCGAATGCATCGGCTTCTCGACGCCGTCGACAAATTCGCCAACGCTGCCGGTCTCGGCCAAGAGCTCGGGCCACCGGTTCGACCATGGATGGTTGCCGTTCCCCCCACTCCGACGCGGCTGGGCCTGCGGGCCGAGGGAATCGGCACCGTCCTGCTCGCCACCGGCTACCGACCCAGTCACCCCTGGTTGCGGCTGCCGGTGACTGCGCCGGACGGAACGATCGCCCAGCGCCGTGGCGTCACCTCCGCACCGGGGGTTTACGTGGTCGGTCAGCGGTTCCAGCACCGCCGTGACTCCGGGTACATCGACGGCGCCCGGCACAACGCGCAGGCCGTCGTGGCTCACCTCCTCGGCCGGGCCGCGCCGCTCGTGCCCACGCTGCCAGCAGCGAACGCGGCACCGACGTCATGAACGGCTACGACGTCGTTGTCGTCGGCGGCCGGGTCGCGGGTGCGTCCACCGCGCTGCTGCTCGGGCGAGCTGGAGCTCGGGTCGCGCTCGTCGACCGGTCCCGGGCCGGAACCGACACCGTGTCCACGCACGCGCTCATGCGCGCCGGTGTCCTGCAGTTGTCCCGCTGGGGGCTGCTTGATCGGGTCATCGCGGCCGGCACACCGGCGATCCGCAGCACGTCGTTCCACTACACCGACGGCAGCATCGCGCGTGTGGCGATACGCCCTACTGCCGGCGTCGATGCCCTCTACGCACCTCGCCGCTATTTGTTCGACCGGCTGCTCCTCGACGCCGCCGCGCAGGCCGGGGTCGACGTGTTTACCGAGATGGCCGTGACTGCGTTGCGGCGGGACGAGACCGGCCGGGTTCGCGGCGTCCGTTCAGTCGACCGATCCGGCCGCACCGTCGAACTCCCGGCATCGATGACGGTGGGCGCCGACGGCATCCGCTCGACCGTGGCCGCACTGGTTCGGGCACCGGTCATACGGCAGGGCAGATCTCGCTCCGCGGTGCTCTACCGGTACGTCGCCGGTCTCCCAGCCGATGGCTACCAATGGGCGTATGGCGCCGGCGCCGGGGCCGGTCTGATCCCCACCAACGACGGGCAGACCTGCGTGTTCGTCAGCACCACACCGGAACGTATGTGCGGGCTGCGGCGCTACGGCGTCGAGCACGCTTTCTCCGAGCTGTTGGTTCAAGCCGCCCCGACATTGCGCGACCCGGTCGTCACCGCCACGCCCGCAGGGCCAATCCGCGGGTGGGGCGGAGTACCTGGATATCTGCGCCGCTGCTGGGGCGCGGGGTGGGCACTAGTCGGAGACGCCGGCTACTTCAAGGACCCGATCACCACCCACGGCATGACCGACGCTATGCGTGATGCGGAGTTATTTGCCGACGCGATTCTCGACGCGACGGGCGGCCTTCCGGAGGCGGTCGCCCTCGCTCGTTACCAGGCGATCCGGGGTCGGCTGTCCAGCCGGCTGTTAGCCGCGACCGAGGACGTCGCGGCATACGACTGGACCATCGAGCGCGTACAGACACTGCTCCGCCGGGTGAGTTCCGCGATGGGTGACGAGGTCAAACACCTCCAGGCCCGACCAGATCGCGCGCTCACGGGGCTCTCGCAGAAAACCTGGTCGTGCTCATAGTGTTGGCCTCCCGAGAAGGGTTCGCGGGCACATGCCGGTCGGCACACCGACACCGGCGAGCACCGGCTACAGGTCACGAAGGGAAACTGCTCATGTCCGTCGCGAGCGACCCGGCGGCCGAAGAAGGCACGCCGACATATGTCACCCGCTTCGACGGTGTCCGCGTTCCGGCCACCGACTACCAGCCGGTCTGGGTGACCAACCTGGCCGACGACGTCACCATAGAGGGCTCGGCGATGAACGGCGTCGCGCAGGGTGCCGAGGCCGTCCGGTCAATCGTGACCTACATCCGCTCGCTCTACGACGACCAGGAGTTCAATCTCGCCGGCCCTTATGGCGAGAACAGCTTCCTGGAGGACTACACGGCCTGGGTCCGCGGCGAGCAGCTCGGTAACGTCGTCCTGGTCACTCGCAACGCC
>NZ_DATNGK010000260.1:0-7869 GCF_035605935.1 Actinocrinis sp. | reverse complement strand
GGGTACCGGATCGGGTCGATCAGCGCGACGAACCGCGTTCCGACGTCCTTCGCGCCGGCGATCGGTGCGGCGCGCACCAAAGCCTGCGATTCCCAGACCCGCGACCAGCGCCGGTAGTACTCGGCGTAGGAGGCGAGGCTGCGCACCAGCGGACCTTGCCGGCCCTCGGGGCGCAGGTCGGCGTCTATCGCCAGCGGCGGATCGGTTCCGGGCGCCTGCAGCAGCCGACGCAGCTCGTTGGCCAGCTCAAAGGCGACCGCGGCCGCCTGGTGCTCGTCGGCGCCGTCCACCGGTTCGTGCACGAACATCACGTCGGCGTCCGAGCCGTAGCCGAGCTCGCCGCCGCCGAACCGCCCCATCGCGATCACCGCGAGCCGGGTCGGCAGCCGCCGCCAAGCATCGGATCCCGCGCGCTCGCCTGCCGCCGCATCGCCCTGTAGCTCCTCGCCCGCGCCGCCTCGAGGATCGGCGCGGCTGTCGTCGCGCGGGTTGCCCTGCTGGTCGCCACGCGAGTCACTTCGATCGCCTTCACGTGCGTCGCCGCGAGGGCTGCCACTTGAGCTGCCCTGGGGACCGTCATGCGAGTCGCCTCGATCGCCTTCACGTGCGTCGTCTCCGGGTGCATCGCCTGCGTCACCGCGCGCGTCACCTTGTAGGTCGTCGGGACCGTTGCTACTTGAGCCCTCACCCGACGCGCCTCCATCCGACGCGCCTCCATCCGACACGTCGTCACCCGGTGCACTACTGGCCGACGCGCCGCCTGGCGCCCCACGATCATCCACACCCCCGCCCACCGACGCGCTACCCAACACACCCGTGACCGACCGGCCGCCACCCGGCGCACCACTAACTGACGCACCACTAACTGACGCGCCGCCAGCTGACCCGGCACTATCTGACACGGCACCATCTGACACGCGGTTGCCCAGTGCATCGCGGTCCGCGCGCGCCGCGCGGAAGGTAACGATCGCCGTCAGCGCCGCCTCGATCGTGGCCGCAGTCACGTCCGTCAGCGCTCGTCCGAGGCAGTCCAATGCATCGGTGGACGCCGCCTCGCCGATCCGGTCCCGCAGATCGGCATCGCCGCGCGCCTCCGACGCCCCGGCCTCCCCGTCCAATGACCCCAATAGGTCCGCGGCCACGATCCGGAACAACTCCCGCCGCCGGATCGCGCGCACCGCCGTCACCGCCTGCTCCGCGTTGGGCGCACGGTCAACCACGGCCACCATCTCCGCCTCGATGGCCGCCCTGTCGCGCAGCACCAAGCCATCTCGCTGCCCCAGCAGCGCGACCGCCGCCGGATCACGTAGCAGCAGGTCCGGGACGTATCCGCCGCAGGACAAAATCCGAGCCAGTCGCCACGCCGCTTCGCCCTCATCCCTCAGTGTCCTGAGGTACCAGGGAGTCGAGCCGAGCGCATCGGACACCCGCCGGAACGCAAGCAGTCCGGCATCCGGATCTGGGGCGTCGGCGAACCAGCCCAGCATCACCGGAAGCAGCGTGCGCTGGATCGCAGCTCGCCGACTCACCCCCGTCGCGAGTGCCTCGATATTCGCCAGCGCCCCCGCGGGATCGGCGTATCCGAGCGCCGCGAGCCTCGCGCGCGCTTCCTGCGCCGACAGTCTCGGACTCGGCCCCGTTCCACTCGGCACCGCCGCCGCGCTGCTTTCGTCCAGCCGCGCAACCGCCACGAGCAATGGCCGGTAGAACAACTTCTCGTGCAGCCGCCGCACCTCACGCGCATGCGCGCGCCACGCCTTGCCCAGTTCGCCCGCCGGATCGATGGCCCACCCCATGGACCGGCCGATTCGGCGCAGCGCCGCCGGATTGTCGGGCATCGTATGGGTCCGCTCAAGCCGGAACAGCTGGATACGGTGCTCCAGCGTGCGCAGGAACCGGTAGGCGTCCGCTAGATGCGCCGCGTCTTCCCGACCGACATAGCCGCCCTCGGCAAGCGCGCCCAGCGCCTCCATCGTCCCTTGCACACGCAGCGTCTCGTCGCGCCGCCCGTGCACGAGCTGCAGCAGTTGCACCGCGAACTCGACGTCGCGCAAGCCGCCCGGTCCCAGCTTCAGCTCCCTGTCCACGGCGACGGAGCCCGGCGCGCGCCGCAGTGAGTCAGTCGCGTGGTCGACGACGCGCCGCCGCATCGCCTGCACGTCATCCACGAAGTGCTCGCGTCCGGCCGCCGCCCACACCATCGGGCTGATCATCGCGATATACGCGGCGCCCAGTGCCGCATCCCCCGCCACCGGCCGGGCCTTGAGCAGCGCCTGGAACTCCCAGGTCTTTGCCCACCGCTGGTAGTACGCCGCGTGGCTCGCCAGCGTCCGCACCAAGGGCCCTGACTTGCCCTCCGGCCGCAGCCCCGCGTCGACCTGCCAGATGCTGCCCTCCGCGGTGCTGTCCGAGCACAGCCGCATCATCCGCGACGCCAGCCGCGTCGCCGCACGCAATGCCTCGGCGTCGTCAACCGCCGCAGTATCCGCGCCTTCCGGACGCATTGGCTCGGCGACGAAGACCACATCTACGTCACTGACGTAGTTCAGTTCGCGCGCGCCGCATTTGCCCATGCCGATTACGGCGAGCCGGCACAACGCCGCGCTCGCGGGATCCTCCGCACGCGCAACAGCCAACGCCGCTTCCAGCGTCGCCCCAGCCAGCTCGGCCAGGTCGGCGGCTACCACGGACAGATCCGCTGACGCGGCCACATCCCGCGCGGTGATCGCCAACAGTGCCCTGCGATAGGCGACACGCAGCGCGTCCTCGGCAGCCAGCCCGGTGAGCGTCGCGAGCGGGAAGTCACCCTCCGCTGCGCCGCCGTCCGCATCCGAGGCCGCGTCCGAATCCAAGTCCGAACCGGCAGCCCCCACGGCCTCGAACATCAGCGCGCGGAATCGGCCCGGTTGCGGAGTCAGATCCTCGACCTCGAACTCCTCAAGCACATGCCAGGATTCGGGATGCCGCACCACGAAGTCACCGAGCGCCGCGCTGACTCCGAGCACGCCAAGCAGCCGATCACGCAGCGGCTTTGACGAGGCCAGCGTCGCGCGCAAGGTCTGTGGATCATCACTCGCCGCAAGCAGCCGGCCGAGCGCGGCCAGCGCCAAGTCGGGATCCGCGCATCGGCTCAGCGCATCGAGAACCACCGGATCCCGCCCGAGTTCGCCGAAGGATGCCGAACCGAGCAACGCCCCGGCCGCAGCCGGATCGACGAAACCCCGTCGGGCCAGCAGGCTGAGCTGCGATTCCCGCTCCCGATCAACGACCACCAGATGACTTTAACCAGCGCCACTCGACGAGTCACGCGATCGACTGACCCGGCAGATCGCCCACGACACCGTTTAGTGCGCTATTCCTACTGCTGCGCCGCGCGACGCCCGCCGCGACGCCGACTCCTACGGCGCCCCACTCGAAGTCCCGACGCTGCGGTGCAAGTCCATGCCGCGAAATCGACGCGCTGACTCCCTCAGAAGGGTGAGCGCCGAGTATGACGCCGCTTCGCCCGCAGTTCGCTCAAAAGAGTCGCGGCCCTCCCGGTTACCCTCCGCTGCGCTACGGTGACGCCATGCGTGACAGCGTCCTCGCCCCCACTTCCACCCCTCACCCCGGTTCCCCGCCGCCGGCCGCGCGGGCGGACCAAGACGGCGCTCATCCCGCCGGGCATCCGGGCCGGATCCGTCCCCGCGAACGCAAGACCCTGACACGAACCGACTGGACCGCGGCCGCCCTCGACGCCCTCGCGCGCGACGGCCTGCGCGCGGTCGCGGTCGAGCCGCTCGCCGAGCGACTCGGCGCCACAAAGGGCTCCTTCTACTGGCATTTCCGTGACCGTAACGCGCTACTCGAGGCCGCGGTCAACTATTGGGAGCGCACCGCCACCGACGAACTGATCGCCCGGCTCGAGAGCATCGGCGACGCGGACGAGCGGCACCGCGCCACCATCGGCTGGGTCGCCGAGTCCGAGCGCGACATGCAGATCTTCATGGTGTTGCTGTGGAACGCCGATCATCCGGTGATCGGACCGGTGATCAACCGGATCCTGAGCAAGCGCATGGCCTTCTCGTTGCGCCTGCGCGAGCAGTGCGGCGAGGACGTCGAACAGGCGCGCACCTCGATGATGTACGCCTACTCGGTGCTGCTTGGCCTGCAACTGCTGCGGCGCGCCGCCCCCCACTTGGTTCCGGAAGGCAGCACGCCGCAGGACCTGCGCGATTACGTCGCTTCGCTGATCAGGCAAGCAGCCGGGATTCCACTGCCGACCGCCGCCTGATCGCTTTCCGCACCGCGTCTCGTCGCGACCGTCTCGTCCAGCCGCGCCACGTCGCGCCGCTTCAACTCAGTCGCAGAGAACCGCGCCGCTGTTCGGGTCCAGGATGACCCGGTCGGCGGTGCGCTTGCCGAAGTCGAACATCGAGTTCAGCGAGCCCGCGACGGCGTCGAAGGAGTTGTCGCCGATCGATCCGGTCTTCCAGTTGTCCTCGACGAACTTCAGGATCGAACTCTGGTCGGTCACCGAGTGGTCGACGTAGTTCGTCTTCGAGTACGGCGAGATCACCAGCAGCGGAGTGCGCGGGCCGTAGCCGCAGCGGTCCTGCTGCTTGCCGAGCGGCACCCGGGACTGGCTGTTGCAAGCGCCGGCGCCGTTGAGGAAGTCCCAGTTCGCGTCCGATGACGAGTTCACGTTCGGCGGGGCGACGTGGTCGTACCAGCCGTCCGAGTCGTCGTAGGCGACGACCACCGCGGTGTTCTTCCAGTCCTTCGACTTCTCCAGCGTGTTGATCAGCGAGACTACGCCGTGCTGCTCATCGGTCGGGTCGGAGTAGCCGGCGTGGCCGTCCTGGTACTCGGCCTGCTTCACGTACGAGACCGCGGGCAGGTCGTTCGCCGCGACGGCCTTGTAAAAGTAGGACAGGTCGTATTGGTGGTTCGCCGGGCCGTTGTGGCCGATCTCGTTGATCGAGGCCGGCGCGGTGTGGTGCACGTTGGCCGTCGAGGCGTAGTACTCGAACGGGTTGTGGTGCGGGCTGTAGTCGGTCTCGGTCGCGCCGCCGACGTTCTTGTGCGACTGAGCGCAGATCGCCTTGCTCGTCGCGGTCGCCGGTGTGGTCGCGCCGAAGCCGCCCTGGAACCAGCCCCAGCTGACGCCCTTGGCGTTGAGCAGGTCGCCGACGTTCTTGCCGGTCATCGCCAGGTGGTCGCTCGCGTTCGAGCAGTCGTCGAAGGCGGGGTCGCTGTCACGCACGTCCGTGCCGATCCCGTTGGCGTCAGCCGAGGCCACGACGCTCGCGTCAGTCACCTTCTGGCCGGCCGCGTTGACCGCGTAACCTCCGTGCGTCTGACCCGAGATCAGGTTGATCGCACCAGGCGTCGAGGGGCCGTACACCGTGTCATACGAGTTGTCGCTCATCGCGTAGTTCTGCGCGTAGTTCCACAGCGCCGTCACCGTGTTGCCGTCGTAGTAGTCCATCACCAGACCGGGCACGCCCTGATCTGGAGCGGAGCAGCTCTCCGTCTGGGTGAACTGCGGGAACTTGTCGACCAAGCCGTTGTCGTACGCCTTCTGCTCGGCGTCGTAGCCGTGGCCCTGGTCGCAGGTGAGCGCCTGCGCCGGGGTGAGCCGCTTGGGGTTCACGCCGTTCGGGTTGGCCGTGAGCAGCGACGTGGTCAGACCGTCGACCGCCGGGGTGTTCTTCTTGGCGGTGAACTTGGTCCCGTCCGTGTTGGTCGCGTTCGGGTAGGTGCCGAAGTAGTGGTCGAACGAGATGTTCTCGTCGAAGATCACCACTAGATGCTTGATCGGCGTCGCGGTCGAGGAGCCGGAGCTCCAGTCGCCAAGAAGCACGTTCCCGCCGGCCTTCGGCTGCGCGGGGGTGGTCGCGCCCCCGCTGCCCCAGCTCGGCTGGGCGAGCGCGAATGTCAGGCCGAGCGCGGCGGCCGCGGCGGTACCCGCGACGGCCACCGGGCGACGGCCGGCCTGCTTGATGGTGCGTGGAACTCTTGCCACGTCTTCCCCTCCGCATGGAGCCGAGCTGGGTCGGCTTTCTCAGGATGTGCGGAGTAAGAGCTTGCTCTGGTGTACGGACCTAACGTCCACACCGAAGTGGCGCGCAGGTGAACTTCGGGGAAGCTCGTGACTTAACCAGCCGTTACCGGCTCGTGATAACAGAGCACGAAGACGGAGATCTGCCCGCCTGCGGCTTACAGCACCGGCAGGTACCTCGTCAGCTCGAACGGCGTGACCTGACGCTGGTACTCGTCCCACTCCGCACGCTTGTTGCGCAGGAAGAAGTCGAACACGTGCTCACCGAGGGTCTCCGCGACCAGTTCGCTGTGCTCCATGACCGCGATCGCCTCATGCAGCGACGCGGGCAGCGGCTCGATGCCCAGCGCACGCCGCTCGGCACGGGTAAGCGTCCACACGTCGTCGTCGGCGCCAGGAGGCAGCTCGTAGCCTTCCTCGATGCCCTTCATCCCAGCCGCGAGTAGCACCGCATACGCGAGATACGGGTTGCATGCGCTGTCCAGCGAACGAATCTCTACACGCGTCGACTGGCTCTTGCCCGGCTTGTACATCGGCACGCGCACGAGAGCGGACCGGTTGTTGTGTCCCCAGCTGATGTACGCGGGCGCTTCGCCGCCACCGGACAGCCGCTTGTACGAGTTCACCCACTGGTTGGTCACCGCGGTGATCTCGCCGGCGTGCCGCAGCAGGCCCGCGATGAACGAGCGCCCGGTCTTCGAGAGCTGGAACTCGGCGCCCGGCTCGTTGAAGGCGTTGCGGTCCCCCTCGAAGAGGGAGAGGTGCGTGTGCATACCGGAGCCCGGGTGATTGTTCAGCGGCTTCGGCATGAAGGACGCGTACACGCCCTGCTCGAGCGCGACCTCCTTTACCACCAGCCGGAAAGTCATGATGTTGTCGGCAGTTGTCAGCGCGTCGGCGTACCGCAGATCGATCTCCTGCTGACCGGGCCCGGCCTCGTGGTGACTGAACTCCACCGAGATGCCCATGGATTCCAGGTGGGTGATCGCCTGCCGGCGGAAGTCGTGTCCGACTCCATGCGGCGTCAGATCGAAGTACCCGGACGAGTCCACCGGCGTGGGTTCGACGCCACGTTCCGGCTGGCCTTTGAACAGGAAGAACTCGATCTCGGGGTGCGTGTAGAAGGTGAAGCCCTTCTCCGCGGCCTTGGCGAGCGCGCGCTTGAGCACGTACCGGGGGTCGGCGTACGAGGGCGTGCCGTCGGGCGTCAGGATGTCGCAGTACATGCGCCCGGTGCCGGGGGCTTCCGCGCGCCAAGGGAGGATCTGGAAGGTGGAGGGGTCCGGCTTCACGAGCATGTCGGATTCGTGGACCCGCGCGAAGCCTTCGATGGCGGACCCGTCGAACCCGATGCCCTCCGCGAAGGCTTGCTCCAGCTCGGCGGGGGCAACCGCGACGGATTTCAGGAAGCCGAGTACGTCCGTGAACCACAGACGGACGAACCGGATGTCCCGCTCCTCAAGCGTCCTGAGGACGAACTCCTGTTGCCGTTCCATGCTCCACGCTCCCGCATTGGCCGTGCCGCGCACGGTGTGAGGATCTGATCCACAGCTCAGTCACACACTATCGCGCGGGTGCGTTACGGCCGCATGAACCGGCCGGAGCGGGATCGGGTGGCCCATGTGCGGAGAGGGCACGACGCAGTTGGGCCCCGATCGACGTGAGTCGATCGGGGCCCAACTGTTGGCATGAAAATGCCCCGGGGTCTTGCCCGATCCGGTTGGATTGGGCAAGACCTCGGGGTGTTACGGGTTGTGCGGCGGTGTCCTGCTCTCCCGCCGGGTCTCCCCGGCAGTACCCTCGGCGCTGGCGGGCTTAGCTTCCGG
>NZ_DATNGK010000259.1:0-15619 GCF_035605935.1 Actinocrinis sp. | reverse complement strand
CAGGTTGGTCGTCGTCTCGTGGCCGGCCGCGATCATGAAGCGCAGTGAGACGATCGCCTGGTCCACGGTGCACAGCGGGTCGTCGCCGAGCGTGGCCCGGTATAGCCCTGTGGCGAGGTCGGCCGCCGCGGTGTCTTCGGGCGTTGCCTCGTGCGCCCGGCTGAGCAGCAGTCCGCGCAGATACTCCTCATAGGCGAGCAGCCCTTCGGCCATCGCGGTCTGCTGTTCCTCGGGCAGCGGCACGACCTGCAACGCCAGCCAGGCGTTGTTCCACTCCTTGACGACCGCGCGATCTGCCGCCGGGATGCCGATGACCTCGCTGATCACGGTATAAGGCAGCGGATAAGCGAATTCCTTGAGCAGGTCCGCCGTCCCCGACTCGGACAGCCCCTCGGCCAGCTCGCGGGCGATCGCGCGGATCGACGGCTCGAGCGCCCGCAGCGCACGCGGCGTGAAGTACTCGCTGATGAAGGTACGGAAGCGTGTGTGCTCAGGCCCAGCCACGTTGTAGAGCGCCGGCTGGAAGAACAAGGTGCGTTCCAGGACGGCGCGTGCCTTCGGGGCGAGCGGCACGTGGCCGTCCAGGTTGTGGCGGCTGGTCAACCGCTCGCTCTCGCGCAGCGCCGCGAGCAGCTCTTCGCGCCCGGTGACGATCCATTCATCGAACGACTCGTGATGCGCTACCGGAACCGCCGTACGGCTCTTGGCATAGGCCGCGTAAGGACAGGACCGGAATTGGGGTGACTGCGGGTCGAATATCTCTTCGACTGTCCACCGCGTTGGTCCAGAGCTATTTTCAGGCATCGGGAAATCCTCGGTCTGGGCAAGCATGCGGGAGTCAAGCACATCGCCTGGCAAAGCGGCTGTCAAGTCCGATCCGGCCGTGTTCCGAGGTATTAACAGTGCGGTTTCCGTGACAATTTCTGAATTAAATGTCACGCTTTTTGTACGTTATCGCGCCGGCGCCCGCCCGGTCACGTGGCGACCGGGCCACAGAAGAACCCAGGCCGTCAGCGGCAGTTCACTGATATCCTGGGCGGAGCCAACTCGACGAGTCTTCCCGCTGGCGCGGCAAGGGGGCGTAGACATGAAGCGATGTCCGGCCGTGCGGGCAACCGTGACCGCCCCCAGGTGTACACCGACCGCTGCTCGAGGGAAGTTGACATGCCCGCAGAAAACTCGACCTCCGCGACCGGCCCCGACAGCAAGCTAGTGGGCTCGCGCGGCGCCGCCGAGATGCTGGGAGTGACCGACGCCGCGATCCGCAAGCTGGTCTCCCGCGGCCGGTTCCCTCCCGCCGACGTCCTGCTCGACGGTCGCCGGCTGTGGTGCCGCACCACCATCGAGCGGTACGCCGTACACCGCCGCCGCCCCGGCAGGCCGCGCAAATCCCTCATCGCGGAGACCTTCCAGTAACCGGCGCGCCAGCCCGCTCATGCGTTCCGTAGCCCGGACGCGGTGGCTCGGCGCTGTCGGCGACTGCTGTCCCGGCGAGCGGAACAGTGCTCTGACAATACGCCGTGATGCCGCGTACGGTGGCCGGGTCTCGCACCATCGGAGGTACGCGGTGAGAGGGCGGCACCTTGACCATCGACAGCGACGCGCGTCGATTCGCCGACGATCCGGCTGGTTTCTTCGGTCACTCCTACGCGGCGATGCATTCCGTGCCACACCAGGAGCTGACCGCATTGCAGACCGCCGCGCTGCAGATGCGTTTTGCGCAGCTGCGCGACCGGGTCGCGGTACTCACAACCATGGCCGACGAGCAGGGCATCACCCGGATTGAGCGGATTGACGACGCGGCCCCGCTGCTCTTTCAGCACACCGTCTACAAGTCGTACCCGGTATCCCTGGTGATCGACGGCCGGTTCGACCGGCTCACCCGCTGGTTGGACCGGCTCACCGCGGCGGACCTCAGCAGCGTGGACGTCAGTGGTTGTCAGGGTATTGACGACTGGATGCGGGCTCTGCACGCGCAGACCGACCTGCGCCCGGTGCACTCGTCGGGCACCACGGGCACGATGTCGTTCCTGCCGCGCACCGTCGGCGAGGCCGACCGGATGTTCGTCACCTCGCGCCTCGGCCTGGTCCCGGGCCTCGACCCGTTCGCGGCCGCGGACGCACGCTACCGGCACATCGTCTGGCCCGCGTTCCGGTACGGCGGCAGCGCCATCATGCAGTTCGCGGACTACCTGGTGCGGCACGTCGCGGGCAGCGAGGAGCGGTTCCACGCGCTGCATCCCGGCCGGATGAGCTCCGACGTGCTGTTTCTCGCCGGCCGGCTGCGCGCGGCGCAGGCCCGAGGAGAGGTAGAGGGGCTCGATCCGGGATCGGCGCTACGGGCACGCAAGGCCGAGTTCGATCAGGCGCAGCGGGAGATGGCCGCCGGACGGCCGGCGTTCCTGGCGCGCATCGTGGAGCGGTTGCGCGGCGAACGGGTGCTGTTCATGGGTTCCTGGAGCACGACCTACCAGCTCGCACAGGAGGCTTGTGAGCAGGGGCTGACCGGCGTGTTCGCCGCGGACTCCTCGGTGGTCGGCGGCGGCGGTGCGAAGGGCGTCGTGCTGCCGGACGGATGGGAGCAGGTGATCGAGCGGTTCATCGGTGTGCCGCAGCTGCGCCACTGCTACGCGATGTCCGAAGTCATGGCGACGCACATGATGTGCCCGCGCGGCCGCTTCCACATCGAGCCGTCGACGATCCTGTTCGTCCTCGATCCGCAGAACGGCAGCGTGCTGCCGCGCGAGGGCGTGCGCACCGGCCGGGCCGCCTTCTTCGACCTGCTCGCCGAAACGTACTGGGGCGGGTTCATCACCGGGGACGAGGTGACCGTCGACTGGTCGCCTTGCGCCTGCGGGCTGACCAGCCCGAACCTCGCGCGAACCATCGAACGCTATGGCGACAAGGCCGGCGGCGACGACAAGATCAGCTGCGCGGCCACCGAGAGCGCTCAGCGCGACGCCTTGGACTTCCTCATCGGCGAACTGGTCTGACCTCCAGCGACCGCGGCAGACAGAGCGGAGCGGCGTGATGGCCGACATCACCATCCCGGCTTTCATCCGGGGCAGGACGGTGCGCGAGAACCTCGTGCGGTTCGATGGCCGCGGCGCGAGCCCCTCCTTCCTCGCCCCGGATCCCGAACTGCTGCTCGCCGATCTGCCGCTGCGCGATCCCGGCGCGCTCGGCGAGCTGCACGCTCTGGCCTTCGACGAGATTGTCGACTTCCTCGCGCGGCTGGGCCGGCACCTCGACCCGGACCGCAACGAATTCCTGGCGCAGGCGCTGGAAAACTCGGTCCACTGGTCCGACATGACAGCCCCGCTGGTGCGCAGCGCCTACGCGCAGCTGCCCGCATTGTTCGCCGCTGACACGGTCCGGGAGGTCGCCGACACCGCGATCGGCATCGACCGGCTGGATGGTTGGGTGCAGCTGCGAATGTCGGACGGCAGAGTGGCGGCGATCCGGGCGATGGGCGCACGGGCGGCGCACATCATCGCGGGCAACAGCCCGCTGGTCGCCGCGCTGACCATCGTGCGCAACGCGATCGCGCGCAGCGACGCCGTGATCAAACTCCCGTCCAACGACCCGCTCACCGCCCTCGCGATCGCCCGGACCATGGCCGCGATCGCCCCGCAGCACCCGATCACCCGCCATCTGTCAGTGGCCTACTGGAAGGGCGGCTCGCAGGAGTTCGAGCGGCGGCTCTACCGGCCGGCCCACCTGGAGAAGATCGTCGCCTGGGGCGGTCTGGCCTCGGTGCGGCACATCACCCAATACGTCCAGCCAGGGCTCGAACTCATCGCACTCGACCCGAAGCGCAGCGCGACCGTGATCGGCGTCGATGCCTTCGCGGACACCGCGACGCTCACCGACGTGGCGCGCCGGGCGGCGACCGACGTCGGCGCGCTCAATCAGCTCGGCTGCCTCAACGCCCGAGTGATCTACGTCGCCAGCGGCACCGACGCCGCAGGCCTAGCTCGGGCCAATCAGGTGGGGCAGCTCGTGTACGACCAGATGCAGCTGCTCCCCGCCGCGGTGAGCACCCCGGCGAAGCGGTTCGATCCCGAACTGCGCGCGCACCTTTCCGCCCTGCGCACCAGCCCCGAGTACTACCGGGTCATCGGCGGCAGCCGGGACGAGGGTGCGGTCATCGTGTCGCAACTGAGCGAACCAGTGGACTTTCATACTCTGCTGTCCGGCCGAGTAGCCAACATCGTCCCGGTCGACACTCCGCTGGACGCACTCAAATACGTCAACGCATACACCCAGACGATCGGCGTCTATCCGGAGTCACTCAAATGGCAACTGCGCGACAAGCTCGCGCTGCACGGCGCCCAGCGGCTGACCTCGCTGGGATACGCCGCCTCTGGGAACACCGCGCTGCCGCAGGACGCCATCGAGCCGCTGCGCCGCATGGTGCGGTGGATCGTCGACGAGACCTGCGACACGGCGAAGGTCACACCGCTGTGGTCTGCGATGCCTGAAGCGCTCACTCCCCGCGTTCAGGGCGAGTGAGCAGCGCCTGACAGAGCACTGCCGACTCGTTCCGTACGGCGGGACGAGTCGTGTACAACGTCCGATTTACGCCCATAGCATCCCGGCATCGGGAGGCCACACGGGGAGAGACCGCTGCGCGCTCCCGAGGAAGGGGATTACACGATGCGGGGATCATCCCTCACGGGCGTCACCGAATTCTTCCTGCCGCAGCTGCCGCGACTGCTGCCCTACGCCTACCACCCGCAGGCCGCGCAAATCGAGATAGCCTCGAACGGCTGGATACGCCGTTTCCTGGCGGACACCTTCGCGAGCGAGCCGGATCTGCTGTACTTCCTGCGGCAGCGCAACGGGATCTACGGACCGCTGACCGTTCCGCACGCCACCTACCAGCGCGCTCTGGACATCGCCGACTGGTATCAGTACGTGACGGTCATCGACAGCTTCGTCTCGGACCGCAGCGCCCTGGGCGCCAGCGCCGAAGCCGCCCGCGAGGTCTTCAAGCGGATCCTGGCCGACTTCGACGGGGACCTGCCCACGAACCCTGATTTCCCGTACGGTCGCGCGGGGCAGGATCTGTGGCGGCGCATCAGCCCGGGGCTGAGCGCGGCTCAGGTGCGGCGGTTCGCGGCGAGCCTGGAGGCGTTCCTGCGCGGCTGCGCCACCGAGATCCAGGCCAAGCTGACCGACCGGGTGCCCGACTACGAGACGTGCATGGCCGTCCGGCTAGACAGCTTCGGCTGCGACTTCATCGAGCTGATGACCGAGTACGGCAACGAGGTCGACCTCAGTGAGCTGATCCCCGAGCTCGCCGACGTGCATCTGCACTGCCGCCGCCAGATGATCATCATCAACGATCTGCTGTCCTGGCGTAAGGAACACTCTCAGGACGACAAGATGACGGTCGTCAGAGTCCTGATCGAGCGGGAAGGCCTCGGCCTGCAACAGGCCGTCGATCGGCTGTGCGAGCTGGTCGAGCACCACGAGAAGGCGTACATCGCCGCGCGTGACGAGTTGCTGGCCAGGCCCGCCGGCCAGCGCGAGGACGTGCGCCGCTACCTCAGCGGGCTGGATTACCTGATGGGCGGCAGCCAGGAATTCGAATACCTCACGCCCCGGTACTACGGCGACGGCTCAGTGTGGGACGGCACCACCCACGGCTGGCTCGACCTCAACGCCCCCGTCACCCGCTTCCGGCCGCACCCGTACGCGGCGGACGAATCTTCGCCCGCCGTCGCCGAACCCGCGGCGTCCGAAACCGCTGCCGCGGCACACTCCGGCTCCGGCTCCGGATCTGACACCGAGTCCGACGCCGGCTCGGCGCCGCGAGCCGAACCGCCGGCCAAGCCGCCGGCCGAGGCGACCGGCGCGCGCACTTGGAAAGTGGTGACGGCCCCCGGCGCGGTACCGGTGCTCGGCCACGCCCTGCCGTTGTGGCGCCGTCCGCTGCAGTTGCTGGAGAGCCTGCCCCCGGACGCGGACTTGGTGGAGATCAGGATCGGACCCAAGCGCGCCTACTTGGCGCACCAGCCCGAGTTGGCCCAGCAGATGCTCGCCGACTCGCGCACCTTCGACAAGGGCGGCCCGCTGTTCGAGAAGGCGCGACTGCTCGTCGGCGACGGTCTGGTCAGCTCCGCCTGGGGCCCGCACCGCAGGCAGCGCCGCATGCTCCAGCCCGCCTTCCACCCCTCGCGGATACCTGGCTATATCGCGCTCATGGGTGAGGAGGTGGAGGCCGAGCTTGCCTCCTGGAATCCGGGCGAGCCGCTGGATGTCAGCGAGGTCATGCACGGGCTCACCCTCAAGATCACCGCTCGTACGATGTTCTCCACCACAGCGGGCCGCGAGGCGGTCGACGAGGTCGCATACTGCATGCCGGTCATCATGCGGGGCGTCTACAAGCGCATGATGGCGCCGACCGGCCTGCTGGAAAAGCTGCCCACCCCGCACAACCGCGATTTCGAGCGCGTGCGAGTGCGGATGCGGCAGCTGATCCGGGAGACCGTCGCCACATACCGGGCGTCAGATGCGGCGGACACCGGCGACCTGATGTCCATCCTCGTCAACACCCGGGACGAAGAGACCGGGGAGGGGCTGAGCGACCAGGAGATCCACGACCAGGTGATGACCCTGCTGATCGGCGGTACCGAGACGACCGGGAACACCATGGCCTGGGCCTTCCACACCCTCGCCACCCATCCCGAGATCGAAGAGCGGCTGCACGCCGAACTCGACAGTGTGCTTGACGGCCGGGTGCCCACCTTCCAGGACCTGCATTCGCTGCCTTACACCGCGCGCGTGATCACCGAGACGCTTCGCATGTATCCGCCGGCGTGGCTGCTGACCAGGACCACGACCCGCGAGGCTGAACTGGCCGGCCGCCGGCTCGAACCCGGCACCATCGTGCTCTACAGCCCGTATGCCCTCGGCCACAATCCAAGCACGTATACCGATCCGCACATCTTCGACCCGGACCGGTGGCTGCCCGAACGCGCCGAGCGGCTTCCGCGCGTGGCGAACCTGCCCTTCGGCGGCGGCAGTCGCAAGTGCATCGGCGACAGTCTGGGCATGGCGGAGACCACCATCACGCTGGCGGGCATCGCGTCGCGTTGGCGGCTGCGCACGGTGCCCGGCACCAAGCCCGGCACCGCAGTGCCCCGCGCCTCGCTCGGTACCGGCCCGTTGCCGATGGTGCCCGAACCCCGCGGTCAGTTCGCCGCGCGTTCCGACCTCGCACTATCGGATGCCCGATGAGCGCCGCGCCCGGAATCAGCGAGGCGTCGAGCGTTGACGAAACGCTGGACAGCTGCCGCCGGCTCGTGACGCCCGCGCTGCGGGACGCGGTGCGCCGGCTGCCGCCGGAGGTCGGCGAGATCGCCGAGTTTTCCTTCGGCTGGCGGGATCGCGACGGTACGCCGCGCGAGAGCGGCGGCGGCAAGGGGCTGCGGCTGGCCCTGGCCGTCCTCTCGACGCAGGCCGTGGGCGCCGATTCGCGCAACGCCATCGCGGGAGCGGTGGCGGTCGAGCTGATCCACGCGTTCTCGCTGGTCCACGACGACATCATGGACGGAGACGAGCAGCGGCGGCACCAGGACGCCGTGTGGAAGGCGTACGGCATCGGCCCCGCGGTACTCGTCGGCGACGGACTGCTGGCCCTGGCCCTGGACTCGCTGGCCCGCGCCGCGAGCGAGGAGACCAGGCACTTGGCCATGGCCTCGGTCTCGGCCGCTTTGATCGAACTGGTGAACGGCCAAGCGCAAGACCTGTCCTTCGAAACCCGGCCCTGGACCGGACCGCGGGCCGTGACGGTCGAGGAGTACACCGGCATGGCCGGCGGCAAGACCGGCGCCCTGCTCGGCTGCGCGGCCGGGCTCGGCGCCTTGCTGGGCGGGGCGCCGGCCGAGCTCGTCGCGGCGCTGAACCGGATGGGCCGCCACCTCGGCCTGGCTTTCCAGGCGGTCGACGACCTGCTCGGCATCTGGGGCGATCCGGCGGTCACTGGCAAGCCGGTGTACAACGACCTGCGTCAGCGCAAGAAGACGCTTCCGATCGTCTCGGTGCTCGAGGCGGGCACCGCGTCGGCGCAGCGGCTGCTCGCGTTGCTCGAACCCGAGGATTGCGGCCCGAGCCCGGAAGCGAACCTGCGCGCCGCCGCCGACCTGATCAGCGACGCCGGCGGCCGCTCCTTCACCGCCGCCTCGGCCGAGCGGCACGTGGACCGTGCGCTGGAGATCGTCTCCGAAGTCGCGGTCGATCCTTCAGCGGCGTTCGCGCTGACCGAACTCAGCCGATTCGCCGTGAACCGCTCGCACTAGTCAGGAGGAGCGGGACAACTTGGGATCGGGATACACGCACAGAGCGTGTATCCCGATTCTTAGGGCTAGTGCTAAGAGACGCCCTAGCCGCTCTTGCGCCGGAAGGAGCGCCGACTGCCGGCCGGACCGTGGGCGGAGTGCGCTTTCGACGGGTCCTTGCCAGACACGGAACCGTTGCCGGTCGCGTTCTTCCCCTGCTTACGCTCAAGCGCCTCACGGAACTTGCGCTTCATCTCATCGTCACCGCTCGGCTCTTCCCGCTCAGCGTTCTCGGGATCCGGTGCCTCAGCGGCAACGCGCTTCTCCATCTCGGGCTCGTCCACCCCTGCAGCTTCCCACACCTGCGGAGGAGTTGCGCGCGCTGACCACGCCCCGCGCCGAGGCCGGGGCGGCTGCCGCGCGATCCCGATCACGACTATCGTCGATTCACTCCACAACAGGGCCCTGAGGCGATTGAATTGCCTGCATGGTGTCGTCTCCCAGCCGGAAGTCCGCGACCCGCTCGCTCGCCCTGCGCTCGGTGCTCTGGTTGGGGCTCGCGGTCGGCGTCATCGTCGTCGCTGCCCGGTACGGCGCGGACCGCGTGACCGGTTACGCGTCGGTAGGTGCGCTCATTATGGCGACGTCGCCATTGGCGCCCCGGCTTAAGGCGGTATGGCGGGATCGGGGCGAGCCGAGTAGCGCGGACCAGATCGCCGAGGCCGCGCGGCTGCTGCGCAAGCTGGTCGCGGACAAGTGGCAGCCGAGCGCGCAGTTCCTGCAGATCGGCCGGATCGAAGACAGCATGGCGATCACCTGGCAGAACGCTGAGGGCGGCGGCGCGCACGGACTCATCAGCACCCTGATCGACGACTATCGCACCACGCCGCGCCCGCTGATCGTGCTTGGCGACCAGGGCTCGGGCAAGAGCGCGCTCAGCATTCTGCTGCTGCTTGAGCTGCTTTCCAACGGCCAGAGCGGGGACGGCCGGATCCCCGTCCTGGTTCGCCTCTCGCCCTGGGACCCCGATGTCGACGTCGAGGACTGGCTGATCCGCTCGGTCTACGAGCAGTACGACCTCTACCGGCAGCTGCGGGACACCTCGCGCTACGGTTCCGACGTCGTGGCCCGGCTGCTCGCGGACGGGCGCCTGTTGCCGATTCTCGACGGTCTGGACGAACTGCCGCCGGAAGCGGGCCGCGAGCTCGTCGCGCAGGTCCGCACGGCGAAGATCTTTACTGCGCCGTTCGTGCTGACCAGCCGTGTCGCAGAATACGAGTACGCGGTCGACCGCAAGCCGCCGCGGGGCAAGCAGACGATCCGCCTGCTGCCGATGACGTCGGCCTCGGTGGCCGACTATTTGCGCAACCTCTTCAGCGGCGACCTCGAGCGCTGGCAGCCGGTGCTCGACGACATCGCGGCCGATCCGGACGGCATCACGGCGGCGACGCTGTCCAGCCCCCTGATGCTCTATCTCTGCTACACGCACTTCTACGACAGCAACACCGATCCCGCGGCGCTGCTGGACCGCAGCACTTATCAGACGGTTGAGAATCTTCAGGACTACCTGCTCGACTCCTTCGTGCCCGCGGTGTTCCGCGCCCGCGCCGCCCCGCGCGGCCAGGACGTGCGCCGCGTGCCGTGGCGGTGGGGCCCTGACCGCGCTCGCAGGACCCTGTCCTACTTCGCGCGCTACCTGGAGGACCGGCGCGGCCGGAGCGCTTCGCACGGCGTGGAGGATCTCAACTGGTGGGAGCTGTACCGGCGGGTTCCCCGTTACGTCATCGTCCTCACGCCCACGGTGATCGGGACGCTGGGCTGTGGGCTGCTCGGCCGGGTGGGCTTCGGTCTGTTCGGCCGAGCGGGTATCGGGACGGCATTCGGCCTGACGGTCGGCTTCGTCGGCGGACTCGTACTGGGCATCATCCCGCCCCGGCCGCCGGTGCAGTTCGTGCCGCGCAGCCTGCGCCAGAAGACCGGAAGCAGGCAACTGCTGCTTATGGACGCGGTCCTCGGGGTCATCGGGGCGGTCGCCGGAGCTGTGATCAGCGGCGTGATCGTCTCGCCGGTCTACGGCATTTTCAGCGGCTTGGTCTGGGGGCTCACCTTCGGTCTGGTGCGGCGGTTCACCCGTCCGACCGAGCCGAAGCGGGGCATCTCGCCGCTGGCCGCGCTTCGCGCGGACCGCGATGCGGTCATTTTCGCTTTCCTGCTCGGTGCGCTGGTCGGGGCCGTGGTCGGTGGAATCAACGGTCTAACTTCGCCCGAGCTCGCCGCGCGGCTCGTATACAAGGTCGGACGGCCGGAGCGCGGCCTGATCGGTGCGGGGGTCGGGGTGGTGCTCGGCAGCGCCGGCCTGGGAATGGTCATGATGGCCACCAGCGCCTGGAGCCACTACATCGCGGCCCGCGGTTGGCTCGCGCTGACCGAGCACACTCCGCATCGCCTGATGTGGTTCCTGGAGGACTCCTGCGAGCTGGGAGTGCTGCGGCGGGTGGGAGCCGGTTACCAGATCCGGCACGTGCTGCTGCAAGAACTGCTCGCTCGCGATGATGGCGCTGCGCGCGGATCCGGCTGAATCAGTGGTCGGATCCGAGCCCGTAGGACGTGACCGGGAACGGCGCGGCCATGCCCGCAGGCGCGGTCGTGAACAGCACGCCGGGACCGAGGACCCAGAAAGTCGTGCGGACGGTCCGGCCGCGGCAGCCTGCGGCGACTCGGGGTTCGGCGTGGTATCGGCCCAGCGGGAAGCGGATCCGCGCCCGGCGCGCACCTTCGGCGCCTGAGATGGGTAGGTCTGCGAGATTCAGGTGCACAGTTTCCAGTGCGGGATGCCGCGCGGGTCCGCGTGAGTACGCGAATTCCACGCGCACGCGCGAGCTGTGCCCGCCGGCCCGTTCGGCGGCCTGACGGCGCAGCAGCTGCGCGACGTCGTCCCCGCTCGCGAGGTCATATGCGCGCAGGCGCACGGCGCCGGTGCGCGGGTCCGGGGCCTCTTGCACCCTGAGCCGGACCACCTCGAAGGAAGCTGCGGCGAGGACCCGCGACTGCGCTTCCAGCCAGCGCGGCTCGAATTCGAGCTGTCGCGCGCGAAACCAGCGCCCGGCGGCCAACCGGCCGGCCAGGTACCAGCCTGCCACAACGGCCGCGAGATCGAGCCAGCCGCGAAGACTCGGAATCACCGCGAAACGCGCGACTACGAGCACTGCTAAAGTAATGACGGCTTTGAGCGTCCGCCGCTCGCCCTGCGCGAAAACGATACGCAGGATGGCGACCGGACGCGTCTGCGGGCGCGACGGGATGGCGAGGTCGGGTCTCGATTCACTGGCTGGATATAAAGAAACAGAGGAGTCGGCCACCTTCACCCTCCTCACCCGGAGAGCCAACCGGCAGGGCCTCACGGCTCGTGACTAGCCTACTGCCCATGGGTGGCGCATTCCATGACGCGGTTGTCGTGGCACGTTGCACAGGCATGGCCATCGGCCTCGGGAGCATCGCGCGCTACATGCGTCGTGATGCGCCCCGCGCGATCCGGGCCTTCGACGCCGTGGTGAAACCGCTGATCGACACGGCGCTCGCCGAGGATCCGGAACTATGCCAGGACACGTATCAAGCGCTGCTGGCCACGGCCGTCCGGGTCAACCTGGCGCTGCGCGCGTACACCACGATGGCAGGGCTCGAATTCGATGTCTCGCTCTCGGTGCTCGGTGGAGCGTTCACCCGCGTTTACGACGATCTCTTCGACCATTTCTACCGCGCCGATCTGGACGAGCGCCTCGGCGAGCTGTTTCGCGGCGGACCCTTCGAGCCGCGGTCCGGCCCGGAGGCTCTGGCTTGCGCCATGTTCCGCGCCATAGTCGAGCGGCTGGGACGCGACGGCGAGGACCCCTTCTTCGCGATCGTCGGGCGTCTGCACGACTTCGAATCCGCATCCCGCCGGCAACTAGACCCGCGTGCGTCCGCGGCGGACGTGCGACACATCACCTGGGGCAAGGGTGGCTACGCGGTCCAAGCCCTGTGCGCGCTGTTGCGTCCCGGGCTGGCCGGATCCGAGGCAGAACTGGTCATGGAACTGGGGCACCTGCTCCAACTCATCGACGACCACCACGACCTGGCGACCGACCGCCGGGACGGGGTGGTCACGAGCGTGACGCTCGGGGACGCGACTCTGGGCTCGCTCGCGACTCAGCTGCGCGGGCTTCGAGCCAGCCTGCGCAGGCACTACGGCAGAAACCGGGACCGCCAGCTCTCGGCGATGCTCTTCATCATGCTGCTCGGCGCGTATGCGTCGCACCGCCGTCCTCATCGCCCGGCCCCCGCCGCCGTTCCTGCGCGGGCGACGAGGAGCGTATGGCGGCTGATGTTCGGGGAGGCCGGCCACATGGCGCCGCGACCGGTTGACGATGCCGGGGCGTAACCGGGATGACGCGGGTCAGTTTCGGCCTGGCGAGCTGAGGATGCCACCGGCCAACTGCTCGGGGATCACGCCGGTTTCGGCGAGATTCGCATACCAGAGTGCGCTGTCCTTCTTGGTGCGCTCCTGGGTCTCGTAGTCGACGTGGACGATGCCGAAACGCTTGGCGTACCCGAACGCCCACTCGAAGTTGTCCATCAGCGACCACACGAAGTAGCCGGTCAGCGGCACGCCGGCCTTGATCGCGCGGTGCGCCGCCGCGAAGTGGCGCAGCAGGAAGTCGACGCGCTCGGGGTCGTGCACGCGCTTGACGCCGTTGTGCTCGACGACTTGGTCGCGGTAGGCCGCCCCGTTCTCCATGATCATGATGTCGAACTCGGGGTACGCCTCGTGCGTCGCGACGAGCAGGTCGTAGAGGCCGTGCGGGGCGATGTTCCAGCCCATGTCCGTGTACGGCCCGGGCTGCTCGACGGCCTCGACGCGCGTCGCGCCCGGGTAGGGCGTGCCCTCGGTCGAGTGCTCCGGACCGCGGCGCGCCGTGCCTGTGCAGTAGTAGTTGATGCCCAAGATGTCGATCGGCTGGTTGATCAGCTGCACGTCGCCGTCGCGCACGAACGACCAGTCGGTGATGTGCTTGGTGTCCTCCAGCAGGTCCGGCGGGTAGAAGCCGCGCAGTTGCGGGTCGGTGAACGCGCGGTTCTGGAGCGCCTCGATCTGACGCTTGGCGTCCACGTCCTCGGGGTTGGCGGGATCCGCGGCGTACGCGGTCGCCAGGCAGTTGGTCACCGAGAACTTGGCGTCCGGCCGGGTGACCACCTCGCGCAGTTCGATCAGCGCGAGGCCGTGCGCGAGGTTCAGGTGGTGCACGGCCTGCAATGCCTCCAGTTCGCTGCGGTGGCCGGGCGCGTGCTCGCCGCTCGCGTAGCCGAGGTAGGCCGAGCACCACGGCTCATTCAGCGTGGTCCACACCGCGACGCGGTCGCCGAGGCGCTCGCCCACGACTCGCGCGTACCGGGCGAAGGCGTAGCTGGTCTCGCGGTTGGTCCAGCCGCCGCGGTCCTCAAGCGGCTGCGGCAGGTCCCAGTGGTAGAGCGTGACCACGGGGTCGATGCCGCGTGCGATCAAGCCGTCGACGACCCTCTCGTAGAACGCCAGGCCGGCCTCGTTGACCTCGCCGGTACCGGCCGGGATGATGCGCGGCCACGCGATCGAGAAACGGTAGGCGGACAGATGCAGGCTTTTGATGAGGTCGAGGTCCTCGTCGACGCGGTGGTAGAACTCGACCGCGACGTCGCCGGTGTCGCCGTTCGCGACCTTGCCGGGAGTGTGGCTGAAGGTGTCCCAGATGCTCGCTCCGCGCCCGTCTTCGGTGGCGGCGCCCTCGATCTGGTAGGCCGCGCTCGCGGCGCCGAACGTGAAGCCGTCGGGGAATTGCAGGCCGCTGATACGGAAGTCGCCGGTGGCGCTCATGATGTCGTGTACCCCTCCATTGATGCAGCGCGTCCCGCGATACCCGAGACTGATCCGGTTAAGTATGGCGGACACGCAGCCGCCGCACCTGGCGTGCCCTTCGCCGCCCCAGATGTGCCTCGCGCGACTTGATCCGGTCGAGGTAGGTCATCGTCAGCCGCACTTCCCGCTCGGTACCGGAACCACCTCGTTGGTGAGCGTGCAGTCGATGTCGAGCCCGCCACCGGTGGCGACGAGGTTCACGGCCGACGGGATCGGCGTCGAGGCGTTGGGATAGATCGCCACCACCTTGTAGTCCACCGTCTGTCCGGCCGGCGCGGCCTTGACGCCGGCCACGATGAGCGTCTCGACCTTGTTCATGGCGATGTTGTTGAGCTTGTCGCCCATGGCGACGAAGTTGCGCGGGTTGTTCGCCGAGCCGCCGAACTGCTTGCCCATCAGGTGGCCGCGGGTGTTGGCGAGCGGGTTGCCGGCGTCGAATCCGGCCGGTATGCGCTGAGCCGCTTTCTTCACTCCGGTCATCGTGTTGTCGAAGACGCCCTCGACACCGGTCGCCCGGCACCGCGTGCCGTCACCAAAGGGCTGCATCGCCCAGTACTTGATATTGCCCGCGGCGTTGGTGGGGCTGGGATTCGGGTCGTCGTCCGGGTTCGCGCACCTGGCGTCCTCGGCGGCGGTGGCCAGCTCGTACGCCTCCTTGATCTTGCGCAGCGTCTCCAGCAGCGCGGCCATCCGCTCCAGCAGCTGCTTGGCCTTCTTGAGGTCCTCGATGAACTTGGCGATCTTCGGGGCCAGCTCGGCGATCTTCGCCACGAAGTCGCCGAGCTTGGCCAGCTTCGCCAGCGGGATCAGGTCGACCAGGGTCCACAGGCAGGCCACGACGTCGCCCTTGGTGAAACAGTTCTCGATATCGGTGACGCCCAGGACGTCCAGCAGGAGCTGGCCGCCGTTGTCGATGATGAACGTCTCCAGGTCTGTGCCCGCCAGTGCCTGCGCCGCGGTGTACTGATCCACGCAGGTCTGACCGCAGTTCGCGAGCAGCAACGCCTGGTCGGACGCGGCAAGCGGCGGCTGGCCGGCCTGCTGGCTGGTGACCCGGTTGGCTGCCTCGGCGGCGGCCGCCGCCTGTTCCGCCGCGGCTGCGCTGGCTTGCGCGGCCGTCGCGTCGGCCTGCGCGGTGCTCGCGGCGGTGTTGGCATCGGCCGCGTCCGCGGCGGCGGCGTTCGCGTCGGACTGAGCGGCGCCGGCGTCACTCGAAGCCGAGTCGGCCGCGGCCTGCGCCGCCGCGGCGTCGGTCTCGCTGGCGGTCGCCGCGGCCCGGGCCGCGGCCGCAGAGTCACCAGCCGCCTGTGCGGACGCGTGCGCGTTGGTCGCGTCGAGCTGGGCCTGCGCGTTCATCGCGTGGATCCGGTCATCGGACTGCTTGGTGGCCTGCGCATCCGCAGAG
>NZ_DATNGK010000258.1:0-3987 GCF_035605935.1 Actinocrinis sp. | reverse complement strand
TCACCGACGCCTGGCAGCGCCCTGAGTGCGTCGTAGTCGTCCGGTACCTCGCCGCCATGACGCTCGACGATCGCGGTAGCGGCGGCGTGCAGGCGTAGGGCACGGCGTGGGTAACCGAGGCGGCCCCAGGCGCGTACCGCCTCGCCAGGTTCCTCGGCAGCGAGCGCGGACGGGACAGGCCAGCGGGCGATCCAGGACTCGTACACCGGCAGCACCCGAGCGACCGGGGTCTGCTGGAGCATGAACTCGCTGACCATGACGGCCCATGGCCCCGCGTCCTTGGCACGCCATGGCAGATCCCTGCGATGGATGGCGAACCAGGCCCGGATTCGCTCGGTGACCTCGTCGGCGGCTGCCGCGTCGAGAGCGGTGGCGTTGACAGCTGGGGCGTCGAGAGCGACAGCGCTGAGCGGGGTGCGGCCGCCGGTGGCGGACGCGGACACAAGCTCGGACACTTGAGCGGCGGCGATGGCTGGCTGACTGGGCATCGGTCCTATGGTCGCATTGTCAAACACGCTCGTGGTGCCAATGCGTCTGACGGTGTCTCGCATGCCATAAGGTGGCGTCCCGTGGGATCCTTCCTCCGACCTGTCGGCCCTCAGCAGCCCGCGGTGTACTGGCGGCGTCGGATTCTGGTGCTCGGGATTCCTCTGGTGCTGATCGGGTTCTTGGCGTACGCGTGCTCCGGGTCAGGTGGCGGCGGAGGCAAGGGTGGCGCCAACGCTCACCCGAGTAGTAGTTCCGCGATAATCACACCTGGACCGGTGCCGACCGGATCCCTGCCGCCCATTAATTCGTATCCTGTGACCGGTCCGACCGGTTCGGGCGCGCCCACGGCCGGTGGCGGAGCCAATGGCGGAGTGGGTGGTGTCGGCGGCGCTGGTGGCGTTGGCAGCGGGGCGACCGGTGGCAACGGCAGTGGCGGCAGCGCGGGTGGATCAAGCGGTTCAGTCGGTGGCGTGCCCGTGGGCTCGACCGGCTGCGTGTTGTCCGTTCAGGTGCAGCTCGACAAAACCTCCTCGAGTGGCCCGCCGACATACCCGGCAGGGCAGAACCCGATCTTCAACGTGATACTGCGAAACCTTGGCACGGGGAACTGCCGGATCGACGTATCCGGCAAGGGCGTCGTCGTCACGGTGTCGTCGGTGGCGGACAGCTCGACGGCATGGACGACCGCTACCTGCGCGGGCAACCAGGACTTGCGCGTGCTGGGACCGGGCGATGGCTACACCGAACCGGTGAAGTGGAACCGCGAGCGGTCGGTCACCGGCTGCCCGACGAATCCGCCGACGGTCGGCTCGGGTTCGTACGCGGTGACGGCGATGGTGAGCGGCGTCAACGCGGCCTCGGTGCAGTTCGGACTTCAGTAGCCTGATCAGCTACGGGATCAGACGTAGCGCTCCAGGATCGAGGATTCGGCGAGCCGGGACAGCCCCTCGCGCACGGTTCGCGCCCTGGTCTCGCCGACGCCGTCAACCGCCTGGAGGTCCGCGACGGAGGCCGCGAGCAGCTTCTGCAGGCCACCGAAGTGCTCGACCAGCCGGTCGATCACCGCGCCGGGCAACCGCGGGACCTTGGCCAGCAGCCGATATCCGCGGGGGGATGCGGCCGAGTCCAGGCTTTCCGCGCCGCCGGTGAAGCCGAGTGCCTTGGCGACCGTGGCCAGTTCCAGCAGTTCCGGGCGGCTGAGCGCGTCGAGGTCGTGCAGGGTGTCCTCGACGGTGCGGCTGCGACGGCCTCGCTCGGGCAGATAGTCCCGCGCGACGAGTTCCCGCTCCGGCTCGACCCCGGCGACCAGCTCGTCGAGTTGCAGTTCCAGCAGCCTGCCGTCGACGCCGAGCTGCACCACGTAGCCCTCGATCTCGACCGCGATCCGGCGCACCATCTCAAGCCGCTGCGCGACCTGGGCCACGTCGCGCGCGGTGACCAAGTCCTCGATTTCCAGCGCGGAGAGCGTGCCGGCCACCTCGTCGAGCCTGAGCTTGTACCGTTCGAGGGTGGCCAGGGCCTGATTCGCCTTGGACAGGATGACCCCGGAGTCCTCCAGCACCGTGCGCTTCTCGTCGTGGTAGAGCGCGATCAGGCGCATCGACTGGCTGACCGAGACAACCGGGATACCGGTCTGCCGATTGACGCGTTCGGCGGTGCGGTGGCGGGTTCCGGTCTCCACCGTGGGGATGGCCGGGTCGGGCACGAACTGAACTCCGGCCCGCACGATGCGGGAGCAGTCGCGGTCGAGGACCACGCCGCCGTCCATCTTGCACAGCTCGCGAAGCCGGGTCGCGGAGAACTCCACGTCGAGGACGAAGCCGCCGGTGCAGATGCTTTCGACCGTCTTGTCGAAGCCGAGCACGATCAGCGCCCCGGTGTTGCCGCGCAGGATCCGCTCCAAGCCGTCGCGCAGCGGGGTGCCGGGGGCGAGCGCCGCCAGGGTGGCGCGCTGCGTCTGGTCCGCAGCGCGTTCGTGGGCAGCCATGGCGCTCCTGGTCGCAGAGTCGGTCGTGGATGCGACGGTCGTCGCAGGGTCGGTGTTCGGTGTGCGGTTCTCGGTGGGTCGTTCGTCGACGGCGCGCTCTCGACGGCTCGCAGTCTTGTGGTCAAGTTTACCGGTTGATCATCTGATGAAGGGTCGCGAGCGCGTCCGCGATGTCTGCGACCTCGACGATCCGCATGCCGTCGGGCACCTTCGGAGTCTCTTCGCCGTCGGCGACGCGCGGTACCAACGCGATGCGGAAGCCGAGCCGAGCCGCCTCGGACAGCCGCCGGGCGAGCCCGGTGACCGGTCGCACCTCGCCGGCGAGCCCTACTTCGCCGAACGCGACGACGGCCGCCGGCAGTGGACTGTCCACGGTGCCCGTGGTCATGGCGAGCGCTACGGCGAGGTCGGCGGCCGGATCGATCAGGCGCACGCCGCCGACCGTCGCCGCAAACACGTCATGTTTCCCGAGCGGTACGCGGCCGCGGCGTTCGAGTACCGCCATGACCATCGAGACCCGGGAGGCGTCGAGGCCGGAGGTGGCGCGGCGCGGCTGCGGGAGGTTTGACGGAGCGACGAGCGCCTGCACCTCGCACACCAGCGGGCGGCGGCCTTCGAGGGTCACGGTCACGCAGGTTCCTGGCACCGGCTCCGAGCGGCGGGAGAGGAAGAGTCCGGACGGGTCGGCCAGGCCCCTGATACCGGAGTCGTGCATCTCAAAGCAGCCGATCTCGTCGGTTGGGCCGTACCGGTTCTTCACCGCGCGCACCAGGCGCAGCGGCGAGTGCCGGTCGCCCTCGAACTGGAGCACGACGTCGACCAGGTGTTCCAGGACCCGCGGTCCGGCGATCGAGCCGTCCTTGGTGACGTGCCCCACCAGGATCACGGCGAGGTCGCGTTCCTTGGCGACCCGGATCAGGGCCGCGCTGACCTCGCGCACCTGCGTCACGCCACCGGGAACGCCGTCGATCTCGGCCGAGGCGACGGTTTGCACCGAGTCGAGGATGAGCAGGCTCGGCCGCACCTGCTCGATATGGCCGAGCACGGCGGCCAGATCGGTCTCGGCGGCGAGGTAGAGGTCCGGCGAGAGGGCGCCGATCCGGTCGGCGCGCAGTCGCACCTGCGCCGTGGACTCCTCACCGGTGACGACGAGCACCGGCCGTTCCGGCGTCGCCCCGGCGGCGGCGACCTCGAGCAGCAACGTGGACTTGCCGACTCCCGGCTCGCCGGCGAGCAGGATCACCGCGCCGGGCACGACGCCGCCGCCGAGCACCCGGTCGAGCTCCGGCACGCCGGTGCTGCGGGCGGTGGCCTGGCGGCCGTCGACCTGGCCGATGGGCAGGGCGGAGGTGGTGACCCGCCCCGGGGCCGTCGTACGGACCGCGGGCACGCCGTACTCCTCGACCGTCCCCCAGGCCTGGCACTCGGCGCAGCGGCCGAGCCACTTGGCCGTCTGCCAGCCGCACTCGGTGCAGCGGTAGGACGGTCGGTCCTTGGTGGTCTTGGTACGG
>NZ_DATNGK010000257.1:0-73170 GCF_035605935.1 Actinocrinis sp. | reverse complement strand
CGGGGCGAGGTTCGCCAGGTTGCCGGAATAGGTCAGCTTGTCGTACACGGTCACCGTGTGCTCGCCGCTGCCGTCGAGTTGCCCGCCGAGCAGCCCGCGCACATACTCCGAGCCGATGAAACCGGCTCCGCCGGTAACCAGGATTTTCATGGCTGGCATCCTATCCCCTGCCCGCGTTGTGTCCCCGAGTTCCACAATCGGGCGGTGACCTGCGACGATTAGCGCCGCGTCAACGGAGACGATACGCTCGGCCGACGCGAGAAGCGTCGCGAACAAGGAGTGCTGCTGGTGTCCGCCCCGCAAGAGCCGACCGCCGAGAGCCCGACCGAACCGGCTGCCGAATCCCAGAGTCGCAGCGCCCAGCTCCCGGCCGTTACGGCGATCCTGACCGCCTATCACCCGGACGAACGACTGGCCGCGGTCGTCGAATCCGCGCTCGCGGACTGCGCCCGCGTCATCATCGCGGACAACACTCCCGCCGGATCTCCCAGCCTCGCCTCGAAGCTGGACGATCCGCGCATCGAGGTCATCGCGATCGGCAGCAACCTCGGGCTCGGCGGCGCGCTGAACTTGGCCGTCAAGCAGCTTCCGCAGGATGCGCAGGCGGTCCTGCTGCTTGACCAGGACTCGGTGCTGCCGGAAGGGCTCATCCCGGGCCTGGCCGCGCACCTGCGCGACGAACCTACGATCGGTGTCGCGGCCCCGACGCCCTGGGACGCCAAGCACGAGAAGTTCTACAACGTCGGCGCGGGCCTGCACGACTCGACCGTGGACCGCGAGGCCGTCATCACCTCGGGGATGCTGGTACGTCGCGAGCTGATCGACCGCATCCCGTTCCGCGAGGACCTGTTCAACGACTTCGTGGATATCGCCTTCTGCGTCGACGTGCGCCGCACCGGCGCGCGCATCGTGCAGGACTACCGGATCAAGCTGCCGCACTCGATGGGGGACCGGCGCGAGCACAAGGTCGGCCCGTTGACCGTCCGCGTCATCCACTATCCGGCCTGGCGGCATTACTGGATCGCCCGCAACGGCATGCGGTTCGCGATGGACAACGTGCGCAAGCATCCGCTCGGCTTCCTGCCGATGGCCGTGTTCCTCGGCCGCAAGTTCGTCTCCACCACGCTGTTCGAGCCCGACCGCCGCCACCACCTGCCCGCCCTCACGCGCGGCGTGCGCGACGGTGTGATGAACCGAGCGGCCGCCCGCTATCTGCCCGAGGGCGCCAATCCGCCCGGACTGCGCATTAAGAACCGATCAGACATCAAGGGCTGAATACTGTGTCGCTGCGCATCGCGGCCGTCGCTACCGCATACCATCCGGACGACCGGCTCACTGCGGTCGTCGAGTCGGCGCTGGAGTCCTGCTCGACCGTCATCGTGGTGGACAACACGCCGGGCACCGAGCCGACCGTCGCCGACAAGCTGGCCGGGCTCGGCACCGGCGACGGCAGCGGCGGCGTCAAGGTACTGCGGCCCGGCGCGAATCTCGGCCTGGCCGCGGCGCTCAACCTCGGCCTCGCCGAGCTGCCCGAGGACGCCGAGGCGGTCCTGCTGCTCGATCAGGACTCTGCATTGCCAGGCGACGTGGTGACCGCGCTCGCCGCCTACCTCGACGACCCGACGATCGGCATCGCCGCGCCGACTCCCTGGGATGCGGCGCACGACTCCTCCTACGACAACCTCGCCGCGCTGCGCTCCGAGGTGGCCGACCGCACCGATGTGATCACCTCCGGGATGCTGATCCGCCGCAGCGCGCTGGAGCGGGTCGGGCGGTTCCGCGAGGACTTCTTCGTCGACTTCGTGGACATCGACTTCTGCCTGCGGCTGCGCCGGGCCGGCCTGCGCATCGTGCAGGACCAGCGGCTCAAGCTGCCGCACTCGCTTGGCGACCGGCGCCCGCACCGGCTCGGCCCGCTGCGGGTGCAGGTCGTGCACTATCCCGCCTGGCGCCTTTACTGGATCGCCCGCGGCGCCGCCACCCTGCTGCGCGAGAACCTGCGCCGCGACCCGCTCTGGTCGGCAAAGGCAGTGCTCTTCCTCGCCTCCTGGACCTGGCGCACCGCGGCCTTCGAGGACAGCAGCAACCACTCGGCCGCGCTCCTGCGCGGCATGCGCGACGGCCTGCTCGGCCGGGTCAGCCTTCGTTATTTGCCAGAGGGAGCCAGCTATCGTGCCGCACGGTGACTTTGAAGGCGCCACATCGCAAGCCGCCGCACCGATCGGCCCGATCGCCGCGATCGTCACCGCGTACCATCCGGACGAACGCCTCGCGCAGGTCGTCGAGTCCGCGCTGGCGAGCTGCGCCCTGGTGATCGTGGCGGACAACACCCCGGCCGACAGCGCCTCGAGCGCAGAGAAGCTGGACCACCCAAAGGTCAGGGTCCTGCGTTCCGGGCAGAACCTCGGCCTGGCCGCCGCGCTCAACCTCGGGCTGCGTGAGGTGCCCGCCGAAGCCGGCGCGGTGCTCTTCCTCGACCAGGACTCGCTGCTGCCGCCCGATCTGGTGCCGGGCCTCGCCAAGCACCTGGAGGACCCGACCATCGGTGTCGTCGGCCCCGCGCCGATCGACGCGGAGAAGGGCGGGCAGTACGAGACCCTGTCCGTGCTGCACGGCGACGTCTCGGACCGCTACAGCGTGATCACCTCCGGAATGCTGGTGCGCCGATCGTGCTTCCAGGCGGTTTCCGCGTTCCGCGAGGACTTCTTCGTCGACTGCGTGGACATCGACTTCTGCCTACGGCTGCGCCGCGCCGGGGTGCGCATCGTGCGGGACAAGAACCTCGCCCTGCCGCACTCGATCGGCGACGGCCGCGACCACCGGCTGCTCTTCGTCCCGGTACGCGTGCTGCACTACGCGGCCTGGCGGCACTACTGGGTCGCCCGCAACGGCATGGTCCTCACCCGCGAGCACGGCAGCGCGCTGCCCGGCTTCGCGCTCATCAACGCGCTCTTCATGGCCCGCTGGCTGGCCGCGACCGCGGTGTTCGAACCCGAACGCCGCACCCACGTACGCGCCATCCTGCGCGGCCTGCGCGACGGCCTCACTGGCCGAACCGATCTGGCGTACCTCCCGCGCGGCGCCGAGTACCACGGTGTGCACGCCCCGATGTAACCGATTAGGGTTGCGCTGCGTCCAAGGGATGCAGGCTTTCTTCAGGTCCGGCGCACGCTGCCTGTAAGGTTTGCTCTCGCGCAGGTCAAGAGCGCTCACTCGGCTTGTGGACACGGCAGGCGGACCCCGCAGCGGGCCCTCGCCGTCATAATCTGTTCTGGAAATGAGGGCATCGATGACAGACGCGGTCGGGTTCCCGCGGGATGTTGTGGTGGTCGGCGGATGCGGCCACGTCGGACTGCCGCTCGCGATCGCTTTCGCGGACCGCGGCGCCAACGTCGGCATCTACGACACCAGCGAAGCGGCGGTGGAACTGGTCAACGGCGCGCAGCTGCCGTTCGACGAACCCGGCGCCGATCCGGTGCTCAAGCGGGTCGTGGCAGAGGGGCGGCTTAAGGCCTCGACCGACCCGGCGATCGTCGGCACCGCGGCCAACGTGGTCGTGGTCATCGGTACCCCCGTGGACGAGCACCTGAACCCGGATCAGACCGCGATCCCACGCGCCCTCGGGGTCTGCTCGGAGCATTTCCGCGACGGTCAGCTGCTGGTGCTGCGCAGCACCGTCTACCCCGGAGTCACCGCGCTGGTCGAGAAGATGGTCGACCGCCTCGGTGTGGACATGCCGGTGGCGTTCTGCCCGGAGCGCATCGCCGAGGGCAAGGCCATGACCGAGCTGTTCAGCCTCCCGCAGATCGTCTCCAGCCGCACCGAGCACGGCCTCAAGCGCGCCCGCGAGCTGTTCGGGCTGCTGACCGAGACCGTGGTCGAGCTCTCGCCGGAGGAGGCGGAGCTGGCCAAGCTGTTCACCAACGTCTGGCGCTACATCAAGTTCGCCACGGCCAACCAGTTCTACATGATGGCCAACGACCAGGGCCTCGACTTCGACCGCATCCGCAAGGGCCTGGCCTTCGACTATCCGCGGGCCGCGGACATGCCGGGCGCGGGCTTCGCCGCCGGGCCGTGCCTGTTCAAGGACACGATGCAGCTGGCGGCCTTCAACAACAACAACTTCGCCCTCGGCCACACCGCGATGACGATCAACGAGGGCATGCCGCTGTACCTGGTGCACAAGCTGGAGGAGCAGCACCAGCTGGCCGACCTGACCGTGGGCATCCTCGGCATGGGCTTCAAGGCAGAGTCGGATGACATCCGCTCCAGCCTTTCCTACAAGCTGCGCCGCATCCTCAAGTTCAAGGCGGGCGACGTGCTGTGCACCGACCCGTACGTCAAGGTCGACCCGACGCTGCTCCCGCTCGAAGAGGTGGTTGAGCGCGCCGACCTGCTGATCATCGCCACCCCGCACCCCGAGTACCGGAATCTGGTGACCGAAAAGCCGGTCGCCGACATCTGGAACGTGCTGGGACAGGGCGTGCGCGTGTGAGCCTGGATTCACCAGCCTCCGCGGCGCAGCGCACGCGGAGCCGTTCCGCCGCAGCGCAGAGGACCGAGATGCAGTCAGCCGAGACGGCGCCCGGACCGCGCGTCTCGATCGTGATCCCCGCGTACAACGAGGGCGTGCACATAGTGCCCGTCCTCGACCGGCTGTTCGAGGCGGTCTCGCTGCCGTGCGAGGTGATCGTCGTCGTCGACTTCCCTGAGGACGAGACGGTGCCGGTGGTGGAGGAGTACTCCCGCGAGGAGCCGCGCATCCGCCTGGCGATCAACACCTACGGGCGCGGACCCGCCAACGCGATCCGCTTCGGCATCGACAGCGCGTCTGCGCCGGTGGCCGTGGTGACGATGGCAGACGGCTGCGACGACGCCAGGCAGATCGACGATCTGACCCGCCTGGTGGAGCGCGGCGTCGCGGTGGCCGCGGCCTCCCGGTACATGGCCGGCGGCCAACAGGTCGGCGGACCCGCCCTCAAGGGCATGATCTCCAAGCTGGCCGGCCGCTCGCTGCGCATCTTCGCGCGCATCGGCACCCGCGACGCCACGAACTCGTACAAGGCCTACTCGACCGAGTTCGTGCGCCAGGTGGGCATCGAGAGCCGGGCCGGTTTCGAGATCGGCATCGAGCTGACCGCGAAGGCCCGCAGGATGCGCCTTCCGGTGGCCGAGATCCCGACGATCTGGCTGGACCGGCAGGCCGGGGTGTCCAACTTCAAGGTCGCCCAGTGGATCCCGAAATACCTCAAGTGGTACCGCTTCGCCTTCGGGCCGCGGATGACCGCAGCGCAGTTCCAGGCCCGGCAATCCGCCCGCAGCCAAGCCAAGAAGACCGAGGAAGACTAAGACTCATGGAAAAGGTACTGATCAGCGGCTCGGCCGGGTTCATCGGCGGTTATGTCGTCGAGGAGCTGCTGAGGCGCGGATACGCCGTGGTCGGTGTGGACAACTTCTCCAAGTACGGCAAGGTCAAGAAGTCCTACGACGAGCACCCGAACTACCAGCTGGTGGAGGGCGACTGCCAGGACGTGGCGCTGATGACCTCGCTGCTCGAGGACTGCGACCACTTCATCGCCGGGGCCGCGATGATCGGCGGCATCTCGTACTTCCACACCTACGCCTACGACCTGCTCGCCACCAACGAGCGGATCATCGCAGCCTCCTGCGACGCGGCGATCGCGGCGCACAAGGCCGGCCGGCTGAAGAAGGTCACCTACCTCTCCTCCTCCATGGTGTTCGAGTCCACCGACACCTGGCCGTCCTACGAGGGCCAGGAGCGCGAGGTGCCGCCGCCGCTGTCCTCCTACGGCTTCCAGAAGCTGGCCGTCGAGTACTTCGCCCGCGCCGCGTGGGACCAGTACAAGCTGCCTTACACGATCGTGCGGCCGTTCAACTGCGTCGGCATCGGTGAGTCGCGCGCCCTCGGCGACGAGGAGATCCTTTCCGGCAACGTGAAGCTCGCGATGAGCCACGTGGTCCCGGACCTGGTGCAGAAGGTGCTCAAGGGCCAGGACCCGCTGCACATCCTGGGCAGCGGCGACCAGATCCGGCACTACACCTACGGCGGCGACCTGGCCGCCGGCATCGTCACCGCGATGGAGCACCCTGACGCGGTGAACGAGGACTTCAACCTGTCCACCGCCGAGGGCACCACGGTGCTCGACCTGGCCGCCGCGATCTGGCGCAAGATCAAGGGCGCGGACTCGGAGCTGAAGGTGATCAGCGACGATCCGTTCGAGTACGACGTGCAGCGCCGGGTTCCGGCCACCGAGAAGGCCAAGAAGATCCTCGGCTTCGAGGCGACCACCTCTCTCGACACCATGCTGGACGAGGTCATCCCGTGGATCGCCAACGCGGTCGAGGCCGGCACCATCTAATGCCCGAGCTCCAAGTTCCTCGGCCTGCCGAGGCACTTCACGGAGCTGATGAGCAGACGCCGGTGACGGGGGAGGAACCCGCCGCCGGCGTCTCCTTGTCAGCCGCGGAAAGCCGGCTCGCGATCGCGCGGCGCTGGGCCAGGTCGCACGCGATCGCGCTGACCGGCCTGCCGCTGGCCGCGATCGTCTTGTTCGAGCTCTACCTTCACCAGGCCAGGACGGCGCCGCTCAACGGCGACGGCGCGGGCAACGCGCTGCAAGCGTGGGACATGCTGCACGGCAATCTGCTGCTGAGCCACTGGACCGTGTCCGACGTCAGCTTCTATTTCACCGAGCTGCCCGAGTACATGCTGGTGGAGGCGGTGCACGGCCTGAACGGTGACGTCACGCACGTGGCCGCTGCCCTCACCTACACCCTCGCTGTATTGCTCGCCTGCTGGCTGGCGCGCGGCCGGGCCCGCGGCAAAGAGGCGCTTGCCAGGGTGCTGATTGTCCTGGTGATCATGCTGTCGGCTCCGGGGCTCGGCGTCGGCACGGTCATCGAGCTGGATTCGCCGGACCACTTCGGCACCGCGGTTCCGGTGCTGGTGTTCTTCCTGGCCCTGGAGCGGCTGCCGCAGCGCGGATTCACCCCGGCGCTGCTGTTCCTGGTACTGCTGTGGGCCGAGGCCAGCGACACCACCGCGGTGTTCCTGGCCGGCGCCGCGCTGACCGTGGTCACTGCAGCGCGGCTGTGGCGCGGCGAGGGCGATCGCCGGTACCAGGCCTGGCTGCTCGCCGCCGCGGTGTTGTCGATCGGCATCGCCCAGGAAGCGCCACGGGTGATCAACCGGCTCGGCGGCTTCGCGATGCACTCGCCGGACATGACCTTCAACACCGCGGCCCAGATGCCGGACGCGATCTGGAAGTCGGCCGGCTCGTTCCTCGAACTGTTCGGGGCCGACTTCTTCGGGCTTCCGCTCGCCACCCCGGCCACCGGCGGCGGCCAGACGGTGCGGGTGAGCACGGTGATCGTGCTGCTGCACTTGATCGGCGCCGGTCTGGCAGTCGTCGCGCTGGTACGCACGCTGCGCCGGTGGCGCGGTGCGGCGGCCGAGGGTGACGCGGACGGGGACCGCATCGCCAAGCTGATCACGGTCGGCGTGCTGTTCAACGTTGCGGCCCTCGTGCTCAGTTCGCAGTACCAGGGCGGACCCCGGGAGATCGCCGGAGTGCTGCCGCTCGCCGCGGTGGTCGCCGCGCGGGTGCTCGGGCCGGGGCTGACGCAGCGCAAGCACATCGCGGTGCTCGGCGCGGCCGCGGCGATGTTCGCCGCAGTGCTCGTAGATCACGCCGGCGCGGCGAGTCAGCCTCCTTATGCGCACAAGGTCGAGACGTGGCTCCAGCAGAACGGCTACAAATACGGCATCGGCGGCTATTGGACCTCGCACAGCATCACAGTCGCCTCCGGCGGCGCGGTCCAGGTCAACCCGGTCAACACTGGCCCTAAAGGCATTTCGGTGTACGACTGGGAGTCGAAGTCGACCTGGTACGACCCGCAGGCGCACTACGCGGACTTCCTCGTCGTCGATGTCGCGAATCCGCTCGCCATCAAGTACGCCTCGCCGGATCAGGCGGTCAAGCAGTTCGGGCCGCCGGTCCGCACCGTCGGCATCGGCGGCTGGGAGATCATGATCTGGAACAAGAACCTGCTCACCGAGCTGGCCAGAGGCTGAGTCGAGGCGGCCCGGACTGCGGCGGTGGACGTCGCTAGGGCGTCGCAGGGTCCGCGTCCAACCGCCTAGGCGCTTCGGGTACGGTGGGTCTGCGCTCAGCAACCCGACCGATTGGCTGTCCACATATGCGCGGAATCATCCTGGCAGGCGGCACCGGCTCGCGGCTGTGGCCGATCACGAAGGCCATCTCCAAGCAGCTCATGCCGGTCTTCGACAAGCCGATGATCTACTACCCGCTCTCCACGCTGGTGATGTCGGGGATCGACGAGATCCTGATCATCACCACGCCGGAGGACCAGGCGGCGTTCCAGCGGCTGCTCGGCGACGGCTCGCAGTTCGGTCTGCGTCTCGAGTACGCGGTGCAGGAGCGGCCGGAAGGCCTCGCGCAGGCGTTCATCCTCGGCGAGCAGTTCATCGGCGACGAGTCGGTCGCGCTGGTGCTCGGTGACAACATCTTCCACGGCGTCGGGCTCGGGCGGCAGCTGCGCAACAACACCGACGTGAAGGGCGGGCTGGTCTTCGCCTACCCGGTCGCCGACCCGAGCGCGTACGGCGTCGTCGAGTTCGACGAGAGCGGCCGCGCGGTCTCGATCGAGGAGAAGCCGGTCAAGCCGAAGTCCCGGTACGCGGTCCCCGGCCTCTACTTCTACGACAACCGCGTGGTCGAGATCGCCAAGGCGCTCAAGCCGAGCGCGCGCGGCGAGCTGGAGATCACCGGGGTGAACGCGGCCTACCTGGACGCGGGGGAGCTGACCGTATCGGTGCTCGACCGCGGCACCGCGTGGCTGGACACCGGCACGTTCACCTCGATGGTTCAGGCCGCCGAGTACGTGCGGGTGATCGAAGAGCGTCAGGGCTTGAAGATAGGGTGTGTGGAGGAGACCGCTTGGCGCGCCGGTTTCCTCGACTCCGCGCGGCTGCGCGAGCTGGCCGAGCCGCTGCTCAAGAGCGGATACGGCGCTTATCTGCTCAACCTGCTGGATAATGAAGGCAGTCCGGGAGGCTTGTCATGAGCATCGAGTTCGCCGCCGCCAGCGCGGTACATCCGCTGTCCGCCGCCACCGTCAGCGACAACACCCCGTGGGTGGGGCCCGGCATGCTGGGCTTCATCATCGTGGTGATCATCGGCGTGGCCACCTGGTTCCTCGGCCGATCGATGGCCAGGCAGCTGCGCAAGCTGGACGCCGGGCGGGCCGAGCAGCAGGAGTCCGATGCGCAGGACGGGCGCGAGGCGCCGGCACCGCCGCAGGATGCGAAGCTGAACGGCGCGCACTAGCTGTAGCGCCCGCCAGGCCGGGTGAATCCGGCCGTTCGCCGATCGCGCTGTTCGCCCTCGGCGTAATAGGCGCGCCGCGCAACGTACTGATCGGTGAGAATGGGCGCGTGGACCAGCAGAACCGAGTGCCCGGCCTCTGGGTGTCCGTGCTGCGCGGCGTCGAGGCGCGGCGCGACGGCACCCTGCTTGAGGTTCCCGGGCGCCGGTTACGGTCCCTGCTCGCGCTGCTCGCACTGAGCCCCGGCGTACCGCGCCGCGCCGAATACCTCGCCGATCAGCTCTGGGACGGGGAACCGCCGAGCGCCAACGCCCTGCAGGCGCTCATCTCGCGGCTGCGCCGGGTGCTCGGCGCCGACGCGGTGATATCCCGGCCCAACGGCTACCTGCTGGCGCTCCCGCCGGAGCAGGTGGACCTCTCCCGCTTCGATCGGCTCATCGCCGAGGGCAGCGCGACCGCCGCACGCGAGGCGCTGAGCCTGGCCGGCCCCGAGCCACTGGCCGAGTTCGCCGACGTGCCCGATCTGGCCGACGAGGCGCGCCGGATCGAGGCCGAGTGCTGGAGGGTGCGCGCCCTCGCCGAATCCGCTCCCGATTCCGCGTCGAAGAGCGCGCCGAGCGCATCCGTGGCCGAATCAGCGCTGGCTTCTGCCGCCGCCACTACCGGCGCCGCCGCGACCGCCACGGTCCCCGCCTCGCATCGGTTCGCGCCCGGCGGCGTCCGGCTCATCGGCCGCGATCGCCTCATCGCCGAGATCTCCGCGCGACTGGACACGACCCGGTTACTCACCTTGGTCGGAGCCGGGGGAGCGGGTAAGACTTCACTCGCTAAAGCCGTCGCGTACGCGCGTGACGGCGCGGTCGTCGCGGAACTCGCCCCGGTCGGGGCGGAAGCCGTCGCGGCCGAGGTACTCACGGCCGTCGGCGGCCGCGACATGGTGGTCACCGAGCGGGCCCGCCGCGTCGTCGATCACGGCGACTACCGCACCCGGATCGCGGCCACCCTCGCCGATCGCAGGATGCTGCTGGTCCTGGACAACTGCGAGCACGTGGTCGACGCCGCCGCCGACCTGGCCGCGCTCATCCTGGACCGCTGCCCGCAGGTCACCATCCTGACCACCAGCCGCGAGCCGCTGGCGGTGCCCGGCGAGGTGCGCTTGCCGATCGACCCGCTGCCGGTGCCGCCGATCGAGGCCGAACAATCCAGGCTCGGCGAATACGCCGCGATGCAGCTGCTGCTCGAACGCGGCCGCGCGGTGCGCCCGGACCTGGCCACCGACGGTCCGGACGGCGCGGCGCTGGCGGAGATCTGCCGCCGGCTCGACGGCAGCCCGCTCGCACTGGAGCTGGCCGCGGCCCGTTTCAATCTGCTGACCCCGCGTCAGGTCGCCGACCGGCTCGACAACCGGTTCCGGCTGCTGACCAACGGTGCCCGCACCGCGCTGCCGCGCCAGCAGACGCTGCGCGCGGTGGTGGACTGGAGCTGGGATCTGCTCGACGCCGCCGAGCGCGAGGTGCTGGCGGCCTGCTCGGTGTTCGTCGGCGGGGCGACGTTGGAGGACCTGGACGCGGTCGTCGGCGTCGAGGTGCTTGACGTGCTCGGTCGCCTGGTCGCGAAGTCGCTGGTGGTGGCCGACCGCCTCGACGGCGGCACGATGCGCTATCGGCTGCTGGAGACGATCCGCGAATACGCACGCGATCGGCTCGTCGAGTCCGGCTGCGAACAGAGCGCCCGCGATCGGCATGCCGCCCACTACGCGGATCTGATCGCCGCCGCCGAGCCCAATCTGCGCGGACCCGACCAACTGCGCTGGATCGCCCGGCTCGACGCCGAGGACGACAACCTGCGCGCGGCGCTGAGCTGGACGCTGGAACGTCAGGACGCTGAAACCGCGCTGCGCATGTGTACCAACTTGAGCTGGTACTGGATGCTGCGTGGTCGCCGCGACACCCAGCAGCTTTACATCGCGGTCGCGGAACTGGCCGAGAGCGCCTTGGACACCTCCTCCACGAATTTCGCCGTGATCGTGGCGCTGCGCGCTATCACCGGCCTCGACACCGGAATCGAGGTCGAGGAGACCAAGGCGCTGCTGGAGCGTTCGCGCGCCATCTTCCAGCAGATCGGCGAGTATCACACGGTCGGTTGCCTGGTCGAGCTGCTGCTCTCGATGTTCCAGTCGGAACGGATCGTCGAGACGCTCGACGAGGTGCAGTCGGCCGCCGAGGCCGCGGGCAAGACGTGGGACGTCGGCCTGATCCTCATGTTCCGCTCGCGCATGCTCGCCGACGCCGACACCGCGGCGGCGGAGGAGTGCACCCGCCGGGCCCTCGACCTGTTCCGGGACGCCGGCGACCGCTGGGGCGTCGCAGAGTGCGGACAAGCGCTCGGCTATGTGCAGAGCATGCGCGGCGAACACCGCGCGGCGCTGGTGACTTACGCCGAAGCGGTGGAAGTGGCGGAGGAACTCGGCGCGACCGGCGACCTCGGGATGCTCGGCCTGCAAATGGCCTGGGAGCACGAGTTCCTCGGCGAGCCCGAGCAGGCGGATCGGATCATCGAGCAGACCGAGCAACGACTGATCGATCGCGCCGCGTCCGTGGAGATCCGCACCTACTTGATGCTCAGCCGGGCCGAATTCGCCCGCCGCCGCGGCGAGTTCGACGCGGCGGCGGCGCATCTGGCGGCGGGGCGCTCGACCGCCGAACGCGGCTACCTCGGCCCGTTCCGGGCCCAGTACGAGATCAGCTCCGGCCTGTTGGCGGCGGATCGCGGCCAGGCGCGCGAGGCCGCCAAGCATCTGCGGGCCGGCCTGATCGCGGCGACGAAACTCTTCTACGACCGGCCCGACGTGGCCGCTTGCGTCGAGGGCCTGGCGTCCGCGGCGCAGGCCGCGCAGCAGCCACGCCTTTCCGCCGTGCTGCTCGGTGCGGCGACCGCGATCAGGCCCGCGGTGCCGCCCCCGGCCCGGCACATCGATGTCGCGCGGGCCGCGCAGACGGCGCGTGGCGCGCTCGGCTCCGAAGAGTACGAGCGCGCCTTCGCCGAGGGCCGGGCTCTTTCCCCCGAAGCGGCCCTCGAACTGGCCCGCGAGCAAGCCGAGGTGCTGGCCGCCTGACCCCGCATCAGGCACCCGCCCAGCACCGGGCTCAGCGCGCACTGGCCATGCCCCCAGCTCAGCTGCGCCGCTTGTACGCGCGCACCGCGAGTGGCGCGAACAGCACCGTCAGCCCCGCCGACCAGAGCAGCGTGACCCACACCGCGTGGAACGCCGGTCCGCCGCTCATCAGCGCCCGGGCCGAGTCCGCGGCGGTCGTCAGCGGATTGATCTTCACGAAGGCCTGCAGCCACCCCGGCATGGTTGCGGTCGGCGCGAAGATCGAGGAGGCGAACATCATCGGGAACAGCACCAGCTGGCCCACACCCTGCACTGCTTGCGGGGTTTTCGCGATCGAGCCGATGTAGACCGCCACCCACGAGATCGCGAACCCGAGCGTCATCAGCACACCGATACCGGCCAGGAAGGCGAGCGGTGAGGTGTGCACGCGGAACCCGAGCGCCACCGCGGACCCCGTGGTGATCACCGCCGCGATCAGCAGCCGCAGCAGGGCCGCCACGATGTGCCCGTTCAGCACCGCCGAGCGGGCGATCGGCAAGGAGCGGAACCGGTCGATCACGCCTTTGGAGAAGTCGTTGCTCAGCTTGATCCCGGTGTACATGGTGCCGAAGGTCAGCATCTGCGCCAGGATGCCGGGCACCAGGAACTCCAGATAGTTCCCGTGGACGCTGCCCTTCATCGCGCCACCGAATACGTAGGTGAACAACACGGTCATGATAAGCGGGAAGATCGTCACATCCATGAGTTCTTCCGGATCCGCTTTGATCGACAGCAGATTCCGGCGGATCATCGTGCCGCTGTGCCGCAGCCACTCGGCGAAGGACACCCGGCCGGAGACCGGCCTGCCCGCCCCCGCCCGCGCGAGTCCCGCATCAACCGCGCTCATCGGCCCTCATTCCTTCCAGCGTCGCCGCCGTTCTCGTCGTTGTCGTGCCCGGCGCCCGTGCCGGTCAGCGTGATGAAGACCTCGTCCAGTGAGGCCGTAAATGTGCTGACATCGGCCAGCGCGATCTCCTTGGCGGCGATCTCGCGCAGCACCAGGTTCAGCTGCTCGTCCGCGGCCAGCGGACCGCTCACCTGATCGGTCCCCTCTTCCTGCGCGGTGCCGAGTACCTCAGCCATCAGCGCTTGGAGCACCGGCAGATCCGTGGCGTCCGCCGGGCGCACCCGCAGCCGCCGCCCGGATACCTGCTGCTTGAGCTCTTCGGGCGATCCGGATGCGATGATCCGACCGCGGTCCATCACCGCGATCTGCCGGGCCAGCGCTTCGGCCTCCTCCATGTACTGCGTGGTCAGCAGCACGGTGGTCCCGTTCCAGGCCAGCTCGCGCACGATGTCCCACAGGTCGTTGCGGCGCTGCGGGTCGAGCCCGGTGGTCGGCTCGTCGAGGAAGAGCACCTGCGGCGTGCCGACCAGCGAGGCGGCCAGATCCAGCCGCCGCCGCATGCCGCCGGAGTAGTTCTTGGCCACCTTCTTCGCCGAGTCGGCCAGCCCGAAGGTCTCCAGCAGCTGATCGGCGCGGGCCCGCGCCGCCCTGGCCGGCATATCCAGCAGCCGGCCGATCATGTACAGGTTCTCCCGGCCGCTCAGTGCCTCGTCGACCGAGGCGTATTGCCCGGTCAGGCCGATGACCCGGCGCACCGAGTGGGCCTGCCGCACCACGTCGAAGCCGCCGACCGAGGCCGAGCCGGCGTCCGGGGTCAGCAGCGTGGCCAGCATCCGCACGATGGTGGTCTTGCCCGCCCCGTTCGGCCCGAGCAGCCCGAACACGGTTCCCATCGGCACTTCGAGGTCCACTGCGTCAACGGCCACCTGGTCGCCGAAACGCTTGACCAAGCCCCGCGTGGACACCGCGGCGTCGACCGATGTCGCCGCAACCCTTGTCTGTGTCATGGGCTCAAGGTGACAGGCCGCGCTGACACCGGCCTGACATGAACTGACAGCGGCGGGCTCACGCCTTGTCAGCTCAGTCCTTGGCGCCTTCGCCTTTGCCAGCGCGGTCTTCGTGGGTGCGGTGCTTGCCGGCGTGGCCGTGCTACCGGTCGGCGGCCAGTTGCCGCAGCAGTTCGAGCGCGTCCGGTGCCTTCACGGGACGAAAGAACTCCGCGTCCGCGTGCTCCACCGCCTCGATCGCCTGCGGTGCCAACGCGGCGCCGCGCTCGGTGACCGCGACCCGCTTGGCCCTGGTATCGCGCGGGTCGGTCTCGCGGCGAATCAGGCCCTTGCGTTCCAGCGCCGCCAACACCGCGGAGGTCATCTTCACATCCGTACCGGCTTGCCCGGCCAGCGTGAGTTGATTCGGTGGCTCGCCCTGCCGGCCCGCCCACCAGGCGCAGGCCAACAGGACGAACTGCACGTGCGTCAGGTCGAGCGGGGCGAGCGCGGCCGTCATGGCACGCTGCCAGCGCAGCGTCGCGTGCCAGAGCAGGAACCCCGGGCTCTCGGCGGGCTGCAAGGCCATCAGGCTCCCACTTCTGACGGGCTGTCGGATTCGGATCCGGCCGCACGCACCAGCGCCGCCATCGTCTCCGGGAAGTCCGCGGTGATCGCCGGGCCGACCTGCGGTCCCAGCTCGTCGGACGCCGGTCCGGTTATCTCAGTGCGGTAGGTGATCCGCGTGCGGTCCCCGTCCAAACGCTCGAGCCGGTGCATCGTACGAATCACGACCCCGCCGAACTGCGCGACGTCGACGAAGGTCTCGTTCTCGCGCACCTCGGCGAGCTGCAGGAGCACCGGTTCGTCGCCGCGCGGCGTCATGGTGATGCGGCTGCCGGTCGCGAACGGCCCGTCCAACTCGGCCTTCTCAGTGTCCGGGTTCCACTCGGTCCACGTGGCCACGTCGGCCAAACGCGCCCACAGCGCCTCCGCGGTGGCGTCGGTCGTGATGGAGTGCTCGTATTCCCACATGATGTTTTCCTCTCTCAATTGGTCTACGCAGAGACTATCTGTGCGCAGACTATCGGTCAAGAGGTGCAGCCGAGTCTCCGAGTCGCGTCCTCACGCCTCGTGCACGATTGTCGACTTGACCGGCGTCGCGATCTCGACCGTCCGGCTGACCGTGCACAACCGGTCATGCGAGAGCTTCACCGCACGCGGCAGGATCGCGCGGGCCGCGTCGCCTTCCGCGCCCTCCGGGAAGGAGACGCGGAAGGTGACTTCCAGGTCGGTCATCCGGCTGCCCAGATCGTCCTGGATCTTGTGGCCGGTCACGGTGACCGAGAACCCGGCCGGTTCGGCATGGCGGCTGGTCGCGACGTCGGCGTCGATGGCGGTGCAGCCGCCGATCGCCGCCAGCAGCAGTTCGACCGGAGAGAAGGCCTCGTCGCCCGAACCGAGGCTGATCGTCACGCCCTTCGGATTGGTCGCGGTGTATTGGCCGGCCGCGACGCGGTCGACGCGGACGCTGCGGAGGGTTTCGTCGTTTGCGCTCATGCGCCGACCATATGTGCAGGAAGCAGTCGGCGGCGGATCGGCCACCCGACCCTGCGGCCACTCAACCTTTCGGGCAGCCGCCGGCATTAAAGAGTCGGATATCCACTGAGCCGAGACTGGGAGGCGGCGTGGCTGTGAGCGATCGGGACGCCCACTTCACCGATTACGCGACTGCCAAGACACCGTGGCTGCGCAAGGTCGCCTTTCTGCTGTGCCAAGACTGGCACCGGGCGGACGACCTGGTTCAGACCACACTGACGCGCTTATACGTGCACTGGCACCGGGTCACCCGGGTGGAAAGTATCGACGGCTACGCGCGAACCATCCTGGTGAACGCATTTCTGGCGGAGCAGCGCACGGTCTGGTGGAAGCGGGTCTCGCTAAAAGGGGAGAGCGCGGACGCCGCCATGCCAGACCTGGATGTCGCCGCGTCGGTCGATCTGCGCGCGGCCCTCGCCGCGTTGCCACCGCGGCAGCGCGCATCGATCGTGCTGCGCTACTACTGCGATCTGTCTGTGGACGAGACCGCCGCGGCGCTGCATTGCGCCCCCGGAACCGTCAAGAGCCAGACTTCGCGCGGCTTGGAGACCATGCGCCGAGCGCTCGATCCGCACTCCGTCAACTCGTAGAAGGGACAAAGTCATGCAGTTCGATGCAGACTCGCTTTCGAGCGCGCTTGGCGCGATCGCGGAGCAGGACGCCCCGCCGAGCGGGGTCGACGCGGACCGCGCCCGGGTGGACGGACGAAGGACGTTGCGCCGCCGGCGGACCGCGGCCGGGCTGGGCGGGACCGGGGCCGTGGCGCTGGTCGCCGCGCTGGCCCTGAGTGCCGGGCACGTGTTCGGCGGCGCTCCAGGCACCGGAGCCGCCGCGACGCGGCAGGTGGTGCGCACCGCGGACTGGGATCCGCTCGTCGCTCCCGGCACGTTCGGGTGGTTGCCGGCGAACGCGCCGAATGTCAACTATCTGATCGCGCCCGGACCGGGACAGGGCTCACAGGCGCTGGGCAAGGGCAGCGAGGTCAGCGATGGCACAGTGGGTCACGATCCCGCGATGATCTGGCTTTCCGTACTCGACGCCGGACAGTCGCCGGCGCCGCAGTCGGGCGACACCCTCATCGCAGCCCCCAAGGTGAACAACCGTCCGGCCTTCTGGGAGGTCGATCCGGCGCAGCGCAACCCCGACCGCGGCAGGGCCGGCGTGCTGTACTTCCAGAGTCCGAGCGGCCGCTGGGCGGAGATCAACGCGTACTACCTCGGTACGGATCCGGTGGCGCAGACGTTGCTGCACGTGGCCAAGTCCGCGCACATCGGCGACACCGCGGTGCCGCTGCCCGTGCGTATCAGCGGGCTGCCGGCCGACGTGATCGCGCCGGTCGCCCAACTGACCCGGCCGACGACCATAAAAGGGGCGGCCTGGGAGGTGGACCTCAGCTTCAGCATGGGCGCCGAGAACGACTCGGTTCAGGTGCAAGTGCTGCCGGCCACCGCGACTCCCGGCGCCAACTCCGAAATCGACCAGCATTGCAAGATCAGCAACGGCCTGCTGATCTGCGTGTCCACGATGAACGGTCGCGCTCCGTGGTACGTGGCGGGCGGCTTCGATGGGCTGCTGCGCGACATCACATCGCTGGGCATGGACCCGGCGCACTGGACGACTGACGTGGTCACCGTGCGGTAGCGAGCGGCAAAGCAGAGCGCGGGCGGTCGTTTCAGACCGCCCGCGCCTGCGCTCACGTAGCGATTACCGCAGCATCAGGAGTGTTGAATCAATGCGGCATCAGTACGTGAACGAGTAGGCAGCCAGGGACGATACGCCGCACGAGGACACGTACAGCGAGTACGTACCGTGCGCCAGGCCCGAGGGCAGCGCGAAGTCAGTGGTCTGCGCTTCGCCGGGCTTGCTCGGCACTTCCGAACTCCAGTTGTAGGAGCGGGCGTAGTACACGTGTCCGGAGGAGTCCTTCAGGTACACGATCGGGTAGTTCTCCGGTGCCTGGAAGTCGTCCTCACCAGTGGCGACCATGCCGGACAGCTGCGTGCCGGCCAGGTGGTAGGAGCCGTCCGAGTTGGCGGTGACCGTACTGACGGTCGGACGCCAGGAGTTCTGCGGGCCGCCGACCGGGGTCCAGATCCAGTTGCGGTTGCCGGCCGCGGCCATCACCTGTCCGTTGGGCAGGTCGATGAAGTTGACCACCTGGCCGGAGGAGTCCGGCGGCTCGGGGACGGTGCTGATGGTGTTGGTGGCCGGGTCGAACTCGTCGACCATCGGGCCGGAGGCCGAGCCGCACTGGTTGGTCAGCCAGCTGCACTTGACCGAGTCGAACATGACCTTGCCGTTCGGCTCAGGGGTCGTGTACACGTCGTCGGTGTACGTGCCCTGAGGCGTCGGGGGGCCCACGACCCAGCTGCCCGCGCTGCTGGTGCTCGAGCCGGGGGTGTAGATCGCGGTGGTGTTGCTGCCCATCACGAAGATCCGGCCGTCGTACAGCTCGGTGACCATGGAGGAGTCCACGTTGCCGTTGGCGTACCCGGAGGGCGGGGAGGCCAGGGTGTGCCAGGTGTTGTTGGTCGGGTCGAATCGGTACGCGCCGTAGTTGCCCACCGAGACCACCGAACCGTCGGAGAGCGGCACCCAGCCGTCCTCGCCGGAGCTGGTCGGCCGGGAGCCGACGCCGCTCCAGGTGTTGCTGGACGGGTTGAAGATCTGCGTCTTCGGGTTCTGCTGGTCGCTGGAGACGATGGAGCCGTTGCGCAGGCTGGCGCTGCCGGTGTCCTGCAGGTTGCCGTAGAGGCCGGACTGTCCCAGGCTCCAGGTGTTGGTGACCGGGTTGTAGAGCTGTACGCCGTTGTGGTCGTTGGCGGAGCTGCCCGACGGCCAGAAGTACACGTACTCGCCGCCAGCCTGGTAGAAGCGGCCGTCCGGCAGGATGTGCTCCTGCGCCGCGCCGAGGCCGTAGGGGCTGGTGGCCAGGGAGACCCAGTGGCCGTTGGCATAGCTGCCGAACGCGTCGGGCACCAGCTTGACCCACTGGTGCAGGTCAGCGCCGTTGGACAGGATGCTGCCATCGGACATCAGCCACATGAACGTGGCCGGGCCGCCGCTGAACTGGTTGACCGGCGCCGCGACCCACGTGCCGGCGCCGGGGTTCGACGAGGGCGAGGAGGAGGGCGTCGGGCTGGCGCTGGCGCTTGGGGTCGGGCTCTTACTCGGGCTGGTGCTCGGTGACGGCGTCGGCGAGGCCGAGGTGGGACTCGGCGTCGCAGAGGACGAACTCACCGAGCCGTTGCACACGGTGCCGTTCAGGGTGAGCTGCGCGGGCGCCGCGTTCGTGCCCGAATACGAGCCGTTGAAGCCGAACGAGAGCGCCGCGTTCGTGCCCACCGAGCCGTTGTAGGAGGCGTTGGCGACGGAGACGTTCGCGCCGCTCTGGGTGTAGCTGCCGTTCCACAGCTGGGTGATCTGCTGGTTGCCTGGGAAGGTCCAGCCGACCGTCCACGAGCTGATCGGCGCGCCCAGGTTGGTGACCGAGACGCTGACGCCGAAGCCGGTGTTCCACTGGCTGGTGATCGAATACGTGGCCTGACAGCCGGACGCGGCGCTGGCTCCGCCCGCCGCCACCGCCACGACCGCGCTCGAACCGAGGGCGGCGACGCCGCAGGCGACGGCCGCGCGACGCAGGCCGGGGCGGGACCCGGGCGTTCGCCCGCGTCCTGTTAGCGCTAACAAGGTGGTTCGCTCCTCACTGATGGACAGACAGGTCCGTCGAAACTGGAGACGCCGGAATGGAGCTGCGGCGCGCTGGTGTTCCGGGGTGCCCGCGCGCCGGCCGATGCCGCGCGCCCAAACCATCAGCGTGTTGAGATTTTTGGTCTCGTCAACGTGCCCGGGACCGTAAGAGCCGCCGCCTGCGCGTGTCAACCGAGCGGTCCCGCGACGCGGCGGCGGCCGCTGCCGCCGAGGTCGGAACCGGTAACCAGTCGAGCCGCGGATGAGACTTTCAGTCTTGCCCGCTGGGCCGAGCGCGGATGCGGCGCCGGCCACGCTCATCCGCTTGACGAACCGAACCCTTGTTGAACGCCCGCTGGATCGAACCAAGCTCTTGTTGGACCGAGGCCGGACGAGTAGTGTGACCGCCATCCCTGAGACAACGTTGTCTCGGTCTTGCGGCTAGCTGAGACAACGTTGTCTCACCGGGAACTCAGCGGCTGCCGCAGGTCCGCCAGGGCTGACCGAGGAGGAACCGCGTGCGTTCGCATCCTTATCCGATTGAGGCGTCAAGGCCGATCCGCCGAAGGCGCCGCCGCCTTGCCGCCGCGGCGCTCGCGTTGTGCGCGCTGCTGCTGCCGGCGACCGCCTCGGCCGCCGGAGCTGACACTGCCGCGGCCGGCACCGCCGGCAGCGCCGCCTATCAGGAGCTCTACCGGCCGCAGTATCACTTCACTCCCGCGCAGAACTGGATGAATGATCCCAATGGCCTGATCTACTACCACGGCCAGTACAACCTGTTCTTCCAGTACAACCCCTCCGGCTCGACCTGGGGCAACATCGAGTGGGGTCACGCGGTCAGCACGGACCTGGTGCACTGGACCGAGAAGCCGGTGGCCATCCCGCAGGACTCCAGCGAGTACGTCTTCTCCGGCAGCGTCGTCTACGACAAGACCAACTCCAGCGGCCTGGGCACTGCGCAGAACCCGCCCCTGGTCGCCGTCTACACCAGCGCCCAGAAGGCGACCGGCGTTCAGCAGCAGGCGCTGGCCTACAGCCTCGACGGCGGCACGACCTGGACCAAGTACTCCGGCAATCCGGTCCTCGACCTCGGCTCGCAGAACTTCCGCGACCCGAAGGTGTTCTGGTACGCGCCTGGCAACGAGTGGCTGATGGTGGTCGCCCGCTCGGACTTGCACGAGGTCTACTTCTACTCCTCGACGAACCTCAAGCAGTGGACGTATTTGAGCGAGTTCGGCCCGGCGGGCGCCACCGGCGGCGTATGGGAATGCCCTGACCTGTATCCGCTCGCGGTCGACGGGAATCCGCAGAACATCAAGTGGGTCCTGGTCGTCAACATCAATCCGGGCTCATACGCGGGAGGCTCCGGCGCGCAGTACTTCGTCGGGACGTTCAACGGAACAACCTTCACCTCCGACGACCCGGCCGGCTACACCCCGCCCCCTGGAAACGTCTTCGCGGATTTCGAAGGATCCGGCTACGGCGACGGCTGGACGACTACCGGCGCCGCGTTCGGCAACGGGCCCGCGCAGGGAACACTGCCCGGCCAGCAGACGGTCACCGGCTACCTCGGCCACGGCCTGGTGAACAGCTTCATCAACGGCGACTCGACCACCGGCACCCTGACCTCCCCGAGCTTCACCATCAGCCAGCCCTATATCAACTTCCTGGTCGGCGGCGGCGATCACGCGTATGTGCCCGGCGGTGTGCTTTACGGCACCGCTCCTGCCGGGCCGGTGTTCGACGACTTCAGCTCCGGCTGGGGCGCCGGCTGGAGCGCGACCGGTGACTTCGCGAACGCGGGCCCGACCGCCGAGAGCCTGCCGGGGCAGATCGATCCCCGGGCGCTGGACACCTGCGTGGTGAGCTGCGACGGGGCTGAGGGCACGATCACCTCTCCCACCTTCACGGTCAACTCGAACTACATCGACTTCCTGATCGCGGGCGGCGACCACCCGATGGACCAGCCGAACCCGACCGCAATCAACCTACTGATCAACGGCAGCGTGGTGGCCACCGCGACCGGCAAGAACAGCGGCGACATGGACTGGACCTCGTGGAACGTCGCACAGTACAAGGGCCAACAGGCCACCATCCAGGTGGTCGACCAGAACAACGGCTCCACCGGCTGGGGCCACCTGATGGTCGACCACCTAGTCTTCTCCTCGGCCGCCGCCGCGCCATACAACCCCGAGACCGGCGTCAATCTGGTGGTTGACGGCAAGGTGGTGGACAGCGCCACCGGACAGAACGCCGAGGCGCTGGACTGGACCTCGTGGAACGTCAGCTCCCTGATCGGCAAGACGGCGCAGATCCAGGTCGTGGACGACAACGTCGGCAGTTGGGGTCACGTCAACGCCGACCAGCTCACCTTCGCCGACACGCCCGCGCTCAGCAGCGTCCAGCGCGCGCACTGGATCGACTACGGCGAGGATTTCTACGCCACCGCCAGCTATAACGACGCACCCGGCGGCAAGCGGATCGAGATCGCGTGGATGAACAACTGGGACTACGGCGGGAACATCCCCACCTCGCCGTGGCGCAGTGCGGACACGTTCCCGCGCGAGGTGTCGCTGCGCACGATCGACGGCGCGGTGCGGCTCGTGCAGCAGCCGGTCAACCAACTCAATACGCTGCGTCAGCCTGGCGCCTACAACGCTCCCGCTCTGTCGGTGACGAATGGCACGCGGCCGCTTGCCGTGAACGGACAGACACTTGAAATCAACGCCGATCTCAACGCGGGCAACGCAGCCCGATTCGGTCTCGACGTGCGCGTCGGATCGGGTCAGTACACGCAGATCGGCTACGACACCGCGACGCAGCAGCTTTACCTCGATCGATCGCACTCCGGGAACACGGGCTTCGATCCGACGTTCTACGGCGTGCAGAGTGCTCCCTTGCCGCTTGGCGGCGGCGATCTGAAGCTGCATGTCCTGGTGGACGCCTCATCGGTCGAGGTCTTCGGCGATCAGGGCGAGGTCGTTCTCACCGACCAGATCTTCCCGGACTCGACTGCGATTGGAGTCGATGCGTTCGCTGCTGGCGGCTCAGCCACCGTGCAGCACCTGACCGCCTGGCAGCTCTCGTCGATCTGGCCGTAGCGGATCCCGGTCCGCCGTCAGCGGGACGAGGGATCGAGCCGGTTGCCGCATAGCGCGGTGGCCGGCTCGATCCGCTTTTCCGGCAGCACTGTCAGGCCAGCGCGGCCGCGAACGGCGGATCGGCGCCCACCCGCTCGCAGGTGAGCGCGGAGACCAGCACTGCTTCGTCGACAGTCTCGGCCAGCAGTTCGGCAGGGCACTGACTGAGCAGCTGCGGCGTGTGCAGTCCGCGCCGCACCAGGCCGCCGAGCAGTCCGGAGGTGAACGCGTCACCCGCGCCGATCGTGTCTACCAGCTGGATCTTGCGGCCCGGCCGGTGTACCGGCGCCGCGTCGGGACGCAGCAGGTGCGCTCCGTTCGGGCCGTCCGTGATCACCACGGCCAGCGCGCCCAGCTTCAGCCAGCGGTCGCCGACCTCTGCGATAGCGGTCTGCGGATATAGCCATTCCACGTCCTCACGGCTGGCCTTCACCAGGTGCGCCACGGACACGAAGTCTTCGACCAGGGGTCGCGCCTGCTCGGGTTTCCCTAACAGTAAAGGCCGGATATTCGGGTCATAACTGATTAGGGTGCTGCCTTGCTCGCGCGATCGCGCCACCGCGGCCTGGATATGCCGATTGCCCGGCTGCGTCCATGACGCGAGCGAACCGACGTGCAGGATCGTGGTGTCCGGCGGAATGCGCGCCAGCTCCGTATCAGTCCACTGCCAGTCGGCCGTGCCGTCGAGATAGAAGTCGTACCCGGCCTGGCCCTGCGCGTCCAGGGATACGACCGCGAGCGTCGTCGGCTCGGTGGCGAGCGGCGCGCTGGTCAGATCGACATTCTCCGCGGCGGCGTGCTCGCGCAACAGCCTGCCGAAGGCGTTGTCCGCGAGCCTGGCCATCAGCACCGTGCGATGGTCCAGACGCGCCAGCCCGATCGCCACGTTGAACGGACTGCCGCCAGGCCTGGCCTGGTAGTCGCCGGGGCTGGAGCCGGGCACTAGATCAATGAGGGCTTCCCCGATCACCGTCAGCAGCGGCTCGGCGGCTGAGAAGGGCCGCGTCACGAGGCCGCCCGCCTGTCTCGACTGTTCAGGCCGCGCGCCGCCGGGGCCGCGATCTCGCCCGAGCCACGCGTGATCAGACGCGTCGGGATGATGCGCGTGCTCGTCGGCGAGGTGTCACCGTCCAGCCTGCGAAACAGCGTTTCCGCGGCGAGCCTGCCGAGCGCCTCGATGTCCTGCGCGACAACCGTGATCCCCGGCCGCAGCATGTCCGCGAGCGGGAAATCGTCGAACCCGACCATCGCGACCTCGTCCTGCAAGCCCAGCGCGCGCAGCGCCCGGCTCGCGCCTATCGTGATCAAGTTCTGTCCGGTGAACAGCGCGGTGGGCGGATCGGGCAGCCGCAGCATCCGCTCGGTCGCCTCGATCGCGGCCCGCTCCGAACTCGCCTCGTGCCAGATGAGCTGCTCGTCCGCCTTCAGCCGCGCGAGCTCCAGCGCGTGCCGGAAGCCGTCGAAGCGCTGCGCGGCCGTGGAGATGGAGAGCCGGTCACCGAGGTACGCGATGCGCCGGTGACCGCCCGCGAGCAGGTGGTCAACCGCGTTTATGGCGCCGGTCCGGTTGTCCGAGAGCACCGCGTCGGCATCGAGCAGCTTCGGCTCGCGGTCGACGAACACCAGGCAGGTCCCGGCGGCGCGTTCCTTGATCAGGTAGCTGTGGTCCTGGCCGGCCGGCACGATCAGCAGCCCGTCCACCCGCCGGTCGATGAACGCACCGGCCAGTTCGCGCTCCCGCGTCGCGTCCTCGTCCAGGCTGCCGAACAGCGCCAGCACGTCGCGCTCCCGCGCGGTGTCCTCGACCGCCCGCATCAGCGCCGCGGAGAAGGGGTTCGCCGCGTCCTCGACCAGCATCCCGATGGTGGCGGTCCGCCCGTCGCTGCGGCGCAGATTGCTCGCCGTCAGGTTCGGCCGGTAGCCCAGCTTGTCGGCTGCCTCCCGGACCCGGGCCGCGAGCACTGGATCAACCGTGCTGACCCCGTTGACCACGCGGGAGACGGTCTTGATCGCCACCCCGGCCAGCGCCGCGACGTCCCGCATGGTGGGCCGTCCGGCCGGCCGCACTGGACCGGGTTCCGCGTGAGGCATCGTTGTCTCCCCTGGGGGTTGCGTTACCGACTCGTTGCACACGGGTCTCTGCCTGTGGCTTGACGCATTCTCGCATAAGAGAGAGTATCGCGGCGAGACAACGTTGTCCCGAGGTTCTTCGAAAGTGCGGAACGAGCCTCAGCGGGACACGCTAGATCAGGACCTCCGGATCCACCCTCACCCAGCGAACGTCCCAGAGAGGCTTGAACCATGGACAGCTCGACGACGAGCACCCCGGCGCCGCGCCTGAGCCGACGCGCCCGCGCGGCCGCCGCTGGAACCGCGCTGTGCGCTGTCGCCGCACTCGCGGCCTGTAGCTCCTCCTCCAGCGGCACGGCCAGCGGTTCCGGCGGCTCCGGTTCCGGCGGCGGCTCAAAGGTCGGCGTCTCGCTGATCCTCAAGACTTTGACGAACCCGTACTTCGTGAGCATGGAGAACGACGCCAAGACGGCCGCGGCCAAGGACAACGTGAACCTGACCGTCGCGGCCGGCAACAAGGACGGCGACACGCAGAGCCAGATCAGCGCGATCGACAACGCGATCTCCCGCGGCGACAAGGGAATCCTGATCACCACGAACGGCGACGCGGTCAACGCGGCGCTCAACCAGGCCAAGCAGGCCGGCCTGTTCGTCATCGCGCTGGACACCGCGCCGAACCCGCCGAGCGTCGCGGACATCACCTACGCCACGGACAACACCCAGGCCGGAAAGCTCGACGGCCAGTACGCGGCCGCCGCGCTCGGCGGCAAGCCGGCCGTGATCGCCATGCTCGACCTCTTCAACAACCAGGTCGTCTCCGTCGACATCGACCGCGATCACGGCTTCCTCGAAGGCATGGGCATCAACCCGGGCAGCACCACGCAGAACGCGCAGGAAGCCAAGACCGGCACGTACACCGGCGGCGGCTCGTACACCATCGCCTGCCACCAGCCGACGCAGGGCGCCATCGACGGTGGCCGTACCGCGATGGAAAACTGCCTGTCCGCGAACCCGAACATCAACGTGGTCTACGCGATCAACGAGCCGGCCGCGGAAGGCGCGTACAACGCGCTGAAGGCCGCGGGCAAGCAGAGCCAGGTCGCGGTTTACGCGATCGACGGCAGCTGCTCCGGCCTCAAGCTGGTGGGCACCGGCGAATTCACCGCCGACGCGGTGCAGTACCCCGGCAAGATGGCCGCTCTCGGCGTGGACTCGATCGCGAAGCTGGCCCGCGGCGGCTCGAAGCCGAGCGTGACGCAGGGCAAGTCCTTCTTCGACACCGGCACCGCGCTCGTCGCGACCAAGAGCTACCCCGGCGTGACCATCCAGTCGCCGACGGACGCGGCGTCCGCCTGCTGGGGCAGCTGACCCGGGGCTGACTTGGCCTTGATGAACATGCCCTTAGTGAACACTGCGCCCAGGCCCTGTCTTCAAAGGGGCGCCGCGGCCCAGGCGAACCTTTGAAGACAGGGCCGAACGGGGCCAGAGCCGGGTGTGCCGACGCGTCCGCACTACGTGCCGGCGCACCCGTCCAACCCCCTCCGCTCGCCCGCCTTTTTCCGCAGATCACCCGTTCCGCTGGTCACCATCGAAGGGGATTGCCGTGACCATTTCGCTAGACGGCCCGGCCGCACCGGCCACGGCCGAGGAGTTCCTCAACCGGCCGCCGACCGTGGGCCAGCGCGTCCACTCGGTGTTGCACAAGCAGCCCGCGCTCAGCCCCGCCATCGTGCTGGTGCTGGCCGCGGTGGCCTTCGGACTGCTCAACAGCCGCTTCTACCACCTGCAGAACCTCTCCCTGGTGGCGCAGCAGGTCGCCGTGGTCGGCGCGCTGGCGGCCGGGCAGACCCTGGTCATCCTCACCGCGGGCATCGATCTGTCGATCGGCGCGGTGATGGTGCTCGCCTCGCTGGTCATGTCGAAGCTCGCCTTCGACCAGCACGTGCCCGGTGTCTTCGCGCTTCTCATCGGCGTGGTCATCGCGGTGGTCGCGCAGGCAGTCAACGGCTTGCTGGTCACCAGGATCAAGCTGCCACCGTTCATCGTCACCCTCGGCACCCTGAGCATCTTCACCGCGATCACGCTCATCTACGCCAAGGGCCAGACGATCGCACTGCAGCCCGGCGCTTTCCTCCTGTGGAGCGGCAACACAGTCTCGATCGGCTCGCTGCACTTGACCACCGGCGTACTGATGATGATCGGGCTGTACATCGTCATCGGGTTCGCACTGCGCTACACCGCGTGGGGCCGGCACCTGTACGCGGTCGGTGACGACGCGGAAGCCTCACGTCTGGCCGGTATTTCGGTCAACCGGGTGTTGTTGAGCGCTTACATGGTCGCCGGCGTCGCGATCGCGGTGGCGGCCTGGATCCTGGTCGGCCGGGTCGGCGGCGGTGACCCGAACAGCGGCCTGAACGCCAACCTCGAGTCGATCACCGCCGTGGTCATCGGCGGCACCAGCCTGTTCGGCGGCCGCGGCGTCGTGGTCGGCTCGCTGATCGGCGCGCTGATCGTGCAGGTTTTCGACAACGGACTGGCGCTGGCCGGGCTCGACCCCAACTACCAGGTGCTCGCGGTCGGCCTGCTGGTCATCGCCGCGGTTTCGGTCGACCAGTGGATCAGGAGCGTGAAGGCATGAACGCGGCAGGCAACCTTCCGGTCCTCGAAGCCAAGGGCCTGGTGAAGCTGTTCGGCCGCGTCGTCGGGCTCGACGACGTGGACCTGACGCTGTACCCCGGCGAAGTGCTGGCGGTCATCGGCGACAACGGCGCCGGCAAGTCCACGCTGATCAAGTGCCTCTCTGGAGCGCTGACGCCGGACCGCGGCACCATCCGCGTGAACGGCGCCGAGGTCAACTTCCGGCGACCGCAGGATGCCCGCGAGGCCGGGATCGAGACGGTGTATCAGACCCTTGCGGTCGCGCCGGCGCTCGACATCGCGAGCAATCTCTTTCTGGCGCGCGAGGTGCGCCGCAAGGGCCCGCTCGGTTCGGTGCTGCGGATGCTGGACACCGGCGAGATGAAGCGGCAGTCCGCCGAGCACATCAAGCACCTCGGTATCAGCACCCTGCAGAACATCGGCCAGGCGGTGGAGACGCTGTCCGGCGGCCAGCGCCAGGCGGTCGCGGTCGCCCGCGCCGGTGCGTTCGGCAGCAAGGTGGTCATCCTCGACGAGCCGACCGCCGCGCTCGGCGTGCGGGAGACCGGTCAGGTGCTCAAGCTGATCCGCGAGCTGCGCGACAACGGGCTCGCGATCATCCTGATCAGTCACAACATGCCGAACGTGTTCGAGGTCGCCGATCGGATCCACATCCAGCGGCTCGGCGCCTGCGCGGGTGTCATCTCGCCGAAGACACACTCGATGGAGGACGCGGTCGCGATCATGACCGGCGCGAAGAAGCTCACCGCGGCCGCCGACTGATCGCTGACATGACACACCTGACGACCGGCTCAGCTGACGGATATCCGCCGAAGAGCTACCTGATCGACCACGGCCACCTCGGCTCTGAGCCGGTCGTTATCGTGTCCGCGCCCGGCGGCGCCCGGGTGATCCTGGCGCGGCGCGGGGCGACCCTGCTGCGGTGGGAGGTGAATCGGCTCGGCGCGCCGTTCGACCTGACTGACGGCTACCGCGACGAGGCCGAACTGCTTGCGCAGAACGGCGTGCGCAACGGTGTGCTCGCGCCGTTCCCGAACCGCATCGCCGATGCCCGCTACACGTTCGCAGGCGTCGAACACGACCTGCTACCCGGCAAGACAGCACGGTTGATCTACCACGGCTTCGCGCGAGAGCACCCCTTCGATCTCGCCGAAGCCGTGGTTTCCGACCTCGCCGCCCGGCTGACCTTCACCGGCCGCATCGATGCCGCGGGGCACCCCGGCTATCCATTCGCGCTGGATCTCGCCGTCACCTACCTCATCACGGCGAAGGAAGTCACGGTCACGACCTATGCGACGAACACGGGCGCATCCGCCGCCCCGTACGCCGCAGGTTGGCACCCATACTTCCGCCTGCCGGGCACAGTCGACGACTGGACGCTAGAAATCCCCGCGCGCACCATCGTCCACACCGATGAAGCGTTGATCCCGCTCGACGGCGACGCCGCGTATCAGCCGCTCGACGAGAACCCCGCGATGGATTTCCGCCGCCCACGCAAGTTGAGCGGCCTCGTCATCGATGCCTGTTTCACTGACCTTGCCGCCGGCGATAAGCGCTGCGAGACGGTCCTGCGCCACAGTCGGACCTCTGATGAACTGCGCGTCTGGCAGTTCGGCGGATCAATGCACGTCTTCACCGGGGACACCCTGGCTCGCGATCGGCGCCGCAGTATCGCGCTCGAACCGGTCGAGGCCATCACCAATGCGTTCAACCGCGCGGAATGCGCAGGCGCGCTGCTCCTCGGCCCCGGCGAGACTCGCTCGTTCCGCTTCGGCGCCCGCTACCTGCGCAATCGCTGAGCCGCGCTACTTGATCTCAATCACTCCCAGGTGATCGTCTGAAGCCGCCTTATCCGGCGCGGCGCCGTCGAGCGCGGTGGCGTGCGCGGTGCCCGGTGCCATGCCGGCCAGCAGTTGCCGGGCCAGTCCGAGCCCGGTGCCGCCCATCGTGAGCGCCTTGGCCAGCAACTCGTTGACACCGTCGGCGCCGTTGAGCACGACCATGTGATCCACGCCCGCGAAGGCCTCGGCCCCGGCGTGCACGATCGCCGGCCAGTTCTCGGCCAGCTGCTGGGCGATGACAGCCTCCTGGTTCTCCGCCAGCGCCGCGGCGCGGGCCTTGATCCCCTCGGCTTCCGCCAGGCCCTTCGCCTTGACGGCTTCCGCCTCGGCGAGCCCCTTCGCCTTAGCGGCCTCAGCCTCCGCCAAGCCTCTGGCCTGAGCGGCGGCGGCCTCGGCGGCGCCGGTGGCGCGGGTGAACTCGGCGCTGGCCAGGCCGCGGGCGCGGGTGGCTGCGGCGTCCGCCTCGGCGGCGGCCCTGACGCGGGTGGCGTCGGCGCCGGCGCGCAGTTCGGTCTCCTTTGCCTCGGCCTCCGCCTCGTGCACCTTGGCCTCGCGCTGCGCCTGGGCGATGGTGACCGTCTCATACGCTCGAGCGTCGGCGGGCTTTCGCACGTCGGCCTGCAGTTGCTGTTCCCGCTTCTGCGCCTCGAGTTCGGCGACCCGGGTCTCCTGCACGACGACCTCCTGGCGGGCGGCGGCCTCGGAGAGCGGGCCGGCCATCTTCGCCGTCGCCTGGGCCTTGTCGACCTCGGCCTGGTAGCCGGCCTGCTGGATGTTCGAGTTGCGGATCGCCTCGGCCTTGCGCGCGTTCGCCTCGGCCTCCGCCTCGGTGGCGGTGCGTTCGGCGGCGGCCTGGGCGATGCGGGCGTCACGCTGCACGGCCGCGGTGTGCGGCGCGGCCAAAGCCTTGATATACCCGGTGGGGTCCTCGATCTCCTGGATCTGCAGCGAGTCGATGGTCAGCCCGAGCTTCTCCATCTCGTGGCCGGAGGTGGCGCGGGTCTGCTCGGTCAGCCGCTCGCGGTCGCGGATCATCTCCTCGATGGTCAGGCTGCCCACGATCGAGCGAAGATGACCGGCCAGGATGTTGTGCACCCGCACTGCCATGTTGCTCTGCTGGTCGAGGAACCGGCGGGCGGCGTTGGCGATGGACACCCGGTCGTCGCCGACCTTGAAGATCACCACGCCTTGGACGTGGACCGGGATGCCCTGGCTGGTAACGCAGTCCACGGACAGGTCCGCCTCGTTCAGGTCGAGCGCGAGCTTGCGAACCGCCTGCACCCCGGGCACCACGAGGGTGCCGCGGCCGGTGATGATCCGGAAGCCCATGCCCTCGTCGACGCCCTCGATGCGGTGGCGGGCGCCGGAGATCAGCAGAGCCTCGTTCGGCTCGGCCACCCGCCACATCAGCTTGAATATGAGCACTGCCACGACGACGCAGGCAGCGATGATCCCCGCGAGAATGAGTGCCGTCGGCACTGTGAAGTCACTTCCCCGAACGTAGTGAGGGGAACAGTTGGCACCGTCCCCTGTACGAATGGAGCCGCAGCCCCATGCCGCGGGTCTCCGTCTACTGGTGTACACCCGCCGAACCTTGGCCGCACACCCGGGTCACGTAAGAAGGCTGTCAGAGCGCCGAAACGTACACTGTGCGCGGCGGATGGTATTCGAGCACGACAACGATCGTGCCGACCGCGATCTGCTCGCCGGTATCCGCGGCGTAAGCCATGAACGCCTCGGCGCCGCCGCGTACCTGCACCATCACTTCGCCGACCAGGCCGGGAGCGATCCGCCCGGTCACCCGCCCCTGCAATCCGATCAACGCCGGCCTCCCTCGAAGCAGCGATCAAACAGCGATCAGCGCCATTACACACCTCGCACGTAGTCGGCGCTGGCACGGCGCCGCGGCCGCATCTGCCGCCCTCGCTGCGACCTTGCGAGCAGCATGCGGGATGAGACGCCGGGATCGCGCCGAGTGGAGCGTAGATGATCAAACTTCAGCGTCGTCCCAGGTTGAAGCGGACGCTCCGGGCAGCCTGTGAGAGGCTGAGTTTATGAACCGGCTCGGCACCGCGACCTCTCCTTACCTGCTCCAGCACGCGGATAACCCGGTCGATTGGTGGCCGTGGTGCGAGGAGGCGTTTGCCGAAGCGAGACGGCGTGACGTGCCGCTGCTGATCTCGATCGGATACGCGGCATGCCACTGGTGTCACGTCATGGCGCATGAGTCGTTCGAGGACCCGGAGACCGCGGCGGCGATGAACGCCGGGTTCGTGTGCGTGAAGGTCGACCGCGAGGAGCGGCCCGACGTCGACGCCGTGTACATGACCGCGACGCAGGCGATGACCGGGCAGGGCGGCTGGCCGATGACGGTGTTCGCCACGGCGGAGGGCAAGCCGTTCTACTGCGGCACCTACTTTCCGCGCGAGTCGCGCGGCGCGATGCCCTCGTTCCGGACGCTGCTCGACGCCGTGGGCACGACCTGGCGGGAGCGCCGGTCCGAGGTCGAGCGGGTGGGGGAGGACATCGCCGGCAAGCTCGCACAGACTGCCGCACCTGTGGACGGCGGCGCGCCGGGGGAGACGCAGCTAGCCGCGGCCGTGTCCGTGTTGGTGCACGAATTCGATGATGCGCATGCCGGATTCGGTGGCGCGCCGAAGTTCCCGCCGTCGATGACGCTGCTGCACCTGCTGCGGCATCACGCGCGTACCGGGTCGTTTCATGCGCTGGACATGGTGCGGCGCACGTGCGAGGCGATGGCGCGCGGCGGGATCTACGACCAGCTTGCCGGCGGATTCGCGCGATACGCCGTCGACGCCACGTGGACAGTGCCGCACTTCGAGAAGATGCTCTACGACAATGCATTGCTTCTGCGCGTGTATACCTTGATGCACAAGGCAGTTGCGTCCGACGATCCGGGTTCCGCTCCCGCTCCCGCTCCCGGCTCCAGTGCCGGAGCAGGCTTCTTCGCGCGCATCGCGGCGCAGACGGCTAAGTTCCTGCTCGCCTCGCTGCGTACTGCGGAAGGCGGTTTCGCCTCGGCGCTCGATGCAGACACCGAGGGCGTCGAAGGTCTGACCTACGTCTGGACGCCGGCACAGTTGCGCGAGGTCCTCGGCGAGGAGGACGGGGCGTGGGCTGCGGACTTCTTCCACGTCACCGACAAAGGCACGTTCGAGCACGGCACGTCAGTACTCGAAATGCTCGCCGACCCGGCCCTGGAGGACGAGCCGCGCTACCACCGCGCGCGGATCACCCTGCTCGAAGCGCGCGGGGAGCGCCCGCAGCCGCACCAGGATGACAAGATCGTCGCCGCCTGGAACGGCCTCGCCATCACCGCGCTGGTCGAGGCGTCGCTGGCCTTTGACATGCCGCACCTGCTCGACGCCGCGCTCGACGCGGCTCGGCTGCTGGCAGAGGTACACCTGCGTGACGGTCGGCTGGTGCGCACCTCCCGCAATGGAATCGCTTCGACGAATCCCGGTGTGTTGGAGGACTACGGCTGCGTAGCTGAGGGCTTCTGCGTGCTGTACTCGGCGACCGGTGACAAGCAGTGGCTCGACCGCGCCGCGCAGCTGCTGGAAACAGTGCGCGAGCAGTTCGTCTCGGACGCGGGTTTCCACGACACCGCGGGTGACGCGGACGCGCTGTACTTCCGGCCGAGTGATCCGACCGACAACGCGACTCCGTCCGGCACGTCCGCCGCGGCGGCCGGGTTCGTCGCGTACGCCGTGACCGCCGGTTCCCTCGACCACCTCGACGACGCACATCGCGCTCTCGCGGCCGCGTCCCGTCTGGCCGACCGCGCGCCACGCTTCGCCGGCTACGGGCTCGCGGTCGCTGAAGCGCTGCTCTCGGACGTCCCGGCGGCCTTCGTCTGCCCGGGGCCGTTCTGCGCTTGAGCCGGCCGCGGGCGGTCAGTGCTTGAGCTGGTTAGGGCCAAGTGCGATGCTGGCAATGTGATGTGCGTCACACTTCTGGCGCGCTGACAACCTAACTGCCCCCACCTGCGGTCTGGTCCGTCAACGCTCGTGGTTCAGGGGGGTTGATGTGGACGCGAGAGCCCGCACCGAGTTCGAGGAGTTCGTCACCGCGCGATCCGCGGCGCTGTTCCGCACCGCCGTCCTGTTGACCGGCAACCGTCAGGATGCTCAGGATCTGGTGCAGTCCGCGCTGGAGCGCGCCTGCCGCCACTGGGACAAGGTCGCCGCTGCCGAGCAGCCGGAGGCATACGTGCGCCGCATCCTCGTCAACTCCCTGAAAGACCGGTGGCGGATACGCAAGCGGATCGTCGAAGTACCGTTCGACGACGCGCGGCCGTCCGCGTCCATCGGCCAGTCCCCAAACCGGCAGGTCGAGCAGGTGGAGCTGCGGCGGTCGATGATCGCCGAACTGCTGCGGCTGCCGATCGGAATCCGCGCCGTGCTGGTCCTGCGCTACTTCGAGGACCTGTCCGAGGCCGACATCGCGCACACGCTGGGCTGCTCGACCGGGACAGTCAAGTCCCAGGCGGCTCGCGGCCTGGCGAAACTCAGGGCGGCCCTGGGCACGGAACCGGACTTCGCGACCTCCGGGTCGCCGCCTGCGAACCAGGATACGAATTCGGTGAATCGACTACTGCCGAACCGTCTCGCGGATCGGGGAGACTCATGAAGCGTCCATTGTCACCCTTCGAGCAGGAACTGGTGAACGCCATGGACGAGTACGCGCACCGCGCCGTGCCGCCTCCCTTCAACGCCACTCGCATCGTCGCCCGCGAGCGGCAGCGGGTGCGGGTGCGCCTTTCGATCGCCGCCGTCTGCGTCGCCACCGCGGCCGGCATCGCCTCGTGCGTGGCGACCAGCGTGCCCGGCAACGGGAACAAGGGCCTCCCAGTGGTCGGCAACACCAACACGCCGGTCTCGGTGACCGCAAGCCCGACGCCGGGATCAAGCACCGCGTCGGCGAGCCCGGCCTCCAGCGGCGGCGGCGCCGTCGGTGGCAAGGTTTCCGCTGGTCCGGCGGGTACGGTGCCGATTTGGCCGACGGGAGCCACCAGCAGTCCGTTCGCCGGCTCGGTCCCCCCGGTGCCCGAGGTCACCTCGATCCGCGTCGGTGCCCACCCCGAGGGGGGCTATGACCGGATCTCGCTCGAGTTCACCGGCCAGGCGCCCGGCTTCCGCGCCGGGTACGTCGCCCAGGTGATTCGCCAGGGTTCCGGCGCACCAGTTTCCCTGCCCGGAGCGGCTTTTCTGCAGCTGACCTTCAGTTCGGCGCAGGCTCACGACGACAACGGCAACCCGACGTTGAACCCCTCGCCGACGAACCCGGTCTCGGTCAGTTTCCCCGAGTTGCGTTCGTACGTGCTCAACGGCGACTTCGAGGGCACCGTCTCAGTCGCGCTCGGGCTGGCCGCTCAGGACGGCTTCCATGTTAGCGAGCTGACGAAGTCGCCGACGGATCACGTCATCTACGTAGACATCGCGCGGGCGCACTAAGCACACGGCCCGCCTATGTCCGCGCGTACACCACGATCGAGATCGCGATGTAGTGGCAGGCGAAGGCCGCGATCGTGAACACGTGGAAGATCTCATGGAAGCCGAACCACCTCGGCGAGGGGTTCGGCTTCTTGAGCGCGTACACCACCGCTCCGGCCGAATACATCAGCCCGCCCGCGACGATGAGCCCGAGCACGGCCCCGCCTCCGTGATGCAGGAACTGCGGCAGGTAGAAGACCGCGGCCCAGCCGAGGGCCAGGTAGCAGGGCACGTATACCCAGCGCGGCGCGCCGAGCCAGAAGACCCGCATCCCGATGCCGATCAGCGCGCCCGCCCACACCAGGGTGAGCAGCACCTCGGCCGAGCGGTGCGACAGCAGGACGAGCGCGAGCGGCGTGTAGGTCCCCGCGATGATCAGGAAGATGTTGGTGTGGTCGAGCCGGCGCAGCACCGCCTGCGTCTTCGGCCCCCAGGTGCCGCGGTGGTAGACGCCGCTCACGCCGAACAGCAGCCAGGAGCTGACCGCGAAGATCGCGCACGCCGCCGCGGTCCCGGCCGTCGGCGCCAGCGCGATCAGCACGATCCCGGCGGCCAGCGCGAGCGGAAAGGTCCCGGCGTGGAACCAGCCGCGTAGCTTCGGCTTTGCGTGTTGCAGCGCCTGCGCGGCCGCTTCTGTGGCGGACGCCACAGCCTGCGCCGGGGAGACTTGCCTCACAGCGGACGTGCGAGGATCCACCGCCTCACCGCCCGGACCCATGAGATTGGTCACACCGCGCTCACTTCCTGGCCGCCGTTACGGCCTGCTGTTTCATTCCTTTTCCGGACATTGCACCACGCCGCGCCGGTGCGGCTGTTGCCCTCTCAAGGGTAACCTACGCATCCGTAAGTTACTGATAAGTAGGATTTAGGTATCCACGATGCGGACACTCGTGGCTATAGTCCAAAACACCCCTCATCACGCCCGGGAGGTGCGGACCCCCGGCGTCCTCTAGGAGTGCGTGCGATGTCGTTCGCCCTTGCAGAATCCGTTTTGTCCGAGAATCCTCCTACCCGTCATCCGGGCTTGCTCTCCTGGGTGCAGGAGATCGCCGAACTGACCAAGCCGGAGCAGGTCGTCTGGTGCGACGGCTCCGATGAAGAGTGGACCCGGCTGACCGGCGAGCTGGTCCAGAAGGGCACCCTGCGGCGGCTGAACCCCGCAAAGCGGCCCAACTCCTTCTACGCGGCCTCAGACCCCTCAGACGTGGCCCGGGTCGAGGATCGCACTTTCATCTGCTCGCGGCGGGAGCAGGATGCCGGGCCGACCAACCACTGGGTCGCCCCTGCCGAAATGCGCGAAAAGCTGCACGGCCTGTTCGACGGTTCGATGCGCGGACGCACGCTCTATGTCGTGCCGTTCTCCATGGGGCCGCTGGGCTCTGAGCTCTCCGCGCTCGGCGTCGAGATCACTGATTCCGCGTATGTCGCGCTGTCCATGCGGATCATGACGCGCATGGGCGCGGCGGTCCTGCGCGAACTCGGTGAGGACGGCGAATTCGTCAAGGCCGTGCACTCGGTCGGCGCCCCGCTGGAGCCCGGCCAGGCCGATGTTCCGTGGCCGTGCAATCCGACCAAGTACATCACCCACTTCCCTGAGGACCGCGAGATCTGGTCGTACGGGTCCGGATACGGCGGCAACGCGCTGCTCGGCAAGAAGTGCTACGCGCTGCGTATCGCCTCGGTGATGGCTCGCGACGAGGGCTGGCTCGCCGAGCACATGCTCATCCTGAAGCTGACCCCGCCCACCGGCCAGACGCGGTACATCGCCGCCGGCTTCCCGTCCGCGTGCGGTAAGACGAACCTGGCCATGCTCTCGCCGACCCTGCCTGGCTGGAAGGTCGAGACGGTGGGGGACGACATCGCGTGGATGCGTTTCGGCAAGGATGGACGCCTTTACGCGATCAACCCGGAGGCCGGATTCTTCGGCGTCGCGCCCGGGACCAGCGACACCACCAACGCCAACGCGATCGCCACTTTGACTGAAAACACCATCTTCACCAACGTGGCGCTCACCGACGACGGCGACGTGTGGTGGGAGGGCCTGACCGAGCAACCCCCGGCGCACCTGACCGACTGGAAGGGCCGGGACTGGACCCCGGACTCGACCGAGCCGGCCGCGCACCCGAACTCCCGCTTCTGCGTCCCGGCGGCGCAGTGCCCGACCATCGCCTCGGAGTGGGAGGACCCGAAGGGCGTGCCGATCTCGGCGATCCTGTTCGGCGGCCGCCGCGCCACCTCCGTGCCGCTGGTCACCGAGTCGCTGTCCTGGCAGCACGGCGTCTTCCTGGGCGCGAATGTCGCCTCGGAGAAGACCGCGGCCGCCGAGGGCACCGTCGGCGAACTGCGCTACGACCCCTTCGCGATGCTCCCGTTCTGCGGCTACAACATGGGCGACTATTTCGCACACTGGCTCGAGGTCGGCGCCAACGCGGACCCGGCGAAGCTGCCGCGGATCTACTACGTGAACTGGTTCCGCAAGGCCACCGACGGCCACTTCCTGTGGCCGGGCTTTGGCGAGAACAGCCGCGTGCTCAAGTGGATTATGGACCGCTTGGACGGCCGCGCAGACGGCGTCGAGACGCCGATCGGCGTCGTCCCGACGCACGATGCGCTGGACCTAGAGGGCCTTGAGATCGACGACAAGGACCTCGATCAGCTGCTGTCCGTGGACACCGAGGCCTGGCGGCACGAGGCCGAACTGATCCCGCCGCACTTCGAACGGTTCGGCGACCACTTGCCCGAAGCGCTGTGGGACGAGCACCGCGCACTAAGGGCCCGGCTCGGCTGAGCGGTGTTCGATCGCCTCCGACGGATATCCGTCATCTGAGCGGATCTTCACCAGATCCTCACAGCCGCCTCGCTTCTTCGGGGGTTGGGGCGGCTGTGATGGTTATAGGGTTCCGCAGGAGAACCGCAGGCCGAGGAGAGGCGTCGGAGATGAGTGTGCGAGACCTCGTCTACGGCGTGTACGAAAAACGGCTGACCGCGAAGCTGGACCGGCGCCGCATGCCGCGGCATGTCGGCGTGGTCATGGACGGCAACCGGCGGTGGGCGAAGTCGGTCGGCGAACAGATCGCCACCGGACACCAGCGCGGCGCCGACAAGATCCACGATCTGCTCGGCTGGTGTGAAGAGGCCGGGGTCGAGGTGGTGACCCTGTGGCTGTTCTCGACCGACAACTTCAACCGGCCCGCCGACGAACTCGCCGATCTCCTACGCATCATCGAAGGTTCCGTACGCAGCCTCGCTGACACTGGTCGCTGGCGCGTACGTCCCCTCGGCGCCCTTGACATGCTGCCCGGCGATTTCGCCCGCACCCTCAAGGAAATCGGCGCACGAACCGCAGACAACCCCGGTCTGGTCGTTAACGCAGCCATCGGATACGGCGGCCGTCAGGAAATTGCCGACGCGGTACGTTCTCTGCTTCAGGAACACGCGGAACGCGGTTCTTCGATCGAGGACCTGGCACAGGTCATTGACGTCGAACACATCGCGCAGCACCTTTACACTCGTGGCCTGCCTGATCCGGATCTGCTGATCCGTACCTCCGGGGAGCAGCGACTTTCCGGGTTCATGCTCTGGCAATCCGCGCATTCCGAGTTCTATTTCTGCGAAGCGTTCTGGCCCGCGTTCCGCAAGATCGACTTTCTTCGGGCGCTGCGTGACTACAGTCTGCGCCAGCGCCGCTATGGAGCGTAACGCGCTCACACGTCCGAGGACTGCGCTGCAGGCCAGGCCGGAGACCGTTTTCACATAGGCCGCAAGGGGTAATGCCCTGGTATGACGTGTGACACCGGCCCCGCTGGCAGACCTCGTGAGGCTGCCGCGCACGGTCCGGTGATCAGCCGAAAACTCCTCGCCTGGAGCCGCCCCCCTTCCTTACCGTTGTGACCGGTGTGCAATTCCCACCCTCGTTCAGGGCGCGCCGGGCACGGCGCGCCACAGGGAGTCGTGCTAAGTGGCCGTTACACCCAAGCGCCGTTCCGCCCGTCCCGAACGGCGCACTTTCGTGCTGGACACCAGCGTCCTCCTCGCGGACCCGGCCGCGCTCACCCGCTTTGACGAACACGAAGTGGTCATCCCGCTCGTGGTCGTCAGCGAACTCGAAGGCAAGCGCCACCACCCCGAACTCGGATACTTCGCGCGCTCCGCGCTGCGGATGCTCGACGAGTTGCGCGTGAAGCACGGGCGCCTCGACGCGCCCATTCCGATCGGGACCGCGGACGGCACCTTGCGTGTCGAGCTCAACCACACCGACCCGACCGTGCTGCCGCCGGGATTCCGTCCCGCGGCCGCATCCCCGGACAACGACACCCGCATCCTCTCGGTGGCCAAGAACTTGGAGGCCGAGGGCAAGCAGGTGACCTTGGTCTCCAAGGACCTGCCGCTGCGGGTGAAGGCCGCCGCGGTAGGTCTGCCGGCCGAGGAGTACCAGGCGGAACTGGCGATCACCTCGGGCTACACCGGCATGGCCGAGCTCGAGATCGGCGGCAATGTGGTGGACCGGCTCTTCGAGGACGGGCGGGCGGAGATCGCCGAAGCCGCCGACCTGCCGTGCCACACCGGCCTGGTGCTGGTCTCCGAGCGGGGCAAGGCGCTGGGGCGGGTGACCGCGGACAAGCAGGTGCGGCTGGTGCGCGGCGATCGTGAGGCCTTCGGGCTGCACGGCCGCTCCGCGGAGCAGCGGATCGCGCTCGACCTGCTGCTCGACCCGGAGGTCGGCATCGTCTCGCTCGGCGGCCGGGCCGGCACCGGCAAGTCGGCGCTGGCGCTGTGCGCGGGCCTTGAGGCGGTCATGGAGCGCCGCCAGCACCGCAAGGTCGTCGTCTTCCGGCCGTTGTACGCGGTCGGCGGTCAGGACCTCGGCTACCTGCCCGGCACCGAGGGGGAGAAGATGAACCCCTGGGGCCAGGCGGTCTTCGACACCCTCGGCGCGTTGACCACGAGCGACGTGATCGACGAGGTGGTGGATCGCGGCATGCTCGAAGTCCTGCCGCTCACCCACATCCGCGGCCGATCGCTGCACGACTCCTTCGTGATCGTGGACGAGGCGCAGTCCCTGGAACGCAACGTGCTGCTCACCGTGCTCTCCCGGATTGGCTCCGGCTCGCGGATCGTGCTGACCCACGATGTGGCGCAGCGCGACAACCTGCGCGTCGGCCGCTACGACGGTGTGGTGGCGGTCGTGGAGAAGCTGAAGGGTCACCCGCTGTTCGCGCACGTGACCCTGACGCGCTCTGAGCGCTCGCCTATCGCCGCTCTGGTGACCGAAATGTTGGAGGATTTGTCGGTCTGATCGTGGTTTGATCGCGTCCGCGCGCGGGCTCGCAGATCCGAGGGACACCTCGTTATGTGACCCACGCCACAAAATCACGGCCCCGGGAAGCGATTCCCGGGGCTTTTTGCGCAGTTTTTGATCATCCAGCTGACCTGGTCCGGCTCGACGAAGCGTTAACGGACGTCCACAGACGGTGTAATTGGTGTGATTTAACCCACATCTGAAAGATTTGGGGTTTGCGCCAACAATCAGGCAGTGTCTTGGTTCGTCAGGCCCCCCGCACCGGGTTCTCCCAGCAATGAAGCGAACCGACCCGGCGCGCCACCCGAAGGTGTGTACTTCCGCCGCGGGCACGAGTCAAAAGGGGCGAGGCGCCGAGCGCGCATGGCAGAGCAGAGTCACAGCGCGGCCTGAGCGGCCGCGGCTTCGCCATGCCCGCCGGCAGACGGAAGGCTTTTTGTGCCCAGGCTCCGCCTGTCCATACCCGAGTCCATATCAGCGCACAAGCACAAAATCGCGGTAACCGCCGCGTCGTGCACCGCAGTGACCGGCGCCATCATCGGCGGCATCGCTGCCACTGCGTCGAATGCGAATGCGTCTACTGCGCCGGTGGCACATGTTGCCCGTATCGCAGTGCAGGCGCCCACGCTCCCGGCATCACCAAGTGCCAGCGCCAGCGTGACGCCGTCCGCGTCGCCCTCGAGCGCGAAGCCGACGCCGCCCGCGACCACCAAGGCCGCGGCCCCGGCTCCGGCGACCACCAAGCCGGCCCCGGTGGTCACGCATGTCGACCCCTACGCGGGTCTGAGCGCGTACCAGATCGCCGAGCGCATCGTGCCGTCCGGCCAGTTCGGCTGCTTCGACTGGATCGTCACCCGCGAGTCGGGTTGGGACGTCCACGCGACGAACCCGTCCAGCGGTGCGTACGGCCTCGGCCAGGCGCTACCCGGCTACAAGATGGCATCCGCGGGCTCCGACTGGCGCGACAACCCGGTCACCCAGATCAAGTGGACGCTGAACTACATGGACGAGCGTTATGGCTCGCCGTGTTCGGCGCAGTCCTTCTGGGAAGCGCACAACTGGTACTAAGCCGATCAGGCTTTGGCCGTGCGGTAACGTTTAACGCAGCAGCTTGACACAGGTCGGGCCGGTACGCTTCGTGCGTCCCGGCCCGGCCTGCTTCCACTACGGCTGTTGGCCGATCGCGCTTTCCAGAGCCTGTGCGTAAGGTCCCGCTGATTGTCGACCGATGCGCAGGCGCAGGCAGGCCGCGATAACGACAATCAGCGTGCCGCCGAGCGCCAACCAGAATCCTGCCAGCAGGGTGGTCGTGACCACATAGTTCGAATACAGCTGCGCCACATTCCAGCCGAGTAGGGACTGGCTGGGGAAGATCGCGCGGATGCCGATGTCGGGGAGTTCCGCCGCCTTAAACAAGAACGGGCCGAGCAGCCACGCCGCGGACAGGGCGCGCGACCGGACAAACCCGGCCGCGACCGCGAACCCGGCGGCCACGACGAAACTAGCGAGTACGCCCGCCTTGCCGAAGTTGGTGTGGGCGGTCCAGTCGCAGCAGTAGTAAGTGTGCAGCTGGCCGAGTTCTGCCAGGCCGTAGTGGTCCACGCGCCAGCTCATAAGGCCGGAAATCAGCCACAGCCCACCGCCGAGAACAGCTCCCCAGCCGAGGCACAGGACCCTGATCGCGCGCTTTTGCGCGCGCTCGGTGATTGCGGCGGGCGGCTCGCGCCGCAGCAGGTCGCGCAGCGCGAACCCGGCAAAGCCAGCGGCTGCCATCGTGGCCAATTCGAACGAGATGAAGACGATCATGGCCGTGCGCTCGTCTGCCGATCTCGTGAAGAGGGACGGCCGGAAATTGCTCGGATCGGTTGCCAACCAGGTCAGCGGCAGCGCGATGGCGAGTCCAAGCCCGAACACTCGGCTGCGTCGTATCAGAACGAGCGTGCCGACCGCCGCGAAGAGCAGTAGCACGTAACCCTTGTTCGCGTCCTCATTCGGAAAGGCGAACATGTACCGGTCGATGAGACTGTTGGTTGGAGCGATGGCCAGCCAGACCGGATGCATTGCCGCCGCCACGAAAAAGAGCACCGCGACCACGACGTACAACTGGTTCGGCCTGCTGTGCGGCGCCGCAGGCTGCGCCCAGCTGGACGGCGCCTCCTCGGACGGGCTCTGCGGCCCGGCGACCGCCCACGGATCACTTTGCGCCACGACGCGCCCCCCGCCTGATTCGGTATTGAATTCACCAGCCGCTCGGCTGCTGTTTTATCAGGGTCGCTGCCCGATCCGCAGCAACGGCTTGTCGTCGCCCGGGTTGGTGAAGAAGTCGTTGCCCTTGTCATCGACCACGATGAAGGCCGGGAAGTCCTCGACCTCGATCCGCCAGACCGCCTCCATGCCGAGCTCCGCGTAGTCGAGCACTTCGACGTGCTTGATGCAGTCCTGGGCCAGCCGAGCCGCCGGGCCGCCGATCGAACCGAGGTAGAAACCGCCGTGCTCCTTGCACGCCTCGGTGACCTGCTTGCTGCGGTTGCCCTTGGCCAGCATCACGTATGAGCCGCCCGCGGCCTGGAACTGATCAACGTACGAATCCATCCGTCCGGCCGTCGTCGGACCGAAGGAGCCCGAGGCGTAGCCCTCCGGAGTCTTAGCCGGTCCGGCGTAATAAACCGGATGATCCTTGATGTATTGCGGCAGCGGCTTGCCCGCGTCCAGCAACTCCTTGAGCTTCGCGTGCGCGATGTCTCGCGCAACTACGAGCGTCCCCGACAGTGACAGGCGCGTCTTGACCGGGTACTTCGCCAACTCCGCGCGTACCTCGCTCATCGGTCGGTTCAGGTCGACGCGTACTACGTCATCGTCTAGGTGTTCATCGGTCGTCTCGGGCAGATAGCGCGCCGGGTCGGTCTCCAGCTGCTCCAGGAACACGCCTTCAGCGGTGATCTTTCCCAGCGCCTGTCGGTCCGCGGAGCAGGAGACCGCAATCGCCACCGGGCAGGACGCGCCGTGCCGCGGCAGCCGGATCACCCGCACGTCGTGGCAGAAGTACTTTCCGCCGAACTGCGCGCCGATCCCGATGTGCCGGGTCAGTTCCAGCACCTCGGCCTCCAGTTCCAGGTCCCGGAAGCCGTGCGCCAGCATCGAGCCCTCGGTTGGCAGGCCGTCCAGGTACTTCGCTGAGGCGTATTTGGCCGTCTTGAGCGCGTACTCCGCGGACGTGCCGCCGACCACGATCGCCAGGTGGTAGGGCGGGCAGGCCGAGGTCCCGAGCGAGCGGATCTTCTCCTCGAGGAACCGCAGCATCGCCTTCGGGTTCAGCACCGCCTTCGTCTCCTGATAGAGGAAGGACTTGTTCGCCGAGCCCCCGCCCTTCGCCATGAACAGGAACTTGTACGCGGATCCGGACGCGGCGTACAGCTCGATCTGCGCCGGAAGGTTGGAGCCGGTGTTCTTCTCTTCCCACATGGTCAGCGGGGCCATCTGCGAGTACCGCAGGTTCAGCCGGGTGTAGGCGTCATACACGCCCTGCGCGATATGCGCCTCATCGCCGCCGTCGGTCAGCACGTTCTGCCCGCGCTTACCCATCACGATCGCGGTTCCAGTGTCCTGGCACATCGGCAGCACGCCGCCGGCCGCGATATTCGCGTTCTTCAACAAGTCGAGCGCGACGAACCGGTCGTTCGGCGAGGCCTCGGCGTCGTTCATGATCGAGGCGAGCTGCGTGAGGTGCGCCGGCCGCAGGTAGTGCGCGATGTCGTGCATCGCCGTTTCGGTCAGCAGTCGCAGCGCCGACGGCTCGACCTGCAGGAAGGTTCGGCCGGCCGCGGATACCGTCGAGACGCCCTCGCTCGTCAGCAGCCGATACTCGGTCTCGTCCGGCCCGAGCGGCAGCAGATCTGAATAAGCGAACTCGGGCATGAACAAGCCTCCTGTGACCGTACGTCTTAACGAGCCCGCAGCCTCGCGGCGTTGCCGACTACAAAGGAAGCCTATGCCCGCGCGTTCCGCGCCTCGCGCCGGGTAGCGTAGCGACGTGACTTCTCCTGCGATGCGTGGCCCGGAAGACCGCAGCCTCGGCCTACGCGCCTCCGACGCCGACCGCGAACACGTCGCCGAACTGCTGGGCCGGGCCTTTGCGGAGGGCCGGCTGAGTTCCGAGGAGCACAGCGAGCGGCTCGAGGCCGTGTACGGAGCGAAGACGATGGGGGAACTGCGGCCGCTTGTGGCTGATCTGCCGGTCGTGTTCGCGCCGCCGACCGCCACCGCCACATCTCCTGGCGCCGGGCTCGCCGACCTGTCCGCCGCGGATGCCGCGACGCGCTACAGCGGCGGAGAACCGGTGGTCGCCCTCTTCAGCGAGACGAAGCGGACCGGCCGATGGATTGTGCGCTCCGGCCTCAACGCGCGCGCCATCTTCGGCTCGGTGGAACTGGACCTGACCGAGGCCATGCTGGAGCAGCGCGAGGTCACCATCATCGCGAACGCTGTGTTCGGCGAAGTCATCATCCGGGTGCCCGAGGGCGTCATTCTGCACGACGAAGGCAGTGCGATCTTCGGATCGCGCAAGCTTGCCGCCAGACCCGGCACACAATTCGGCCCGGAGACGCCGGTCGTGCACGTACAGGGCGTCGCGGTATTCGGCAGCGTCGAGAGCAAAGGTCCGAAGAAGAAATGGCTCAAGGGCCGATGAGCAGCGAGACCACGAGCGCCGATTCGCCGGACAAGCCGCTCTACGTGCTCCGGTCCACGGTCTGGTTCGACGAGCTCGACATGGTGGGCGTCCTGCACAACGCGCGCTACGCGATCCATGTGGAGCGCGCCATGACCGCGCTCTACCACTCGCTGACCGGGCTTGATCCCTCGGACAGCTATGTCGTGGTCAAGCACTACGAGATCGAGTTCCTGCGGCCGTTCACCCGCGAGCGCGGCGAACTCGTCATCGAGGTCGGACTCGGTCGGCTCGGCCGGACCAGCGCGGTGTATACGTTCCGTTGCCTGTCTGAGGGCGACGATGGTGAGCAGGTCGAGCATGCGCGCGGTACCCGCACCATCGTGAAGGTCACGCGCGGAGATTTGCGTCCCACGCCATGGTCTGACGGATTGCGCGCTGCGGTAACTCAGCTCTGACGTGACATCACGTCCCGGTTCGGCGCGTCCAGCGAGTTGTCGGCGAGGTGGCGCAGCATCGCCAACAGGTCCGCGTGCTGCTCAGGCGACCAGCCGGCCAGCTGCTCCTGCAGGATCTCCGAGCGCGCGCTGGAGAGCTGGTCGATGATTTGCACGCCGGCCGGCGTCAGCGTGACCAGACCGGTCGCGTCGCGCTGCGCGAAACCGCTCGCGATGATCCCGTCGATCTTCGCGCGGACCTGTTCGACCGGCACGCCGAGCCGCCGAGCCGCCGCCTCGTCGGTGATCGGACCGACGTGGTAGAGCCGGAACATGCCGTACGCCTGCGGGATGGTGATGGCCACCCCGGCGCGCTCGATGACGGCTTCGTACCGGTCCCACAGGTTCTGCCGGCTGGTCAGCCTGGTCAGCGCGCGCTCGATCTCGTCCAGCGAGCTGCGGAAGGTCGGCAGGCCGGTGGCCTCGCCGAGCTCCGGCGACGCGGTAGCGCCACGCAGCGGCACTTCGCGCAGGAAGAGCGTGAGCACGAAGGCGACGAGCGTGATCGGCACCGCGATCAGGAACACCGTTTGCATCGACAGCGCGAAGATGTGCAGGAACGGTGCGGACTGCGCGTGCGGCAGCTGGTGGACCGAGGTCGGCGATTCGAGCGCGCGCTGCACCGGGAAGTCGCGCGGGAGCGTGCCGGTGGTCAGCCCGCCGGTCACCTTCGAGCGCAGCTGGTTGTTCAGGATCGTGCCGAAGATCGACGCGCCGAACGAACCGCCGATCGACCGGAAGTAGGTGGCGCCGGAGGTCGCCGTGCCGAGGTCGGCGTAGTCCACCGTGTTCTGCACCGCGATGATCAGTACTTGCATGGTCAGGCCCAGGCCGAAGCCGAACACCGCCATGTCGATGCCCATGAGTGTCGCGCTTGAGTGATCGTCGATTCGAGAGAGTAGATAGAGCCCGACCGCCATCAGAGCCGCGCCGACGATCGGATAGATCTTATATTTGCCGGTCCTACTGATCAGCTGTCCGCTGCCGATCGACGCGATCAGCAATCCGCCCATCAGCGGCAGCAGCCGCAGTCCGGACACGGTCGGCGAGTTGCCGTTGACCACCTGCATGAACAGCGGGATGAACGAGAGCGCGCCGAACATACACAGGCCGACCACAAACCCGATCGCCGAGCTCATCGAGAACACCGGGTTGCGGAACAGGCGCAGCGGCAGCACCGGCTCCACGACGCGCTGCTCCACGAGTACGAACCCGGACAGCAGCACCACCGCGCCGATCCCGCAGCCCCACACCTCCACCGAGTTCCAGGCCCAAGTGCTGCCGCCGAGGCTGGTGATCAGCACCAGGCAGGTCGATGCGGCGGCGAGCAGCGAGGTGCCGGCGTAGTCGATCCGCGGCCGCTCCTTCGGCGCCTTGGTCCGCAACGCGGCCGCGATGACGCCCAGAGCCACCACGCCGACCGGCAGGTTGACGTAGAACACCCAGCGCCAGGACAGGTTGTCCACCAGGAAGCCGCCGAGCAGCGGCCCGAGCACAGACGAAACGCCGAAGACGGCCCCGATGACGCCCTGGTACCGGCCGCGGTCCCGGGGCGGCACAACGTCCGCGATCACCGCCATGGCGAGCACCATCAGCCCGCCACCGCCGATGCCCTGGAACGCCCGGAAGGCGATCAGTTCCGTCATGTTGTGCGCGATCCCGCACAGCACCGAGCCGGCCAGGAAGATGACGATGCAGACCTGGAAGACGGTCTTGCGGCCGAACAGGTCGCCGAGCTTCCCCCACAGCGGCGTGGTCGCGGTCGAGGCCAGCATGTACGCGGTGACCACCCAGGACAGGTGGTTCGCCCCGCCCAGGTCGCTGACGATGGTCGGCAGCGCGGTGGACACGATCGTCTGGTCCAGGGCAGCCAGGAACATGCCGAGCATCACGCCGGCGAACACCAGCCGCACCCGGCCGGCGTTCTCCTCGAGCGGCGCGAGATCCGCGGCGGTCTCTGCCATCTGACCCGACATCAGCGCCTCCGCGGCGATCGCGAACCAATGAAGATAGTTGTTCCCTCAAACAGAGGTAACACCCGTATCTGCCCGGTGCCCGTTGGAAACGCTGAACGGATGAGTTGAAATGCCTCATGACGCGCTATGACGCGCTGGCCGGCGCGTACCGGCCAGCGCGTCGAGATCTAACGGCTAGCCGAAGTCGATGGCGCTGAACTTGCGCAGCTTGTCCAGCCGATGCTCCGAGTCGATGCGGCGCACGGTGCCGCTCTTCGACCGCATCACAAGCGAGGACGTTATCGCCCCGCCGGCGCGGTACCGCACTCCGCGCACCAACTCGCCATCGGTGATGCCGGTGATGGCGACAAACGCGTTCTCCCCGGTGACCAGATCATCCGTGGTCAGTACCCGGTGGAGATAGTGGCCCGCGTCCAGTGCCTTGCGCCGCTCCGCATCGTCGCGCGGCCACAACCGGCCCTGGATCACGCCGCCGAGGCACTTCATCGCGCAGGCGGCAATGATCCCCTCTGGGGTGCCGCCAACGCCAAGCAGCAGGTCGACTCCCGTGTCCGGGCGCACCGCCATGATCGCGCCGGCCACGTCGCCGTCCGAGATGAACTTGATCCGCGCCCCGGTTTCCCGGACCTCGCGCACCAGGTTCTCGTGCCTAGGCCGGTCCAGGATGACCACGGTCACCTCGGAAGGCTTGCTGCCCTTCGCCCGCGCGACCGCTCGCACGTTGTGCTCGACCGAGGCGGTGATGTCGACGGCCTCAGCCGCCTCCGCGCCGGTGACCAGCTTCTCCATGTAGAAGACCGCGGACGGGTCGTACATCGCGCCGCGCTCGGCCAGCGCGATGACCGCGATCGCGTTCGGCATGCCCTTGGCGTTGAGAGTGGTGCCGTCGATCGGATCGACGGCGACATCGCACTCGGGCCCGTCGCCGTTGCCGACGCGCTCGCCGTTGTACAGCATCGGGGCGTTGTCCTTCTCGCCTTCGCCGATCACCACGACCCCGTCCATCGAGACGGTGTTGATCAGGTGCCGCATGGCGCCGACCGCCGCGCCGTCCGCGCCGATCTTGTCGCCGCGGCCCACCCAGCGGCCGGCCGCCATCGCGGCGGCCTCGGTAACGCGTACCAGTTCCAGGGCCAGGTTCCGGTCCGGAAGCTGGGGGTTTTCGGTCTCGGACGTGCTGCTCATGGTGGTGTCCTTCCGCACGGGACATCAGAGAGGCGGCGGCGGCCGTTGAGGGGACGGCCGATTACTAGTCCGCTGATCTACTGCTCTACTGCTGATCTATTGATCGTAGCGACGCGGACAACCCGCCCCCGGTGGCCGGGCGCCGCCGCCGATCAGAGACGATGGAGACATGGCGAATCCGGTGGACATGGCGCGCCCGCGCCCGCGCAACTCGCGGCTTCGAACCACTGTCCGGGACATGATGCTTTCCCTGGCGGTGATCGCGGTGCCGATCATCCTGGTGCTCGTGCTCAAGCCCTCGAAGGCCGGGAACCCGGTGCACCCGGTGGACGCCACGACGTACCAGACCACGCTCGGCGCCGCCCGCGCGGCCGAACCGTTCGCCGTGCTCGCGCCGACCGGCCTCCCGGCGACCTGGACGCTCACCTCGGCCTACTACAACCCGGCCGGATCGGGCCCGGCCGAGTGGCACCTCGGCTATCTCACCCCGAGCGGTGGCTACGCCTCCCTGGAGCAGACCAGCGAATCCTTCGCCGGCTACCTGAGCGACCAGCATTCGAACGCGAGCCAGGAAGGCGCGGTACAGATCGCTGGCGCGACGCCGAGCGAATGGCAGCGCTACACCGGTACGTCGCCGGCCGGACTGCGCACGCTGCTCTACGCCCAGGACGGAAAGTCAACTGTGATCGTGGCTGGCAGTGCGCCGCTCGCGGACCTAGAGACGCTCGCCGCCGCCTTGCGCTGATCGGCGCCCATTGATGGGCACCACTCAACGCCCGGCGCTGACCGGGCTGGATTTGAGCAAAGCTGTCTTGACCAGTGCCGCTCTGACCAGGAGCGTCAGCCCTCTTCGCGGGCGGCGACCGCGGCGTCGAGCCGGGCCCGCGCGCCGTCGAGCTTGGCCTGACAATGCGCGGCCAGCGCTTCGCCGCGTTCCCACAGCGCCAGCGAATCCTCCAGCGAAAGCCCGCCGGCTTCGAGCCGCTGCACCGTCGCGACCAGTTCCTCGCGCGCCTGCTCGTAGCCGAGCCCGTTCAGGTCCCCGCCGTTGGAACCCGCGCCCGCGGAATTCGCTTCTTCAGCCATGAGGACAACGATAGGTTGCCGGGGCGACAGCTACGCGCAAGGAGGCCAACTGTGGGAATCGCGGCACGTCAAGCGGTGGTCGCCGACGCCGAGGAGCTGACCAGGCTGCGCGAGGTGATGATGTCCATCTTCGGCCCGATCCTCGACCACTCCTGGCGCGAACCGTGCATCGAGGCGTTCCGCTCCGCGCTCAGCGACCCGGACGGCCCCCTGCAGGCGTTCGTGACCGACGCGCCGGATCAGCCCGGCATGCTGGCGGCCTGCTCTGTCGGCGTGATTCAGCAGCGGCTGCCGGGCCCGGCCAACGCGACCGGCCAGATCGGCTACCTCCTCAGCGTGGCCACCGACCCGCGGTTCCGGCGCCAAGGCCACGCGCGCGCCGTCGTCTCGGCGACGCTCGACTGGCTGCGAGCCCGCGGCGTCTCGCGCGTCGACCTGCACGCCTCGGACCAGGGCGAATCGCTCTACCGCGACCTCGGCTTCCACGAACCGCGCGGCCTCGCGCTCACGGCCTGGCTCCCGTCGCTGCCCTAAGACGGGATCTCGACCCAGCGCCGGGCCGCGGCTCCTGTCTCGCGCTTGCGGTGTTGGCGCGGCACTCACAGAATCCCGCGCTGCGGCGCTAACTCACCGTCGCATTCAATGAACCGCCGGCCAGCCGCACTGCCAGTGCGTCGCCCGCTTCCACCTCCTCCGGCTTGCGCACCACCGCCCCGCCCTCGCGTTGCACCACCGCATAGCCGCGCTCCAGCGTCGCCAGTGGGGAGAGCGCGCGCACTCTGGCCAGCGTCTGCGCCAGGACCTCGTCGTCTCGGGTGACCTTGTGGCGCGCGCACCGATAGGCCCGGTCCCGCAGCGCTGCGACCTCTTGCGTGCGCTGGTCGAGCATCGCGTACGGCGCGGCTAATACCGGCCGGGACCGGAAGCCCTCCAGCGCCCGGTACTCCCGGTCCAGCAGTTGATTGATCGTGCCCCACAGCCTGCGCCGCGCCTGCGCGACCCGTTCCATCTCCTCGTGCACATCCGGCACGATCCGCTTCGCCGCGTCCGTTGGCGTCGAGGCGCGCAGGTCGGCGACCAGGTCCAGCAGCGGCGAGTCGGGCTCGTGGCCGATCGCGGAGACCACCGGCGTCTGGCAGGCGGCCACCGCACGGATCAGCTGTTCATCGGAAAAAGGCAGCAGGTCCTCGACCGAGCCACCGCCTCGCGCGATCACGATCACGTCCACCTCGGGATGCGCGTCAAGCTCGGCCAACGCAGCGGTCACTCCCGCCACCGCGCCCGCGCCCTGCACTGCCGTCTCACGCACCTCGAACCGGACGCCCGGCCAGCGCCGCTGCGCGTTTTCCAGCACGTCCTTCTCGGCCGCCGAGGCCCGGCCGCAGATCAGCCCGATCAGATGCGGCAGGAACGGCAGCGGCCTCTTCAGCCCGAGATCGAACAGCCCTTCCGCCGCCAGCCTGCGCTTGAGCTCCTCAAGCCGGGCCAGCAACTCGCCGATGCCGACCGGCCGCAACTCCTGTGCTTGCAGCGAGAACTGGCCGCGCGGCCGGTAGAAGGTCGGCTTCGCCCAGACCACGACACGCGCGCCCTCGGACGGCGCCGGCACGACCTTCTCAAACACGCTGCGGTAGCACGTCACGCTGACCGACACGTCATGCGACGGATCACGCAGCGTCAGAAATACCATCCCCGCGCCGGGCCGCCGACTGATCTGCGTGATCTGACCCTCGACCCAGATCGCGCCCAGCCGGTCGATCCAGTCGCCGACCATCTTGGTGAGGGCCGAGACCGGCACCGGTTGCTCGAACGAGGTTTGCAGGGCCATGTCACAACGGTATCGGCCGGCGCCGACACGCAGATCAGAACCGCGCGGCGAGAAAAGTGTGCGGGAGATGTAAAGATCGGCTCTCCCGCTCTGGGGCGCCCACGGCGTCCGCGAATACCATAGAGACATGGTCACCGCCTCCGGTTCCACCCCGGCCACCTCAGTGTCCGACTCCGCCTCGAGCGCAGCCCCTGCCGACGCCCCGCAGCGCAAGCGGGTCCTGCTCGCCGCGCCGCGCGGCTACTGCGCGGGCGTGGACCGCGCGGTCCAGACCGTCGAACGGGCGCTCGAGCAATACGGCGCGCCGGTTTACGTGCGCAAGCAGATCGTGCACAACAAGCACGTCGTGCAGACGCTTGAGGAGCGCGGCGCGGTCTTCGTCGAGGAGAACGAGGAGGTGCCCGAGGGCGCGATCGTGATCTTCTCGGCGCATGGCGTCGCCCCAGAGGTGCACGACCAGGCGTCGCGGCGCAGCCTCAAGACCATCGACGCGACCTGCCCGCTGGTGACCAAGGTGCACAAGGAGGCAGTGCGCTTCGCCGACGAGGGCTACGACATCCTGCTCATCGGCCACGAGGGCCACGAGGAGGTCATCGGCACCACCGGCGAGGCCCCCGAGCACATCAAGCTGGTGGACGGCCCCGAGGGCGTCGCGGACGTCGAGGTGCGCGACCCGTCCCGGGTGGCCTGGCTCTCCCAGACCACGCTGTCGGTGGACGAGACCGAGCAGACCGTCGCCAAGCTGCGCGAGCGCTTCCCGCTGCTGATCGACCCGCCGTCGGACGACATCTGCTATGCGACGCAGAACCGGCAGGTCGCGGTCAAGCGCATCGCCGCGCAGTCCGACCTGCTGATCGTGGTCGGCTCGACCAACTCCTCCAACTCGGTGCGGCTGGTCGAGGTGGCGCTGGAAGCCGGAGCGCGGTCGGCTTATCTGATCGATCGCGCCGAGGAAATCGACCCGGCCTGGTTCGAGGGCGTGACTACCGTCGGCCTCACCTCGGGCGCGTCGGTCCCGGAGGAGCTAGTGCAGGGCGTGCTGGCGCTGCTCGCCGAGCGCGGATACACCGACGTGGAAGAGGTCCGCTCCGCGCAGGAGAAGCTGCTGTTCGCGCTTCCGCATGAATTGCGGCGCAACCTCAACGACGGCTGACGCAGCTTCGCGTCGGTGAATCTGGACTCGGCCGCCGTCTGACGCAGCGTCAGCGCCGGAACGGCAGCCTGCGCGCGAGCACGATGCACAGCGCCAGTGCGGTACCGGAGAAGACCGCGCGCGCCTTGTACGCGAGCAGCTCCAGCATCGTCGCGACGGTTCCCATCAGCCCGGAGCCCATGTCGTGCGGCGAGAAGGTCGCGACGAGCATCAGTCCCACCGCGAACGCGAGCGGCGGGCCGACCACGGCCGAGTACCAGTCGGATCGTCGTACCTTCATTGCCGAGTAGGCGCTGCCGACCAGGAACAATCCGATAATGCACCAAGCGGCCGTACTGACCAGAAGTAGGTCTAGCGCCGCGCCGATGAGGCAGGCGCCGACGAGGACGATCGATACGCCGAACGCAGTAAGCGGCGCGCTCCCGGCCAGTGGGCGGGCGAGCGCTGGCGGCGGCTGCTGACGGGCAGCTGCTCCGTGGACCGGCTGCGAGCGCGAGCCAGAACCGGTGCGCTGGCCCACGCCGCTCGGCCAGGACGGCATCGAGCTCGGCGGCCGCCGCACCAGTCCCCGAGAGCCGTCACCGGGCCGCTGAGCGTTCGGGTCGGCGGCGTGCCGGGCGACCGGCTCCGGACGCCACACGCGTCCCTCAGAGGATCCATGGTCGGCCGCCGGGTGCTGGCTCATACGCGTCACGGTACGAACCGCCGTTGACCGCGCGCTGCTGCCACGCCCGCCGGTCACTCGTCTGGATGATGCGCCGCCTCGGGCGCATCAGAACCCGTCTACCTGCACGAATGCGGCCTCTCGCGCGGGCCGTGCGTTACGGCGTCATCCGATCGGACGAGGCACGCGGCGTCAAGCCGCCGGGAGCGCTCGGCAGCGGCAGTAGCGAGTCCAGCGAGCTGGGGGAGCGGGGCGCGGTGTCCAGGTGCCGCGGCGTCTCCGGCGCGGTCTCGCCGACGCCGAGGTCGTGCAGCCGCCGTGCCGCGACGAGTACTCGCGAGTCGAGCGACCCGACCGCCCGGTTGTACGCCGCGACCGCGCTGCCGAGCGACCCGCCGAGCCGGTCGACGTGCCCGGCCAGCACCCCGATCCGATCGTACAAATCCCGGCCGAGGTCGATGACCGTACGAGCCTCCGCGGCAAGCGTGTCCTGAGACCACGCGTACGCAACGGTACGTAGCAACGTGATGAGTGTGGTCGGCGAGGCGAGCATCACGCGCCGCTCCGCCGCGTACTCCAGCAGGTTCGAATCAGCTTCGAGTGCGTAGGACAGGAACGCCTCGCCAGGCACGAAGAGCACCACGAACTCGGGCGTCGAAGCACCGATCGAGTTGAGCCGCTTCCAGTAAGCCCGCGAACCCAACTGTTCGACGTGCGCCCTCAGCTGCCGCGCGTGTGCCCTTAGCCGATCCGCGCGGATCTCTTCGTCCCGCGCCTCCGCGGCCTCCAGGAACGCACCGAGCGGCACCTTGGCGTCCACCACGACGTGCTTCCCGCCGGCCAGGCGGACGACCAGGTCCGGCCGTGCCGCGCCCTCGTCCCCGTCGACCGCGGCGCCAACCACCAGCTGCTCGGTGAAGTCGCACCGATCCACCATCCCGGCCAATTCCACCGCGCGCCGCAGATGAAGCTCGCCCCAGCGGCCCCGCACCTGTGGTGCTCGCAACGCGGTGACCAGCGCGGCGGTCTGCCCGCGCAGCTCCTCGCCAGTCGTGCGCACGTCCTCGATCTGCCGGGCCAGCGCGGCCTGCGCCGAGCTGCGCTCCCGCTCGATCTCGCGCAGCCGGTCGTCCAGGTGCCGCAGCGACTCCTGAATGGGCCGGCCGACCTGCGCGAACTGCTGATCGGCCAAGCCCAGCAGCCGGTCGGTCGACCGGTCCAGCGCCTCGGCGGAGGGGCCGCGGCCCCGCCCGCGTTCCCAGAGCACGCCCAGCGCGAGGCCAAGGGCGAGCCCGATCAACAGCAGCACCAGCTCTCCAGGGTTCACGAACAACATCGTGGGAGTTAGCACTGACAGGGACAACTAGACTTGCCGTCCATGGCCCTGCAGATCGGAATCGTCGGCCTGCCGAACGTCGGCAAGTCGACCCTCTTCAACGCGCTGACCAAGAACGACGTGCTCGCCGCGAACTACCCGTTCGCCACGATCGAGCCGAACGTCGGGGTGGTGGGCGTGCCCGATCCCCGGCTCGCCGTGCTCGGCGCGCTGTTCAAGTCGGAGCGGATCGTCCCCGCCACGGTGTCCTTCGTGGACATCGCCGGGATCGTGCGCGGCGCCTCCGAGGGTGAGGGCCTGGGCAACAAGTTCCTCGCCAACATCCGCGAGGCCGATGCGATCTGCCAGGTCATCAGGGTGTTCACCGACCCGGACGTGCACCATGTGGACGGCAAGGTGAACCCGCGCGGCGACCTGGAGACGATCAACACCGAGCTGATTCTGGCCGACCTGCAGACCATCGAGAAGGCCCTTCCGCGTCTGCAGAAGGAGGCGCGGATGGCGAAGGAGAAGCAGCCCGTCGTCGCCGCGATCGAGCAGGCCAAGAAGGTGCTCGACGAGGGCACCACGGTCTACGCCGCCGGCCTCGACCCCGCACCGCTGCGCGAACTGCACTTGCTCACCGCCAAGCCGTTCATCTACGTGTTCAACGTTGACGAGGACGAGCTGACGAACGATCAGCTCAAAGCGGAGATGCGCGCACTCGTCGCCCCCGCCGAGGCGGTGTTCCTCGACGCGAAGATCGAGTCCGAGCTGATCGAGCTGCCCGACGATGAGGCGCTCGAACTGCTGCAGAGCATGGGCCAGGAGGAATCCGGGATCACCCAGCTGGCGCGGGTCGGCTTCGACACTCTGGGCCTGCAGACGTACCTGACGGCCGGTCCGAAGGAATCGCGCGCCTGGACGATCCGCAAGGGCGCCACCGCGCCCGAGGCGGCCGGCGTCATCCACACCGACTTCCAGCGCGGCTTCATCAAGGCCGAGGTGGTCTCGTTCCAGGACTTGGTGGACGCGGGCTCCGTAGCCGAGGCACGCTCTCGCGGCAAGGCGCGCATCGAGGGCAAGGACTATGTGATGGCGGACGGCGACGTCGTCGAGTTCCGCTTCAACGTCTGAGCCGGGCTGCTGCGTCTGCCCGATCCGGATCTGCGTGTTCTGCATCGGCGCGCGGCCGCTATCGGTTAGACGCCACCAAAAAGGAAATGAAGACCGCCCAGCCGCACAGCAGCACGCCCGACACGATCGTCGCCGCCAGCGACTGCCCGTGCCCCACACCGGTTTTGCGTGCCTTGGATAAGCCGACTCCGCCCAAGGGCAGCGCGACGACGAGTAGGCAAGGCGCGACGAATCCCACCAGCGAGAGCACGAGAGCGGCGACAGCAATGCCGTTGCTCGGCGGGGGAGCCTGATACGGATAGCCGTAGGGGGCCGCAGGCGCCGAATGCGGAGGGTAAGACGGCGGCGCGTAGGGCTGCGAGGGTCCGGTTCGGACACCGTATGGCGGCGATGGATAGGACGGCGGCTGCGGCAGGCGGTGCGGTAACGAATCCGGCCCGGATCGCGGGGGAGCGCTGCTGAACGGCGGGCCCGAGTAGGAGCCGTTCGAGTTCTGACCCGAACGTGAACCCGGATGAGGACCGCTCGGTTGCCGCTGCGGCTGCCGTGGTGGCTGAGCGTGCTGCGGTGGCATGTTCTGGCGCGGCGGAGCGCTGGGGCGTGGCGGAGCGCTTGGCTGTGGCGATGCGCTCGAGTACGACGGCCCACTCGGCTGCGGCGGGGCAAGCGGCGCGAATGACGATGAAGGCTGCGGCGACGAGGCGGGCGCCTGATGCGGTGTGAGGCCTGCCGCGGAATCCTTGTTCAGCGCGTCCGTCGCCTGCGCCAAGATGTCCGCGACGACGGCCGTAGGCAGCCAGCCCGGAAGCGGTCGCTCGCCTGGGTGCGCCTCCAGGACGTACACGACGTCAGCTGTGGTCGGCCGCAGATGCGGATCATCGGCGAAGCAACGGCGCACCAGATCGGTCAGTCCGTCCGGCAGCGCCGGGTCCATTACCGGCCCGATTCCCATGGCCCGCGCGTACTGCTCCTGCGCGCCGCCGCGCCCATACGGGCCCGTGGTGGTTGCCGCGTAGTGCAAGACAGCGCCGAGCGAGAATATGTCCGAGGCTGTGCTGAAGTCGCCGTAGCCCAGCTGCTCCGGCGCCATGTAGGGCGGCGATCCGCTCACCATCCCGGTCTTGGTCAAGGCAGCTTCGCTCACGCCGCGCGCGATGCCGAAGTCGATCACCTTCGGTCCGGCTGCGGTAAGCAGCACGTTGGCCGGCTTCAGATCCCGGTGTACCAGACCGACAGCGTGTATCGCCGCGACTGCCTTAGCGACGCAGACCCCGAGGATACGCACCGAATCTGCGGGTAGCGGCCCGAAGCGGCGTACCGCGTCCTCGACGGATATGCCCGGGACGTACGCGGTAGCGAGCCAGGGCGTCGCGCCGTCCGGATCCGCGTCCACGACCTCGGCGATGTACTCGTCGCGCACCTTGAGCGCCGCGGCCACCTCATGCGAGAACCGCGTGCGGAACTCAGCGTCGGCGAGAAGTTCGCCGTGGACGGTCTTCACCGCGACGGTTCGACCAGTCCGCTCGGAACGGCCCAGGTACACCCGGCCCATTCCACCCCGCCCCAGCCTGGCGACCAGCCGGAACGGTCCAATTCGGGCGGGATCGCCCGACGCGAGCGGCTCCATGACCCTCCCCCAGCGTGTGGAGGGTATTGAATCGCGCTGCATCGGGGCGTCGCAACAACGCCTGTAACAGACTTCGGCGCACTACCGTGCCAAACGACGCCCTATCAGACCGTATCGAGGATTTCTTCGACCATTGCGGTGGTCGTACCGGGATGCAAGAAAGCGAATCTTGCTACTGTCTCGCCCTCCCAACTGGTCGGCGTGACGAAGGCGACCTGCCCCGCTAGAAGCCGCCGTGACCACGCGTAGTACTCCTCCGGGCCCCAGCCCTTGCGGCGGAAGAGGACCGCGGACAGCTCAGGCTCGCGGATCAGTTCCAGATCGGGGTGACGGCGGATCAGATCGGCGGTCTCCCGAGCGGTGGAAAGCGCCGCCTCTACGGCGTCTCGGTACGCATTGGTCCCGTGCACGGCAAGCGAGAACCACAGCGGGAGCCCTCGCGCGCGTCGGGTCAGGTGGTACGCATAGTCGGTTGGGTTCCACTCCTCCGGCGCATCCGTATGGATCACGTCGAGGTACGAGGCGTCCTGTGTGTGTACCGACTTCGCCAGCTGCGGTTGCCGATAAAGCACCGCAGCGCAGTCGAAGGGCGCGAACAGCCACTTGTGCGGATCGACGACGAACGAGTCCGCGTGCTCGATCCCGTCGTACTTCGCCCGCACGCTGGGCGCGAAGAGCCCCGCTCCGCCATACGCGCCGTCTACGTGAAACCAGAGATCGAAGTCGCTCGCCGCCGCCGCGAGCCCGGCCAGGTCGTCCACGATGCCCGCGTTCGTCGTACCGGCCGTCGCTACTACTCCGATCACCGGAGCGCCGTCGGTGTCACGCGCCAACGCCGCCCGCAGATCGGCACCCGTGAACCGGTGGTCCGTCGTCGGAACGACGAGCGCTTCGACGCCGATGATGCGCAGGGTGTTGGTGACCGAGGAGTGCGCCTGGTCACTCACTGCGAACCGGACTCGGTCGTACGGCCCGAGACCTCGCTTGCGCCGCGCCGTGTCCCGCGCGACGACGAGCGCGGACAGATTCCCCGCCGAGCCACCGGTGACGAAGCATCCCCCGGCGCTCGACGGCATACCGGCCAGATCCGCGATCAGCCGCAGCACCTGGTTCTCGGCCGCGATCGCGCCCGCTGCCTCAAGCCAGGAGATGCCTTGCAGAGAGGCGCACGAAACCACCATGTCGAAGAGCAGCGCGGCCTTGGTCGGCGCGGCGGGGATGAAGGAGAGGAAGCGCGGGCTGTCGCAGGAGATGACGGCCGGAGCGAGTTGTTCCGCGTAGATGGAGAGGACTTGCGCGGGATCGTGCCCGTGCGCCGTCAGTAGGCCGGAGAGCGCGTTCTCGAGCTTCGTGCGTTCGCCGGGGTGGTCCAGCGGCACCGGATCGAGCTGCAAGCGCTCGCGCATGTAGTCGAAAACCAGGTCGGCTAGGCGTGCGTCGTATGTGTGCATTCGCTGCTGTGCGGCCTCGTGCATGGTCCTGAGTATGCGGCGGGTTGTTCGGGCCGTCGAGTAGGGCGTTCGCAAAGATAAGGCTGTTCAGCGGCACTATTCTTGCAATAAAGCGCGCATGAGGCGCCGAATTAGCGGCGTTCTATTGCGTGCGCTCGCAAGAGATCACGCCGCCCGTCACGGTGTGCGCTGACCGTGTCGCGTGGCGTGGCGAATGTGGTGTGCATCACTCCAAGCCGAGTGGCTGCCGACTCCCGGCGAGCGCCCGGCGGCTACGTGGGACGATGGCCGGCATGCAGCAGGAAAGTGTGCGCGTCGTCGTCGCGGCGGTGATCGAGCGGGATGGGCTGATCCTGGCGGCCAGGCGCACCGGGCCGCCGGACTTGGCCGGCCAGTGGGAGTTCCCTGGCGGCAAGGTCGAACCGGGCGAGGGTGATATCGCGGCCCTGATTCGCGAGTGCGTCGAGGAGATCGGCGTGCGGATCGCGGTAGGGGAGCGGATTGGTCCCGAATACGCGATCGCGGGCGGCGCGATGGTCGTCCGGACCTTCCTGGCCGCGATCGAAGCGGGAGAGCCGGAGCCGCAGCTGCGCGGGAGCCACGACGCCCTGGCGTGGGTGCGGCCGGGAACGGCCGAAGCGCGCGCGCTGCCGTGGCTGGAAGGCGATCTGCTGATTTTGGCTGCCTTGGACGAGCGGACCGCCGCTGGCGGCGTCATCCGAGTGGCCTAACTCGGTCGCCGATCAATATAAAGATCATACTTTCCGGGAAGGAGTCGGGGCAGCCAGCTCTCGATTCCCAGGACCGTACATGCCCGCAGCCTTCGACCGTTCGAAGAGCGCCAGCACCGACCCCGAGGCCGACGCCGCGTTGCGCACAGTCATCGGGGCCGAATACGGCCGAAGCCTCACTCAGCTCGCCGCCGCGGCCCTGGATCCACGGCACATCGAAGTCGAGCGGGCGCTGTTCGAGACACTCTTCGACCAAGTCCCGGTCGGCATCGCGATCTACGACACAGAGCGCCGCTATCTGCTGGTCAATCAGGCCTTCGCCGACTACAACGGCATCGCGGCCCGCGAGCACGTCGGCCTGCGCCCCGAGGACGTGAATCCGGGCCTGCGCCACACCGTCCCGCTGCTGCAACAGCGCGTCCTCGACACCGGCGAACCGGTCGTGGACATGCTGATCAAGGCGGCGACCCGAGCCACCGAGCCGGGCGGCTGGCAGTACTGGTCCATCTCGTACGCCAGGCTCCAGACCGAGGAAGGCCGGGTCCTCGGGCTGACCGCCGTCGCGACGGACGTGACTGAACGTCAGAAAGCCTCCGAGCGCGAGAGGCTGGCGCACGAACGCACCGCGCTGTTGAACGCGGCGAACTCCCGCGTCGGCGCGTCGCTGGATATCGACCGGATCGCCGCGACTCTCGCCGACGTCGCCGTTCCCGACTTCTGTGACGCGGCCACGGTGTACCTCCTGCACGCCGGGCAAAAGTCAGGCCGCGCCAGCACCGGGGCGAAGCCGGTGACAGCCATCGCGTACTCGACGCTGTCGCTCAGCGATTCCGCGAAAGAGGCGCTGCGCATGCACGCCGTCGCGACGCGCGGCCGCACTGATGCCCCCGCCACCAGCCCCGGCACGAGGTCACAGACGAGGCGCTCACGGCTGCGCGGAAGCAGCCGCAGCCTTCCGCCGATAGAACCCGGTACCGCGCTCTACGAGTGCATCGCGAGCGGCCGTTCGCAGTTCCTCGCTCTGGATGAGTCCGGCGACCATGCCTCGCACGCGCCTGAAGCCAACAGGCAGGGCGAGGACGCACAGGACGATCCTGATTCGGAGCGCAGCATCGTCGCTCCGCTGAAAGCACGCGGATCACTTCTCGGCGCGGTCCGCTTTGCACGCGCGAAACAACGGGACGCATTCACGCTGGTCGATCTCGAAACCGCTGAAGAGCTCGCCTCGCACGCCGCGGTCGCTATGGACAACGCGCGGCTGTACATGCGCGAGCGCGATACCGCACTGATGCTGCAACGGTCCTTGATGCCGCAGCAGTTCGACGCGGTAGACGGCGCACAGGTCGCGTTCCGGTACCGGCCCGGCGCGGCCGGCGCGCAGGTCGGTGGCGACTGGTGTGACGTGATCCCGCTGCCCTGCCGCCGCGTCGCGTTCGTCGTCGGGGACGTGATGGGCAGCGGACTGTCGGCCGCCGGAATAATGACCCAATTCCGCACCGCGGCGCGCACCCTCGCGCAGTTGGACTTGAGCCCGGCGCTGGTGCTGCGGGAACTGGACGAACTAGGCCGCTCGATGAGCGAGTCACACCTCGCGACCTGCATCTACGCGGTCTATGACCCGGTCGTCGGGGAGTGCGTGATGGCCTCGGCCGGCCATCCACCGCCGGTGCTGGCCACCTCAGGCGGCGGAGCGGAGCTGATCGAACTGTCCCCCGGCGCTCCGCTCGGCGTCGGCGGTCAGCGTTTCGAGGAACGCGTGCTGACCATCGATCCCGGCTGCGCGCTCGCGCTCTACACCGATGGACTGGTCGAAGGCCGGGACCGGGACATCGAGAGCGGAATCGACGAACTGCTCGGCGCGATATCGAAGTCCGCGCCGGTCGGGCTGGGCTCGACGGCCGACGCGAGCGGCGGCGATGCCGGGAGCAGAAGCGCGAGCGCCGTGGCCGACGGCCGCCTTGAAGCCGCCTGCGACGCGGCCTTCGAGGCGCTGATCGGACCGCATCGCAGCGACGATGCGACGCTGCTGATCGCCTCGCTCGGCCGGTTCCCCGAGGACCAGGTCGCCTCCTGGGTGCTGACCAGCCAGCCGACCGTCGCCGCCCGCGCCCGGGAACTGGTGCGCCGCTGTCTGCACGAGTGGTCCGCCGAGGACGCGGCGGCCAAGGCGGACGACAGCGGCCTTTCACCGCTCGACGCAGACGTGGCCGACGTCGTCGAACTACTCGTCAGCGAACTGGTCACCAATGCGCTGCGATACGGCCGGGGCCCCATCGGACTGCGGCTGCTGCGCGGCGCCGCCACGGTGGTGTGCGAAGTCTCCGACGAACTCGAGGCGGCACCGCGCCTGCGTACCGTGCAGCACGGAGAGGAAGGCGGCCGCGGCCTTTACCTGGTCGATCAGCTCTCGCTGACCTGGGGCACCCGGACGACCGCACACGGGAAAATCGTCTGGTTCGAGGTCTGACCGCCGGGTGCCCCAGCGTACTTAAATCCCTGGAGCCACCACGGCGATCGGCTTGCGCAGCGGGGTACCCGAGCCGTCGCGACGCTGGTCGAGCGGCGGCAGATCCACCGGATTACCCGCCTCGTCAGCCGCCCGTGCCGGGGTCGCGCCCGCCCACGCGAAGACCAGCGTGTCCTCGCCGTGCAGGAACCGCTGGCAGCGCACGCCGCCCGTGGCCCGGCCCTTCGACGGGTAAAGCTGATAGGGCGTCGCCTTGGCGTTGCCAGCACTCGTACCTGGCAGCGCGCCGCTGGATCCAGCCACGGTCACCACGAGCGCGTCCTGCTCCGGATCCACCGCGGCGAACGCGAGCACCGAAGCGCCCTCCGACAGCTTGATCCCGGCCATGCCGCTGGCCGGACGACCCTGCGGACGCACCTGATCCGCGGCGAACTTCAACAGCTGCGCGTCCGTGGTCAGGAACACCAGGTCCTCCTGGCCGGTGCGCAGCTCGGCCGCGCCGACCACCCGGTCGCCCTCCTTGAGGGTGATCATCTCGAACTCGTCCTTGTTCGCGGGGAAGTCCGGCACAACCCGCTTGACCACGCCCTGCAGCGTGCCCAGCGCGACGCCGGGGGATTGCGCGTCAAGCGTCGAGAGGCACAGCGCCTTCTCGTCCGCCGCCAGATCAACGAACTCGGACACCGGCACGCCGCCGGCCAGGTTCGGCTGTCCCGCGGTCACCGGCAGTGCGGGCAGATCGATGACCGAAACCCGCACCAGCCGGCCCGCCGAGGTCAGCACCCCGAAGTCGCCGCGCAGCGTCCCGGACATCGCCGAGACGATCGCGTCGTGCTTCGCTCGCGGCCCGGCCGCCTCCACACCGCTGCCAGCAGAGTCGCTATCGTCCGCAGTGCCCGCGCCCTGCGGCAGCGCGATCCGGGCGAGCAGCCCGGTGGAGGAAAGCATCACCCGGCACGGCGCGTCCTCGACCTCAAGCGGCACCGAGGCGGCCACCGGCGCGTCAGCGGCCTCGAGCAGCGTGGTGCGCCGCGGCGTGCTGAAGTCTTTCGCCACCTTCGCCAGCTCCTCCGAGACCGTCCGGCGCAGCAGCGCGTCCGACTCCAGGATCGCGGTCAGCTCGGCGATCTCCCTGGCCAGCTTCTCCTTCTCGCTCTCCAGCTCCAGCCGGTCGAACCGGGTCAGCCGGCGCAGCGGGGTGTCCAGGATGTAGTTCGCCTGAATCTCCGTCAGCTCGAACTGCGACATCAGCCGCTCGCGCGCGTTCGCCGCGTTCTCCGAGGTGCGGATCGTCTGGATCACCGCGTCGATGTTCAGCAGCGCGATCAGCAGGCCGTCGACCAGGTGCATTCGGTCCAAGCGCTTGCGCCTGCGGAACTCGCTGCGCCGCCGCACCACCTCGAAGCGGTGGTCCAGGTAGACCTCGAGCAGTTCCTTCAGGCCCAGGGTGAGCGGCTGCCCGTCCACCAGCGCCACGTTGTTGATGCCGAAGGACTCCTCGAGCGGGGTCAGCTTGTACAGCTGCTCCAGGATCGCCTCGGGGTTGAACCCGTTCTTGACCTCGATGACCAGACGCAGCCCGTTGGTCCGGTCGGTCAGGTCCTTCAAGTCCGAGATGCCGAGGATCTTCTTGCTCTGCACCAGCTCCTTGACCTTGGCGATCACGCGCTCCGGGCCGACGTTGTACGGCAGCTCGGTGACCACGATGCCCTTGCGCCGGTTAGGCAGCGTCTCCACGTGCGCGGTCGCCCGCATCCGGAACACGCCGCGACCGGACTCGTAGGCATCCCGCACGCCGTCGAGCCCGACGATCCGGCCGCCGGTCGGCAGGTCCGGGCCGGGCACGATCCGCATCAGCTCCTCGAGCGAGGCCTCCGGCTTCTTGATCAGGTGCCTGGCCGCCGCGATCACCTCGCCGAGGTTGTGCGGCGGCATGTTCGTCGCCATCCCGACCGCGATCCCGGCCGCGCCGTTGACCAGCAGGTTCGGGTACGCGGCCGGCAGCACCTCCGGCTCGGTCTCCTGGCCGTCGTAGTTCGGGCCGAAGTCGACCGTGTCCTCGTCGATGTCCGCGGTCATCAGCAGCGAGGCCGGGGTCAGCCGCGCCTCGGTGTACCGCATCGCGGCCGGCGGGTCGTCATTGCCGAGCGAGCCGAAGTTTCCATGCCCGTCGACCAGCGGCACCCGCATCGAGAACGGTTGCGCCATCCGCACCAGCGTGTCGTAGATCGGCCCATCGCCGTGCGGGTGCAGCCGGCCCATCACCTCGCCGACCACGCGCGCCGACTTCACGAAGCCGCGGTCGGGCCGCAGCCCCATCTCGTTCATCTGGTACAGCACCCGGCGGTGCACCGGCTTCAGCCCGTCGCGGGCGTCCGGCAGCGCGCGCGAGTAGATGACCGAGTAGGAGTACTCCAGGTAGGAGTTGGACATCTCCTCGGTCACGTCGATCTCGACGATCCGTTCCTCGAACGGCTCGTCAGTCTCCGGGGGTGCGCTGCGGCGGGCCATGGCTGCGCTGCTCCTGTACCTGTCGGCTGTGCTGTGTTTGGTCGGGCTGTCTCGGGCCGTGCTGTCTCGGACTGGGCTGCTTCGGGGCGTTCTGTCCTGACCGGCTGCGTGTAACTGTCAACCGTCGTCAGCGGATCGTGCCGCCGCCGACTCTGCGGCCGCGGCGCGAATCCTCTCATTGTGCGGCACCCATTCTCCCGCCGGGCACCGACAGAACCGCGCGGATCCGGCCACGACGCCCGGAAACCGGCCGCGACCCGATGTGCGCGCCCGAGCCTCGGCAGTGCGAGGATTGGCCTATGCCCCAGAGAACCGACTCCGGCGCCCTCGACCCAGGTCTGCGCGCCTCCATCGAGCGCAGCGGCTATTACCCGGCGCTGGTCGCCGAGGCGGTCGAGACCGCGCTCGGCGGCGAACCGGTCATCAGCCATCTGGTCCACCAGGAGACGACCTTCGACGCCGAGGAGGTGCGCCGCCACGTCACCGTGCTCGCGCTGACCCAACGGCGCCTCGTGGTCGGCCACACCGACGAGCACGGCACCGAGCCGGAACTCGACGGAGTGGACTCGCAGGTGGGCTCGTACGCTTCCACCTCGACCGAGACCGTGCGGCTCGACCGGGTATCAACGGTCGTCGTCACCAGGGTCGTGGATGATCCGGCGAAGCATGTGAAGGGCACGCTCCCGCGCGAGGTCGTGCTTACCGTCGGCTGGGGTGCGGTGGGCAGAGTGGACCTCGAACCGGCCAACTGTGGTGACCCGCACTGCGAGGCAGACCACGGGTATACCGGCACTGTCACGGGCGACGACCTGTCGCTGAGGGTGTCCACCGGTGCGGACGGCCCGGATGCGGTACGCATGACGCTTGAGTTCGCTCAGGCGCTCGCGGCTGCCACCGTCGAACTCGGCTCAGCTGGACGCGGGTAGCGGCGTGGACGCGGGGGCGGCCGACGGGGAGGCCGGGTTCGACTACCCGGCTTACGGCTCGGGCGCACTATGTGACGTGCTGCCCGCGATCGGCGCCGCGCTCGGCGTGTCCGCGTCCGCGTCGATGACCACGACCGCTGATCTGTGGGAACTGCATCCGGTCCGGCGCGCATGCCTGTTCCTGGTCGACGGAATGGGCAGCGAGCTGATCCTCAAGAACGCCGACGCGGCTCCTTACCTCGCGGCGCTGTTGCAGAACGGACCGCAGGGCATCGGACCGCAGGGCATCGGCCGCACGCTCACCGCCGGCTTCCCCTCCACGACCTCCACCTCGCTCTCCTCGATCGGCACCGGCCTGCCGCCCGGCGCGCACGGGATGCTCGGCTACAAGCTCATGGTGCCGGGCACCGGGAAGTTGATGAACTTCCTGAAATGGGATCAGGACGTGGATCCGCTGCAGTGGCAGCCGCAGGAGACGATGTTCGAACGGCTGCGCCGGGCCGGGGTCGCGGTCACGCACGTCTCCTCTCCGCGCTTCGCCGAGTCCGGCCTGACCCGCTCGGTGTTCCGGGGGGCCCGCTTCTGCGGGGCGGAGCCGCCAGACGTGCGGGCTGAGCGGGCCCTGCAGGCGCTTGAGGAGCCCGACCCGGCCCTCGTTTACCTCTATTATTCGGATCTTGATTTCGTAGGACATGCGACGGGCGTCGGCTCACAGGCCTGGCGCGACCAGCTCGGCTACGTCGATGCGTTGGTGCAGTGGCTCGCCGAGCGGCTGCCGCAGGACTCGTCGCTCTATGTGATCGCGGATCACGGCATGCTTGATGTGCCCGTGGAGCATCGCATCGACGCGGACACCGACTGGGAGTTGCGGGCCGGTGTCGCCTTGCTCGGCGGCGAGGCGCGGGCTCGACACGTATACGCACACTCCGGCGCGGAGCGCGACGTGCTGGCGATCTGGTCCGAGCGCCTCGACGGTGTCGCGGCCGTGCGCTCCCGCGAGGATGCCATCGCCGAGGGCTGGTTCGGTTCCGGCGTGGATCCAAGCATGCGCGACCGGATCGGCGACGTGGTGGTCGCGATGCGCGGGGACTGGGCGGTGGTCGCGTCCGAGCGCGAGGTGGTCGAGACCCGGCTGATCGGCATGCACGGTTCGATGACCGCGGCCGAACGGCTGGTTCCCCTGCTGGAAGTGCGAGGATGAGGTGATATGGCCCCTGAATCCGTAGACCGCGCGCCGCTGATCTCCATCGAACGGCTCGCCGAACAGCTCGGCGTGGGCAAGGCTGCGGCGCCGAGTGGGACCGTGACGCTGCTTGACGTGCGCTGGTCACTGGCCGGTCCGCCGGGACGCGACCTCTACGCCGCCGGTCACATCCCGGGCGCGCGCTTCGTCGACCTCGATCACCAGCTCGCCGGACCGCACGGGCCAAGCGGCGCAGGAGGCCGTCATCCGCTGCCCAGCACAGAGGACTTTCAGGCCGCGATGCGATCGCTGGGCGTATCGGATGACCGGCCAGTCGTCGTGTACGACGCGGCTGACGCGACGGCAGCGGCGCGTGCGTGGTGGTTGTTGCGGTACTTCAGCCACTCCGACGTAAAGGTGCTCGACGGCGGATACGCCGCATGGTCGGCGGCCGGCCTGCCAACGGTCTCCGGCGAGGCGCCGGGCACCTCCGAACTCGGCGCCGCGACCGGCACAGGGAACTTCATCGCGGTACCGGGCGCAATGCCGGTCATCGACGCCGACGCAGCCGCCAAGCTCGCGATCGAGGGAGTGCTGCTCGACGCGCGCGCCGCGGCCAGGTTCCGCGGCGACGTGGAGCCGATCGACCCGGTCGCTGGGCACATCCCTGGCGCGGTCAGCGCGCCGACCCGCGACAACGTCGGACCGGACGACCGGTTCCTGCCGTCGGAGATCCTGCGTACCCGCTTCGCTTCGCTGGGCGCCAACGGGATGAACGGCCGCGAGGTCGGCGTGTACTGCGGATCAGGGGTCACCGCCGCGCACGAGGTGCTCGCGCTTGAGCTGTCCGGAATCAGAGCCGCGCTTTACCCGGGCTCATGGTCGGATTGGATTACCAATCCGAACCGGCCCGTCAGCACGGGGGAATGAACGCCGCGGAATGAGCACCGGGGTCACTCCCCGCCCTTCTCCTCCTCGCCCGACTTCTTCTCGTTCTCGTCCTCGTTGAACATGTCGGCCAGCCCTGACATGTCGATCTCGTCGCGGTGCACAAAACCGTCCGGGTCGTCCAGGTCCTCCGCGGTCGGCAGCAGATCCGGATGCGCCCAGAGGTCGTCACGCCCGTCGATGCCGCGCGCGTCCCCGAGCGAAGCCCACAGCCGGGACGCATCGCGCAACCGCCGCGGCCGCATCTCCAGACCGACCAGTGCCGAGAAGGTCTGCTCCGCGGGCCCGCCGGAAGCCCGGCGGCGCCGCAGCGTCTCACGCAGCGCGGCCGCATGTGGCAGGTTCGGTGCGGCCGCCGCGTTGACCACTGCGTCCACCCAACCCTCGGTCAGCGCCAGGATCGTCTCCAGCCTCGCCAGCGCGGCCCGCTGCTGCGGATTGTCAGGTGCGGTGAAGGTGATGCCTTCCTCGAACACGCTCTGTAGGTCGGCCAGACCTTCGGGGGACTGCGCGTTGCGCATCAGCTCCTCGATGCGGCTCTGATCCACGGTGATCCCGCGCGCGTACGCCTCAACCGCGCCCAGGACGTGCGCCTTGAGCCACGGCACGTGCGCGAACAGGCGGTGATAGGCGACCTCACGCATCGCCAGGTACAGCCGCACCTCGGTCGCCGGGATCTCCAGCCCCGCGCTGAACGCCGTGACGTTCGCCGGCAACAGCACCGCCTTGCCGTCCGGGCCGAGCGGAAGGCCGATGTCCGAGGAGCCGAGCACCTCGGTGGCCAGCTGCGCCAGCGCCGTGCCGACCTGATGCCCGAACAGCGAGCCGCCCATCTGCCGCACGATCCCGGTGATCGGTGCGGCGGCTCCGGCCGCGGCTTCCGGAAGCAGTCCGCTCATCGCACCGGTCATCCGCTCCGCCACCGGCTCGACCAGCTGCTTCCAGACCGGCAGCGTCTTCTCGATCCACTCGGCGCGGCTCCAGGCCAGCGCCCCGGTAGTGCCGGCCGGCAGCGCGGTCGCCTCGTCGAGCCAATGTTCGGCGAGCCGCACCGCGTCCTCGATCGGGCCCAGCTCGCCGGAGGTCGGCGTCGGATCCGGCTGTGAAGCGGACACCGTGCGCGCGACGTCCCGGGCCAGCGCCCAGTTCACCGGGCCCTCGCCGCTGTTCATCAGCGACTGGATGCGGCCCATCATCATCATGAGCATCTGCGGGTCGAAGCCGGGCATCTGCTGGCCGAGCCCCGCGGCGAACTTGGACAGCGACTCGCCCATGTCCCCGCCCGCCGCGCCGCCGAGACCGAGCGCGCCGAGCAGGCCGGCCAGCGGGTTCGCCCCGGCCTCCGCGCCACCCGCGCCCTGCTGTGCGCTCGCCTCCGGCTGTTCTTGACCGCCACGTTCGGCCTGCTCACCAGCTGACCGTTGCTGCGCCTCGGTCTCCTCGCGCTCGACGTCGGCACCGAGGCCCTCCAGCCCCTTGACGATGTCCTCGAACGGCACCGGCTCCGGCTCGTCCCCGCCCGGTGGGAAACTTTCTGGGTGGTCGTTCACGTCGAACCTCTAGACAATCGTCCACACTGGAGAGGAACCCCCGGGGCGGCCGCGCCTGACGCGGCGCGCACGAGAAGCGTGTTCACGGGAAGCACGGCCACTCAATCACTCGGGGATCACGCACTCTACGGATAGAACAGACTTTACGGTGAACGGAGTGTCCCGTCCCCTCACCTAGTAACCATCGGAGTGTGCCTGTGAGTTCCCCGGCAGAAGGCGGACGGCGCCGTTCGGCGCGACTCACCGTAGCGGTCACCGGCGCGGCCGACGTGATCGGCGCGGCGGTGGCGGTGCGCCTGGCCGGTCACGAGGGCGTACGCAAAGCCGTGGCGCTCGATACCCGCAGGCTGGACGTGCCGGGCGTGGTGTTCCGGCAGGCGGATGTACGTGATCCGGGCCTGACCGAACGGCTCGGGGACGTAGACGTCGTCATCCACGCGGACATCGACACGTCACCTGACACCGACACCAAGGCGCGTACCGCTTGGAACGTGCGCGGTACGCAGACCGTGCTCACTGCCGCAGCGGCCGCTGGCGTAAGCCGGGTCGTGCTCTTCACGAGTGCCGTTGTCTACGGCGCCTACCCGGATAACCCCGTACCGCTCGCCGAAGACGCACCGTTGCGCGCGGTACCCGACGGCTCGCTCGTCGGCGATTATCTGGAAATCGAACGATTGGCGGAACGCGCCCCGAAGGCACATCCCGGCCTTTCGGTCACCGTCCTGCGTCCCGCGGTGCTGACCGGCCCCGGCGTGGACACCGTGTTCACCCGCCACTTCGAGGCCCCCCGGCTGCTCGTGGTCAAGGATTCCGAGCCGTGCTGGCAGTTCTGCCACATCGAGGACCTGGCCTCCGGCCTCGTGCACGCCGCGCTGAGCGAGATTGACGGCCCGCTCGCGGTCGGCAGCGAGGGCTGGCTCGGGCAGCAGGAGGTCGAGGAGATCTCTGGCATGCGCCGCATGGAACTGCCCGAGACGCTGGCCATCGGCGCCGCCGAACGCCTGCACCGCCTACACCTGACCCCGGCCCCCGCGACCGATCTGCAGTACGTCATGCACCCGTGGGCGGTCTCCACCGAGAAGCTCAAGGCCACCGGCTGGCTGCCGCAGTTCAGCAACGCCGAGGCGTTCCAGGCGCTGCTGGTCGAGATCGAGGGCCACCATGCCGCGTTGTCTCGCCGCCTCGGCAAGAAGGACGCGGCGGCAGGCCTCGGTGCGGCCGGAGCCACTGTCGCGCTGGTCGGCACCGCCGCCCTGGTGCGCCGTGCCCGCAAGAAGCGCCGCGCCACCTGACCCGCCGCCTGTAAGCGCCCCAATTCGAGATGATGATCTTATGAGCCCCGACCCAATCACCCTCGACGACGAGGTGACCGTGACTGACCCCGTCCGCCTCATCGACGTACGCGACACGCCGCTGTCCGTGGACGAGGTGCTGCGCGCCGTCACTGACCGCCACGCCGGCGGCATCGACCTGTTCATCGGCGCCGTGCGCGACCACACCCCGGAACGCCCGGGGGAGCAGGTCACCGAGCTCGAATACTCCGCTCATCCCACCGCGCGCGAACAACTTCTCGAGGTTGCGCGCAAGGTCGCCGCAGACCATCCAGGCACGGCCCTGGCCGCAGTACATCGCATCGGAACCCTTCGCGTCGGTGACCTTGCGGTCGTCGTCGCGGCATCCGCCGCGCACCGAGCCGAGGCGTTCGCTGCGTGTAGGGCACTGATCGACACCCTCAAGGCACAGGTACCGATCTGGAAGCGGGAGGAGTTCCGGGACGGCTCCCACACCTGGGTCGGAATTTGATCTAGGCTGCCGATCCGTGCTCTCGATCCTGGTCTGGTGGGCCATCCCGGCGGTCGCGGTCGTCGTGGCGGCTATTGTGGCGGCCACCGCGCGACGGGTCCGGCGTGCCCGTGAGGACGTCGGCACCCTGCACCGCTACCAGCGGGCGCGCGAAGTCCTCGCCCGCACGCAGCGGCCCGCGCCGCCCCAGCGCTCGACCGTCTCCACGATCGATTAATCGCGCCGATCCCGCTGCCGCACCGCCTCCCCTCCACCGCGCCTGCCGTTCCCCCCTCCCGCACGCACGCCCGCAGAATCGTGCATTAGGGTCGTTCACATGCCGCGCCGACGCACTGTCACGCTCGCTGTCTCAGGAGCCCTTCTCGCCGCTTTCGGGATCGGCGTGTACTTCCAGCCGGTGCCCTACGCGGAGATGACCCCCGGGCCGACCTTCGACACGCTCGGCTCATATCAGGGCACGCCGCTGATCACGGTAACCGGCCGCCAGACGTACAAGACCGATGGCGAACTGCGCATGGTGACGGTCGGCGTGTCGAGCCAGGACTACCAGATGCCGCTCGGCACAGCCCTGGTCGGATGGCTCAGCTCGGATCAGGCGATTGTGCCCAAGGAGACGATCTACCCGCCAGGCACGACGCAGCAGCAGAGCGACCAAGAGAACGCGGTGGCGTTCACTGACTCGCAGGATGCGGCAATCACGGCTGCCCTTAGCGCCCTAGACATCAAGCCCACGGGCAGCGAAGCCGTCATCGCTTCGGTGACTTCGGGCACGCCCGCGGACGGCAAGCTTCAGGCCGGCGACATCATCAAGTCGATCAACGGCACAGCGATCAAGAGCGGTGGCGACAGCGGGCTGGCCCTCGTGCAGAACGTGATCCAGAGGGTGACGCCCGGTCAGCAAGTCACCTTCGTCGTCTCGCGCGGCACCAAGGAACAGACGATTGTCACGAGCACGACCAAGAACAGCAAGGGCAAGGCAGTCGTCGGCTTCTCGGTGGAGAGCGAGAACTCCTTCCCGTTCGACGTGAGCATCCAGCTCAACGGGGTCGGCGGCCCGAGCGCCGGCATGATGTTCGCGCTCGGCATCATCGACAAGCTCACCCCTGGCGGCGACCTGTCCGGCGGCAAGATCGTCGCGGGCACGGGCACGATCGACGCGTCCGGGAACGTCGGCGCGATCGGCGGCATCCAGATGAAGACGATCGGGGCGCGCCGCGACGGAGCCACCGTGTTCCTCGCCCCGGCGGACAACTGCGCCGACGCGAAGGCGAACCTGCCGTCCGGCCTCGAGCTGGCGAAGGTCTCGACCCTCCAGGACGCGCTCACCGCGCTGGCAGACGTCCGCGCGGGCAAGACCCCGCCGAGCTGCTGATCCGCCGTCAGCTCGCCTGGTTTCCGCCCGCAACCTCACAACCAGTCAGTTAGTCAGTCAGTCCGTCCGGCGCCCTGCACGGCCCGCCCGCCTCAATCCAGCAACGTCTCCGCCAACGCCTCTTCAAGATTCGGCACGAGCCCAGGCCCCGACAGCACTTCGTCATCGGCATCGCGCGACCGAAGCCTGAGCGCGCAGTCCCGTGAGCCGTCCCGCAGCACGCCCACGGCGATCCGCACCTCTTGCCGCTGCGGATGGGCAGCCACCCACGCGTCCAGGTCTACCCCGGAGCCGTCGGCAGGCATCCCGCCCTCGGCGTCCGGAGGCAGCATCACGCGCTCGACCACCAAAGCGGCCCCGTCCACGGTCTCCGGCCACGCGATGCCGGCCAGCGCCTCGTCGAGAGCCTTCTGGCCCGGAAAGTCCTCCTGCTCGATCGACGTGTAAGCCCGCAGCGGTGACAGTCCCTCGACCTCCAGGGTCTCCGGCGCCAGCGCGGCGGCCAACCGCGGCTCGGCCCTGATGAGAGCCGCGGTATCCGCCAGCGCGAACAGCCGAGGCCCCTGGTCCCAGCCGTCGCGGGAGACGTGCTGCTCCAGTTCGATCAGCGACTGCGTCAGCGCGGCGTTCATGGCGGCCGAGGCCTTCCCGTTCTCCATGCGCCCATTCTCCCCGACGCGGGACCCCGCAGACCACCACGCCGGGCACGCCACCGAGCCGAGCCCCGACCAGCGCAAACGCCCCGCGTATGGCAGCGTTCTTCCGCTCGTTGGCCGCTTCGAGCTATCCGATTTGCTTCTGCGGTGACCTTCGACCTACAGTAGAGACACACCGACGCGGGGTGGAGCAGCTCGGTAGCTCGCTGGGCTCATAACCCAGAGGTCGCAGGTTCAAATCCTGTCCCCGCTACACAGGTCAGAGGCCC
>NZ_DATNGK010000256.1:0-2606 GCF_035605935.1 Actinocrinis sp. | reverse complement strand
GCCGTCTTCCGCAGCATCATGATCCCGCTGGTCGCCTCGCTGCTCAACCTGATCTCCGTGGCGGCGGCGCTCGGCGCGATCACCGCGGTGTTCACCAAGGGCTGGGGCGGCGCCCTGATCGGCCTGTCCGGCACTGGACCCCTCGACGCGTTCCTGCCCGTGGTCATGTTCTCCGTGCTCTTCGGCCTCTCGATGGACTACGAGGTCTACACCGTCAGCCGAATGCACGAGCAGTGGCGGCGCTTGAACCGGGAAAACGCCGCCGAACCAGCCAGAGCCGACGATCCGCACTACTCCCGGCGGCGCGCGATCTGGCTCAACCACCGCGCGGTCACGCTCGGTCAGCAACACAGCACCCGCATCATCGCCGCCGCGGCCGGAATCATGGTCATGGTCTTCGGCTCCTTCCTGATCGACGCGCCAGCGATGGGGGCGTAACGCTCACAGCCTGTGGGCCACGTACATCGTCGGTTTTAGATCTTGGCGGCGATGATCGGTGCGAGGTGGTTGGCGATGATGGTGTGGCCTCGAGCGGTGGGATGGGTGCCGTCGACGTAGTCGGAGGAGGTCAGCCAGCCGGTGGTGTCCACGTAGTAGACCTTGGCGTCGCCGGCACTGTTGCGGGCGGCGACGGCCGCCTTGGTCTGACTGACGTACCACTGCTTGAAGGTCTCCATCACGAAGATCGCAGCGTTCGGATACTTGGCGCGGATATTGGCCAGGAAGCTGGTGTACGCGGACTGGAACTGCGCGTTACTCACGGAGTGCCCCAGGTCGTTGGTGCCCAGGTTGATGATGACCGCGGAGGCCTGGTAGCGGGAGAAGTCCCACGGCACGGCGCCGGTGCTGTCGGTCTCGAAGAACTGGGTGGCCTGGCCCACGCAGCCGGACGCGGCGACCAGGCAGTAGCCGGCACGCGCGATCTGGGTGTGGCGCAGGTGCAACTGCTCGCCGGTCTTCCAGCCGTACGCGTCCAGCGCCCCGCGGGGATCCTTGGCCCCGGCGGTGATCGAGTCGCCCACGAACTCCAGCAGACCCGAAGGCACGCTCGGGGTCACGGTGTGCGCCCCGGAGTCCAGGACCAGACCCTCGAAGGCCAAATCGCCGGACGCGTACTCAACGCGCAGGGTGTGGGTACCGGCGGTCAGCGGCCTGGAGGTGAGGTTCACCGTGCCGCTCACCCCGGCGTGGGAGACGTACGAGCCGCCGTCAATGCTCGCGTAGAAGGAGACCGCGTTGCGGGTCCTTACTTTCACGCTTGTGCCGGTGAACGCCGTCTGCAGGTATGCGCCGGCCCAATGCGCCGTGGCAACGGTGGAGCTGGTGTCCCAGCGGCCGACGTAAGCGATGTTCGTGTCGGATACCTGTCCGGTGTGGCCCGAGCCGGTGCCGCCGCCTGCGTTCGTGGTCCACTGCTGGCCGGACTGATCGTTGCAGTCCCACAGCTCCACGCCCGCGCCGGCCGTGGCCGAACCACCGGTCACGGTCAGACAGCGCCCGGAGCCCGCCCCCACCACCGTCGTGGACGTAGCCGCCGACGCCGGCGCCGCGATCACCGCGACTACCGCCGCCACCGCCGCCGCGGTCGCCAGCCCGATCAGCCGCGGCGGCCGCGGACTGGACGGCATCGCTTCTTCTCGCATCGCCTGACTACCTCCTGAGATAGGCCCGAAGCGGGCTGTTGACAGGGCGATCGGCCCGGAGAGCGTCGCGGGTCTCCCCTGCCCGCGACGCCGAGGGGTGCCCGGGTACCTCGTCGTCCCGGGCACGCGTGTTATCCGACGGTCCAGTGCTGGTTGCTGCCGCCGTTGCAGGTCCACAGCTCGACTAGGGCGCCATTGGCTGTCGAGGCTCCGGTCACATCAAGGCAGAGCCCTGACTGAACGCCGGTGATGGTGCCGTTGGAGTTGAGGTTCCACTGCTGGTTCGCGCCGCCATTGCACGTCCAGGTCTGCACCTTGGTGCCGGGTGAGGTCTGGTTGTTGTAGGCGTCCAGGCACAGCTGGCTGCTACCGCTGTACACAGCCAGTTGGCCGGAGGAGGTGTGTGTGAACAGCTGGTTCGCGCCGCCGTTGCAGGTCCAGATATCCAGCTGGGTGCCCGTCGCGGTCGACGCGTTGGGAACGTCAAGGCACTTGCCGGCGCCCACCGCGTGGATCTCGCTGCCGGTGCCACCGCCACCGCCGCCGCTTCCTAGGGAAGCCAGGATCGCCTTGTACGCGGCGCCGAATGCGGTCGGGGTGCCGTTGTAGTCGGTGATCAAGATGTTGGCGCAGCCGCCCCAGGCATCCCAGGTCCAGGCCAGGAAGCTGGTCTCGTGCGACTCCAGCCAAGCGGTCAGCGAGTTGATGTAGCTGCCGCCGCAGTCGCTCTCGCCGATCTCACCGGCGATCACCGGGGACTGCGCCATAACCGGCGCGACCTGACTGTTCCAGCAGGAGGAGGTGTTGCACGTGTTGAAGCTGTAGGAGTGCCAGGACGCGGTCAGGTTGCCGTCCGGGTCGCTCGGCTTGTACTGGTTCCACTGCGACAGATCGTTGGAGTAGGCAAGGCCGCCGAGCATCAGCACGTTGCTCGCTCCCGTTGAGCGCACCGCGTTGACCATG
>NZ_DATNGK010000255.1:0-7990 GCF_035605935.1 Actinocrinis sp. | reverse complement strand
CCCCGCCGTACGCCACACTTGTGATCGTGAGCGGGGAATCGAAGCGCTGGGTCACGTACGTGCGAACGAACGCGTACGTGTGGCAGACCCCGGCGACGTACCCCCATGCGGTCCGGGACGCGCGGCAGTGGGCCCACGACCAGCTCGTCGAGCAGCACGTGCCGGACGAAGCCGTGGACAACGCCGTGCTGATCGTTTCCGAGCTGCTCAGCAGCGTGCTGCGTCAGGCTCCCGGCGAGGCGGAGCTGACCCTGCTCGTCGAGGACGGGCTGCTGACCATCACGTGCGCCGACCGCGACACCGCCGAGATCCAGACCGGCACCCTCGACCGCATCTCGGCCTTCGGCCGCACCCTCGCGCTGGTCGACCTCCTCTCGCGCGCCTGCTTCATCCGCCGCCGCATCGGCGGAGGTAAGCGTGTCATCGCGCTGCTGGACATCCCGGCTATGGACACGAAGTAAAGCCTCCGCTATACATCACCCTTGTCTCCACATAACAGAACACGCGACAACACAATTCACCACTAACCGCCAGATTCACCTCAGCAAATACCCACATCCACGAACGGGAACTCAAGGATGAGACTCGGCGTGCTCGGCTTGCACACACCGCTGCGCTCTCGGCGCGGCCACCGAATATTGGCCGCGTCGGGCGCGGCCATGGCCCTGATACTCGGTTCGGTAGGCGGGGCACACGCGAGCCCGGCACCGGGCCAGACCACGAAGACGACGGCGACGACCACGCCCGCCGCAGCCGCCCACACCGTCACCTTCGACGGCTACTCCTTCCTCGTCGACGGCAAGCGCACCTACCTGTGGTCCGGCGAGTTCCACTACTTCCGGCTGCCGAGCCCGAGCCTGTGGCTGGACATCTTCCAGAAGATGAAGGCCGCCGGGTTCAACGCGACCTCCCTGTACTTCGACTGGGGTTACCACTCGCCCGCGCCAGGGGTCTACGACTTCACCGGCGTGCGCAACGTGGACGAGCTGCTCGACATGGCGCAGCAGGCCGGCCTCTACGTCATCGCGCGGCCCGCGCCGTACATCAACGCCGAAGTCGACGGCGGCGGCCTGCCGGCCTGGCTGGGCACCAAGAACGTGAAGAACCGCACCGACGACCCGGCGTTCGAGTCCTACGCCGACGAGTGGCTGACCAAGATCGACGCGATCCTCGCTCGCCACCAGCTGACCAACGGCACCGGCACGGTCATCGCGTACCAGGTGGAGAACGAGTACTACAACGGCGACGCCGCCGGTCGCGCCTACATGCAGCACCTTGAGGACAAGGCCCGCGCCGACGGCATCACCGTGCCGCTGACCGGCAACAACAACGGCACCTTCAACAGCGGTGCCGGCGCTCTCGACGTCGACGGGCCCGACTCCTACCCGCAGGGCTTCAACTGCTCGAACCCGAGCTCGTGGAACGGCGTTCCCGACATCAGCTACGACCACCCTGCCGGAAGGCCGCTGTACTCCCCGGAATTCCAGGGCGGCGCGTTCGACCCCTGGGGCGGACCCGGCTACGACAAGTGCGCGCAGCTGATCAACGACCAGTTCGCCGACGTGTTCTACAAGAACAACATCGCGGTCGGCGCCACGGCGCAGAGCTTTTACATGACCTACGGCGGTACCAACTGGGGCTGGCTGGGCATGCCGGAGAACTACACCTCCTACGACTACGGCGCCGCGATCCGGGAGACCCGGCAGCTGGACCCGAAGTACTACGAAGACAAGCTGATCGGCTACTCGCTGGCCGCGATGCCTGACCTGACCAAGACCGACCGCGTCCTGACCACCGCGCCCTCCGACACGGCCGTCATCGATACAGCGCGCCGCAACCCGGACACCGGCGCGCAGTTCCACGTACTGCGGCACGCGAGCTCGACCTCGACAGCGGTCGACAACACCCACATCACCATCGACTTCAACGCGCGCCCCGGCGGCCAGTACACCTACGACGACACCGATCCGGTGCTGCAATACACCGGCTCCTGGTCGCACGTGGCGAACCAGAGCTACACCGGCGGCGACTATAAGAACTCCGAGTCGTTCTCCAACACCGCCGGCGACTCGCTGACCATTCCGTTCACCGGGACCGCGATCCGCTGGATCGGCTCGAAGACCAACAACCACGGCAACGCCGACGTCTTCCTCGATGGCGTCAAGCAGACCACCGTCGACGACTCGGGCAGCCAGAGCCAGGCGGTGATCTACTCGGTCAGCGGCCTGACTGACGGCGCGCACACGCTCAAGATCGTCGTCGACGGCACTCACAGCTCCGGCTCGACCGACAACTTCGTGTCCATCGACGCGATCGACCTGCCTCCGGCAGGAGCCGCCAGCGGCCCGACGTACCCGAGCGTCCCGCAGGAGCCCGGCACCTCGATCACGCTCAACGGCCGCGAATCGGACCTGCTGGTCGCGGACACCAAGCTCGGCGACTCGCAGTTGCAGTACTCGACCTCGCAGCTGATGACCTCTGAGACCATCGGCGCCCGCGACGTCGCAGTGCTCTACGGCGACCAGGGCACCGACGGCGAGACCGTGCTGCATTACGCGAGCCAGCCGGCCGTGCAGAGCAGCGGCGGCGCGGTCAAGGTGACCTGGAACGCCACGACCGGTGACCTGCGGCTCAACTACAAGCACGACGGCCTGACCCGGGTCACCGTCAGCGGCGGCGGTTCACGTGCGCTGCTGCTCCTGCTCGCCGACAAGCCGACTGCGGAGACGTTCTGGACCCTGAACACCGCGTCCGGTCCGGTACTCGTGCGCGGCACCCACCTGCTGCGGACGGCGACGAGCCGCGACGGCGGCAAGGAGCTGGCGCTGACCGGCGACAACGGCACCGACCCGGCCATCGAGGTGTTCACCTCGGCCCGCTCGGTCACCTGGAACGGCCGCGGCATCCACGGCGCGCTCTCCTCGACCGGCAGCCAGGTCGGCACGGTCCAGACCGCGGCCGCGGTAACGCTGCCGGCGCTCACTGACTGGAAGTACCAGGCCGAATCGCCCGAAGCGCAGCCAGGCTTCGACGACTCGAGCTGGCCGGTCGCCGACAAGACCAGCACCTACAGCGTCACCGGGACCGGCTCGCTGCCCGTGCTGTACGCCGACGACTACGGCTTCCACACCGGCAGCACCTGGTACCGCGGCCGGTTCCGCGCCTCGGCCGCGGCCACCGGCATCCACCTGGTCTCCGACTCCGGCGGCGGCGCGCAAGCGTTCTCGGTCTGGCTCAACGGAACCTTCCTCGGCAGCTCCACCAACGGCAGCGGCGACTTCACCTTCCCGGCCGGATCGCTCAATCAGACCGGCGACAACATCCTGTCCGTGCTGACCGTCAACATGGGCCACGAAGAGGACTACAACTCCACCAACAACAGCACCTCCGCGCGCGGGCTGACCAGCGCCTCGCTCCTCGGCGCGCCGCTGACCTCGGTGACCTGGCGGCTTCAGGGCGTGCGCGGCGGCGAGCAGGAGATCGACCCGGTGCGCGGGCCGCTCTCGACCGGCGGCCTGTTCGGCGAGCGGGCCGGCTGGCAACTGCCCGGCTTCAACGACGCGAAGTGGAAGCCGGTGAGCCTGCCGACGAGCAACACGACCCCAGGCGTCGGGTGGTATCGCACCACGGTCGACCTGAACTTGCCGAAGGGCCAGGAGACCTCGCTCGGCCTGACCATCACCGACGACCCGTCGAAGAAGTACCGCGCCGAGCTCTATGTCAACGGCTGGATGGTTGGCAACTACGTCAACTATCTCGGCCCGCAGCACAGCTTCCCGGTGCCCAACGGCATCCTGAAGACGAACGGGCGCAACACGATCGCGATCGCGGTGTGGAACCTGGACGGCACCACCGGCGGCCTCGGCACGGTGTCGCTCACCAACTATGGCAGCTACGCCTCCTCGCTCAGCGTCCGGCCGGTCAACAGCCCCGGGTACAACGAGGAAAAGTACGAGATGCCCGCGGCTCCCGGCGTCAACGTCAACCTTCAGGTGCCTGACACCGCGCAGCCCGCGACCTCCTTCACGGCGACCGCGACGGTGTCCGTCCCAGCTGGACACGGACGCGCGACAAAGCTAGTCCCGTCGCTCAGCCTTCCGGCCGGCTGGACGGCGAGCGCGCCGAGCCCCGCGTCGATCGGCACGCTGGAATCCGGAAAGGCGGCGACGTTCACGTGGACGGTTCAGCCTTCGTCCGGCAGCCAACCGGCCGCCGCAGCGCTCACCGCGACGGTCGGCTACATACAGCGCGGCAGGCACCAAACGGCCAAGGATGAGCGCATCGTCGGCTACTACACGCCGCCGAAGGCAGGTGCCGACTACGTCAGCGACCTGCCGTTCATCTCCGCCACCAACGGCTGGGGCCCGGTCGAACGCGACATGAGCAACGGCGAACAGGCGGCCGGTGACGGCCACACCATCACCATCAACGGTGTGACCTTCACCAAGGGCCTGGGCGTGCACGCGAACGGCGACGTGAAGATCTACCTCGGCGGCCACTGCACCAGCTTCACGGCTTCGGTGGGCGTGGACAACGAGGTCGGCGCAGCCGGCAGCGTCACCTTCAGCGTCGTCGCCGACGGCAAGACGCTCACCACGACGCCCGTCATCCACGGGCATCAGGCGGCGGCGAGCCTCAGTGTCGATCTGACCGGCGCTCAGGTGCTCGACCTTGTGGTCGGCGACGGCGGCGACGGCAACGGCAGCGACCACTCCGACTGGGGAGGCGCGCAGATCACCTGCTCGTAACCCCACTGAACGCGTCAGGTCCGGCCACCGCACTGGCCGGACCTGACGCACGCTCACACTCACACACTCACTCGGGGATCGTCGCGGTGGTGCTCCACGTGCACGCCCGCGACCGCCGCCCACGCGACGCTGGCCACGGTGACCGCCTCGGCCCAGAAGAAGGCCGCGTAGTCGATGACCGATCCGATCGGCGGGCTGCCTGGCGCGGCGTTGCGCAGCCCGACGAGGGCGAAGACCGTGGCCGCCATCCACGCCATCCCGGGCCACACCAGTCCCATCCGGCGGCGCACCATGACCGAGGCCCCGCCGAGCACCGCCAGCGACATCGCCCACATCGCCGCCATCATGAACCAGGCCAGGATGAAGGTGCCGCGCGAACGGCCGATCTGCGTTTCCAGCAGGATGCCCTGCGTGGCCGCGACCGCGGAACGCGGATGGATGGAGAAGAACGGATCGCGATTCTCGAAGTCCATCGCCACCGGGATCGGGCTGCCGTCGTCGGTCGAGGCGGCCCACACGATGTCGGCGAAGTAGCGATCGAAGGGGTAGTCGGTCGGCGTGCCGTCGCTGAGCGGAACGTTGATCTGCTGGAGCGCCGGAATCGTGCCCTTCTCAAGCGTGACGCTGTTCTGCGCGAGCGACGGCGTGTAAAGCCGTACATTCTGCGTTAGTTCTCCGGTCGCTTCGTCGGTGGCCAGGGCGCCGCGCGGCGACGGCAGGACGCTGAGCACCATCTCCTCACCCGCGACGTCGACCCGCTGTACCCGCACGGTCAGCTCCAGGCGTGCGCCTTGGCCGGCTGTGCCGACGTAGCTGAGGTGCTGGCGATCATTACGCTCATTGATATACGCGAGGATTCCGGAGGCGACCAGCGCCGCGCCGACGAGCCCGACCGCTACTGAGATAAGGAAGCTGCGGCGGATCCGTCGGCGGGTCGGGGTGATCGGGTCGACCTCGGCGGACTGGTCGGTGACTGAGGGCTCGGGCACCTAGCCACGTTAACCGGTGGACGTTACAGGGAGCGGCGGCACACCGTCCGATCTGGCCGGTGTACCGCCGCTCGTGTGCTGTTAGCGGATGGTGAAGTTGGCCGACTGGTCGACGTCGTACGGGGTCGTGTCGTCCTTGTCGAGCTGCACGATGTAGCCGCCGGGCTCAACGCTCGGCGGGGCCGCGCTGTTGATGTCGCCCTGGCTGACGCCCAGCGCGGAGGTCGGGAACGTCACGTGCACCTGCTTCGATTCACCCGGGTTGAGCGTGACCCGCGCGAACCCGACGAGGCGCTGCGGCGGCACGACCACGGCGCTGACCGGCTGCGCCACGTACACCGGCACGATGTCGGTGCCGGCCCGCGATCCGGTGTTGGTGACCGTGAATGTCGCCGTCACGTTGCCGTGCGTCCGCACCGTCGGCGTGACTGTCAGGGCGCTGTTCTGGAAGGTGGTGTAGGACAGGCCGTACCCGAACGGGTAGAGCGGGTTGTAGGAATGGCCGGGACCGGAGCCCGTGCCCGGCAGCTGGTCGAAGAACTTCGGCTGGTCGCCGAGTGGTGAAGGCGCACCGCCGTTGAAGTCGCCGCCGACGCTCGAGGCGTCGGAAGGCCAGCTCACCGAGAGCTTGCCGCTTGGGTCGATCTTCCCGAAGATCGCGTCCGCGACCGCCTGGCCCGCCTCCGTGCTGCCCTGATACGCCATCAGCACCGCGTTCGCCTTCTCGGCGGAACCGAGCCCGACCGGACGGCCGGCGATGACGACCACGATGACCGGCTTTCCGGTCGCTTCCAGGGCGGAGATCAGCGCCTGCTGGTCAGGCGCAAGCGCGGGCGCCGGGTTGTCGCCGAGCCCTTCGGCGTAAGCCTTCTCGCCGACCGCGACGACGTACGCGCTCGCGCTGGCCGCGTCGGCTACCGCGGTAGCTTGGTCGGGCGCGTACACCGCCGCAGGGTCCGCGGCCTGGATTCCCTTGAGCACCGTGGTGCCGGGCGGGATCTGGTTCGGCGGACCCATGCAGCATACGTGTCCGGCGCCGAATACGCCCTGCCAGCTCACGCTCCAACCGCCCAGCTGATTGGTCATCGAATCGGCGCTCGGCCCGGTCACCACGACCTTGCCGGTGGGGGAGAGCGGCAACACATTGGCCTGGTTGCGCAGCAGCGTCATCGACTCCTGCGCGGCCGTGAGCGTCTGACTGCGTCCGGCGGCCACCGCGGCATCCGCGGCGTTCGGGTCCACGCAGGGCTTGCTCGGGTCGGCCACGCAGGCCTGGTTGAACAGGCCGAGGTCGAACTTCATGGTCAGGATCCGGCGTACCGCTTGGTCGATCCGCGCCTGCGAGATCTTGCCGGAGTGCACGTCCTGCAGGATCGCGGCCTGCCACTGGTCCGGGTTGTTGACCACCATGCCCATGTCCACGCCCGCGTTCACCGCGATGGCGATCGCGCCGGCCAGGTCAGGGGCGATGTGGTACGTGCTCTGCAACGCCTGCACGTCCTGATAGTCGCTGATCACGACGCCCTCGAAGCCCATCTGGTTACGCAGGATGTCGGTGAGCAGATAGTGCGAACCGGTCGCGGGCACGCCGTTGATCGAGCCCGAGTCGACCATCACCGAGCCGGCCCCGGCGTCGATCCCGCCCTTGTACGACGGCAGGATCGTGTCCTGCAGGTAGTTCAGCGGCAGCAGCGCCTCATTGCGGTCGTGGCCGTTGACCGACTGCGAGTACCCGGCGAAGTGCTTGACGGTGGCGCTCACCTTCAGCCCTCCGCCGTCCGCGGACGCTTGCAGGCCCTTGATGTTCGCGGCGCCCATCGCGGCGGAGAGCGCCGGTTCCTCGGCCCAGGTCTCATAGGTGCGGCCCCAGCGGTTGTCCCGGGAGAGGTCCTGCACCGGGGCGAAATCCCAGTTCCAGCCGGTCGCCCGCAGCGCGTTCGCGGTGACCTGGCCGCCGGCCTGCGCGGCCGCCGGATCCCAGGTGGCGCCCATCCCGATCGACTGCGGGAACAGCGGGGCCTGATACGGGTGCCCGAAGCCGTGCACCGCGTCCACGCCGAACACCAGCGGGAGATGCAGCCGCGAGTTCTTGATCGCGTATTGCTGGATGATGTTGTATTCGGTGGCCCAGTCGTAGCCGGTGTTGCCGACGCCGCCCTTGCCGGTGGTGTCGGGCGGGTTGTTGGTGCCACCGGCCAGAATCGAGCCGACGTCGTCGCCGACCAGGATCTTCTGCATGCAGGCGGGGTTCGG
>NZ_DATNGK010000254.1:0-20613 GCF_035605935.1 Actinocrinis sp. | reverse complement strand
TGGACTCCGGCAGCGGCCGACAGCCCATCACCCTCGGCATCTACCACTACATCGGCAACAACAACCAGCAATGGAACGCCATCATGGCCACCGCCGTGGTCGCCTCCATCCCCGCCACCGCCCTGCTCATCCTCGCCCAACGCTACGTCGCCGCCGGCATCACCACCGGCGCCGTCAAGGACTAGAACCGCGTCCTGCGCGAGACAGGCTTGCGACAGCGAGTCTGTCTCGCGCAGCTGGACAACCTGTCTTTCCCACCCGACCAACCGCCGCCCGCCGTCCCGCTTTTCCCATACAAAACCCCGCGATGACATCTCCGCTACGCGGCCGGATTACGGCGGCGAGTTTCGTTTACCGCTTCGCTTGACCACAGGCGCCCTTGCGCGCTGTGAGTCTCGCGATAGCTTCGCCGACGGCGGTTGACGGTAACGCAGGACACGCGTGCACAGGTTTTTCACTTGAGCGGCTCATGACCGCGAGAAGCCGGAAAGTGCAGCGCGGCAACGAAGGCGAAGTCATGTGGAGTGCTCCGACCGGGCACCGGTACCTCACGCGAGCGGAACCGTATGTGGCGTGACACGGAGCACCGGCGGTTTTGCTGGCATCTGCCTTTCTGAAAATCTGTGCACGCGTGTCCCGCGCTACCCTCAACCGCCGTCGGCGAAGCTATCGCGAGACTCACAGCGCACAAGGGCGTCTGTGCTCGAGAGCCGTTGTGAACGAGACTCGCCGCCGTAGTCCAGCCGCGTATCGGAGATGTCATCGCGGGGTTTTATTGGGGAAATAGCGCGATGGCGGCCGGCGGTTAGTCGGTTCGGAAAAGCAGGTTGTCCAGTTGAACGAGACAGCGCGGCAGCCGCTTGGCCGAGCTGCTCACGGCTTACGGGCGAGGACCCCGTAGACGTTGACGTCGGCGTCCGTGACGTCGTTGATGTCCCGGTACCTGATCTTGTCAATCTCGTCCATGTGGTCGAGCAGGTCGGTCTCGATCGGCCGATGCGTGCTGAGGGCCCACGGACGGTGGTCCGGCCGCCAGTGGTGCACTGGGACGACGCCGGGTTCCACGATCTCGAGGCCGTTGTCCGTGAGGAATCGAAGGAAGTCCTGCTTTGAGCGCAGCACGAATGTCAGGCCGCTCTCCGCATAGGTCTTGGCTACCCGCATGCCGTTTTCCGGGTTCAGATCGGCTGTCAGGTGACTCGCGATCAGATAGCTTCCGGGGGCTAGGGCGTTCGTAAGCTGGGACACCACGTCATACGCCGCCTCGTCCTCGACGAAGTGCAGGATCGCCGCGAGTACCAAAGCGATCGGCTGGTTGAAGTCGAGTGTGCGCTCGGCCTCGCGCAGGATGGTCTCTGGATCGCGCAGGTCGGCGTCGAGATAGTCGGTCGCGCCTTCGGAGCTGCTGAAGAGCAGGGCACGAGCGTGCGCCAGCACCACGGGGTCGTTGTCCACGTAGACGATCCGCGACCGCGGCGCGATCCGCTGCGCGATCTCGTGCACGTTCTCCGCGGTCGGCAGCCCCGTGCCGACGTCGAGGAACTGCCGGATGCCCGCGTCCGCGGTCAGGTGGCTGACGGCGCGTCGCACGAAGTCGCGGTTGTGCCAAACGTTGAGGAAACCCCGTGGATTGGCCTTGAGCGCGGCCATCGCGGCGACGCGGTCCACCGGGTAGTTGTCCTTGCCGCCGAGGAAGACGTCGTACACGCGGGCCGGGTTCGGCCTCGTGGTGTCGATTCTCGCGTTCATGCGCTGCGCCCTGTCGGCGACCTCGGCTTCGTCAGCGCTCTGGCTCATGAGATCTCCCTGCGGTTCGGTGCCGTCGATCACTAACGTAGACCTCTACCGTCGTTGCGTCCCGGAATCATAGGATGTCGCGCCTCCTGCCCTGACCGGACGGGGTCGAGATCGCTTGAAAGTTTCGCCGGCACTGGGCGACTCGGTGTTCCGGCGAGGTTTGTCACGGGACTCAAATACCTTGCGTGGCCTTTGTTAATGCGCAGTCATGGGTTGCGGCCGTCGTCATGCGGTTACGAACCGCTCTTGAGGTTTCCTGATTGTCTTGGCAGCTTCCGCGATGCCAGGCCTGCACATCCCACCAAAGCCTGCGCTGGTGCCTTGAGGAGGTAGGTAGTCGATGCGACGAGAAGCAAGGTCGGCGGTCGCGGCGGTTTTAGCGGTCGCGGCCGTGATCGTGGCCATGCTCACGGTCGGTCCGGCCGCGGCCCAACCCGCGCCGAATGTGGTGACGCCGAACAGCACCCAGCGTGGACCTGATCCGACGATTGCGAGCATTGAGGCGACGCGCGGCACGTTCGCGACGGCGCAGATGAGCGTAGCGGCGGGCAACGGGTTTGGCGGGGGAGTGGTCTATTACCCGACCGACACGAGTCAGGGCACCTGGGGCGCACTGGCGATCGTGCCCGGGTACACCGCCAAATGCGCGAACGAAGAGGCGTGGATGGGCCCCTGGCTCTCCTCCTTCGGTTTCGTGGTGGTCTGCATCGAGACCAACACGACCACGGACAGCGATTCCCAGCGTGCCGCGGAGTTGCTGGCTGCGCTCAACTGGCTGACGACGGCTAGTCCGGTCAAGGGCGAAGTCGATCCGAACCGGCTGTCGGTACTGGGTCACTCGGCGGGTGGCGCGGGAGCGATCGAGGCGGCTGAGCAGCGCCCGTCGCTGCGGGCGATGATCGGTCTGGCCCCTGGCTTCCCCGGCATGGGGCTGAGCATGGCGAGCGACCAAGTCCCTTCGCTCATTGTCGGCGGGCAGGCTGACGGGACCGTCACGCCGTCATATCTCACGAACCTGTACGCCACGCTTCCTGCTTCGACGCAGAGTGCGCGCGCGGAGATCGCGGGCGCGAGCCACACGTACTACACGCATGCGAACAACGTGGAGATGAAGCTGATCATCCCGTGGCTCAAGGTGTTCCTGGACAGCGATACGCGGTACGAGCAATTCCTGTGCCCGTCGCTGCCGGATCCGAGCACGATCTCGATGTACCAGAGTAAGTGCCCGTACGTGCCGCCGGGCGGTGGCAGCCCCTCGCCGTCGACGTCTGCGTCGGCTAGTGCGTCCAGCAGCCCGTCGGCCAGTGCCTCAGCATCGGCGAGCAGCAGCCCTCCGCCGCCTGGAGCGTGCACGGCGACGTATCAGGCTGAGGGTTCCTGGCCCGGCGGGTTCCAGGGGCAGGTCACGGTGAGTGCCGGCAGTGCCGCGATCAACGGCTGGAGCGTGCACTGGAGTCTGGCTGGCGGTCAGCAGATCACGCAGGTATGGAACGGAACGCTGAGCACCAGTGGATCGTCGGTGACGGTCAAGAACGTCTCCTACAACGGTCAACTCGGCACCGGAGCGTCGACCACCTTCGGGTTCCTCGCCAACGGCGCACCCTCCGCGCCGATGCTCACCTGCACCAGCCCGTGATCACAGTGGTGGGATGTCTTCCCGTCACCTAGCGCTGACAGGACGCGTCGCCGAAATCCGGCCCGGTCGCGGTGCGAAACCGCGGCCGGGCCGCGATCTGGGAGCAGCGTTCAGCCGCCGCGAGATGCGTGGCAACTTTTTCGCCGCTCAGACGGACTAGGTACGGAAAAGTGGGTCGAGATCCTTAAGAGCGGAGCGTGAAGGCGATGAGCCAGCCGGTGCGGCACAGCCGGTCGAGCAGCAGACGATGGCCGATCGTGTCGGCAGCCGCGGCAGGCTTCTTCGCCGTCGCGATCGTCGGCTACTTGATCGTGTCATCGCTTCCGGCTAGCAAGGCCGATGCCGGACGGGGCGCGATCACTCCCGCGGCCGGCGCGAAGACGCTCTCGTTGCCCGCGGCATCGGCGACTCCGACACCGGTCGCGGCGAGCGCTTCGCCCACGCGCCCCTCGCCGACGAGCGCTTCGCCTACGAAGGCGCTTGCGACGAGTGGCGGCGGCGGGTCGACGGGTACTGGATCACTCGCGGGCCGGATCCAGCCGGGCGTGACGTATCAGGGCGTGGCCACCGAGTACAGCGCCGCAGACGGCAACGGTGCGTGCCTGTTCGGTCCCGCCGCCAACATGATGATCGCGGCGATGAACTACACCGACTACGAGTCGGCCAAGGCCTGCGGGGACTACGTGCTCGTCCGCGCGGCCAATGGTGCATCCATCACTGTTCTGATCACCAACGAATGTCCGCTGCCCTGCGCGCCTGGGCAGATTGACCTGAGCCAGCAGGCCTTCGCCAAGCTCGCCAATCCCAGCGCGGGGCGCATCCCGATCAGCTGGAAGCTGGTTAGCCCGAGCCTGAGCAACTCGATCTCGATCCGGTACAAGAGCGGGTCCAGCCAGTACTGGTGCGGCATCCAGGTGATCGGCCACCGCAATCCGGTGGCGCGGCTCGAGGTCCGCGTCAGTGGCGGCTGGCGGTCGTTGCCACGCACCGACTACAACTACTTCCTCGCGGCGGACGGCGCCGGCTGCGGCAGCACGATCAGGGTCACCGATATCTATGGGCAGCAACTGACCATCGGCGGCATCTCCGTGTCGCCGGACGTCGTGCAGCCGACCTCGGTCCAGTTCGCCCAGCATTAGACCTGGCAGCGCGCCGTAGACTGGGGATCTTCAGCGGGTTGCGGATGGGAGTGGGGAACGTGTCGCCCGGTCGCGCACGGCAGCAGCCGGTTCGCGCTGCGAGCACTGATGTGGCGCGGCTCGCGGGCGTGTCGCAGAAGACCGTGTCGCGAGTCATGAACAACGAGCCATACGTTCGCGACGAAGTGCGCGATCGCGTGCTTCGGGCAGCCACTCAGCTCGGCTACCGGCCCAACGGCGCCGCGCGCAGCCTGTTGTCCGGACGAAGCCGCCGGTTGGGTGTGATCTCGCTCGGCACCCGCCTGTACGGGCCGATGACGATGCTGGTGGCGATCGAGCGGTCGGCGCGCCGCCTCGGCTATGCGGTCAGCGTCGCGCACACGAGCGAGGACGACCAACACGGGGTCGCCGACGCGATCGAGGGGCTGCTTGAGCAGGGGGTCGACGGCATCGTTGTCGCCGAGGCGATCGACGAGGGACAGATCACCGTCACGGTCGATGTACCGGTGCTGACAATCGGCAGGTTCCCTGGCCTGGTCGCGGCCCGGCGGATCCGGTCCGCCGAGAAGTCGGATCGCAGCGGCTCTGTGGCGACCAGACACTTGATCGAACTCGGACACACGGAGATCAGGCACATCGCCGGGCCGCCGCGCTGGTGGGCATCGCGCGACCGTGCCGACAGTTGGCGCGCCGCGCTGCTGGAAGCCAGCTTGCCGGTGGTCGAGCCGGTCGCCGGGGACTGGTCGTGTGAGAGCGGCTACCGAGCTGGGCTGCAGCTGGCCGAGGACAGGGCGATGACGGCGGTGTTCGTCGCCAACGACGACATGGCCATCGGCCTGATCAGGGCGCTGCAGGATGCCGGTCGGCAGGTGCCCGGCGACGTGAGTGTCATCGGAATGGACGACATCCCCTCGGCCCGGTTTCTCCGCCCGGCGCTGACCACCATTGCGCAGGACTTCGATGCGGTCGCCACCGAGGGCGTCGGTCTGCTCGCCGCGGAAATCAGCGAGCCCGGCGCAGTGGAACGCACTCTGCACGAAGTCGACCCGCCGCTCATCGTCCGCGAGTCTACGGCGGCTAGCGGCTGAACGGGACGCAGTATGACTAGGTAGTCATACTGCGGCGGCTCTTCCGGGATGGCGGGAGAACAGGCAGCTAGAAGGCCACTTATGAGGCGCTGTCCAGATCCGAAAAGTTAAGCTTCCGAGCGGACTATTGACTACGCAGTCATACGCAGTCGAGACTACCGACGCCGGGCGGCGTGAATAGGCACGCGGCCTGCCGCTCACAGGTTGAGCATGTTCGGACCTTTCCGGACAGGCGCCATCGCTCGAGTCGGGCGATGCGCCGGGTACGTGAGGAGAGCCAATGCGAGCAAGGAAGCTCGGTATAGCCGTCGCCGCGTCCATCGCGGCGTTGGCTGCCTCGATGGTCTACGTGACGTCCGCTCAGGCATACAGCCCAACGCCGGGAACCATGTACCAACTGCCGGGCAATCAGCCGTGCCTGAAGGGCCGCGGCAACTGCGCGATCTACCCGAAGGCGGCGCAGCTGCCCTCCGGCAGGCTGGTCGCGTCCTTCGAGCTGTCCACGGTGCCGGCTTCCGGCTCGGCCGCAGGCCAGACGCTGCCGGTCTACAAGAGCGACGACGACGGCACGAGCTGGCAGCAACTCTCCCAGGTGAAGGCGCCGGCTTACCTGTCGAGCGACCCGCGCTACGCGAAGTACACCAGCGCGTGGACCAACCCCTACCTGTACGTCCTTCCGCAATCGGTCGGGAATCTGCGGGCGGGAACACTGCTGCTGGCCGCCGTCGTATCAGGCGACGACCAGTACTACCTCGAGCACAAGGCCGCGGACCCGAACTGGGTTCCCTCGAACGACGGCGACCGCGCCGACATGGCGATCGCCCTGTACGCCAGCACCAGTCAGGGCACTGATTGGAAGTTCCTCAACATCATCACCACGGGCGGCTGGCAGGGCGGCAGCGCGGGGGCGATTGGGAGCAATGTCTCGACGGCGAATACGTACCGTGAGGTTGATCCGGTATGGGAACCGTATCTGCTGGCTTACAACGGGAAGTTGATCGCGTACTACTCGGACGAGAACGACTACGTCGGCTACAACACCGCCACCGGCGCGCCGACGATCGACCCTGACAACGCGACTGCGGCCGACTCGCACGGTCAGATCCTCGCCCACCGCACCTGGACCGGCACGAACGCGCCCTGGAGCGGCGCGGTGGTCGACGTGTCGGGCACGACGCTAAGCCTGGACGCCGGCAAGACGGAGATCGGCGGCGGCCGGCCCGGAATGACGAACGTCGCGCCGACCAGTGACGGCAAGTGGCTGCTGACCTTCGAGTTCTGGGGCGGCGGCGACAACGTCAGGTACAAGGTCGCCCGCGATCCGCTGCATTTCTACTCGGTCGGCGGGCCCGATGGCATGGGGATCAGCACCCTGCCGGTCACCGCGGGGTCGAGAACGCTGTCGCAGGGTGGTAGCCCGGTCCTGGTGCGACTCGCGGGCGGGCGCTTGGCATTCAACGCCGCCAATAGCGGTGACATCTGGGTCAACGCGAGCGGCAGCACCACCGGCTCGTGGACTGAGTACCAGACGACCGTGCCAGCCGGTTACAGCCGCAACCTGACCTACGATGCACGCACCGGCCAGGTGGTGATCGTCGGCAATCAAGGCACGTCGACGATCATCTACGCAGACGTTGATCTCGGCCATTCCGCAGGCAAGTACTACCAGATCATCAACAAGCTGACCGGGCAAGTGATCGGCACGCACAACAACACGACCGACGCGAACCTCGGCAACGGCAACGCCCCCGACGTGGAGCTGGAGCCCGTCGCCTCGGCGGCGAACCCGGACACTCAGCTGTGGCACGTGGTGACGAAGGCGGACGGCAACGTGACGCTGCTGAACAAGTCCGGCGGCCGCGCGGCCGAGATCTGGACCGGCAACGCCACGGCGGGCCAGCAGATCGGCCAGTGGGTCGACAACACCCCGGCCGGGCTTTGGACGCTCATCAAGCTCGCGGATGGGAACGTCGAGTTTCAGTCGACCGGGAACCCGAGCTTGTACCTGACCGGTGCTTCGACGGACGCACACCTGACCCTGCAGGCCGCGACTAGCGACGGCTCGCAGGAGTGGCAGCTCAAGTAGTGCTCATACCTGCGACTCCCGCGCCTGCCGGCAGGCGCGGGAGTCAGTGCGTTGCGCCAGGGCGCTGAGGTCAGCTGGCGCTACCGGTGACCGTCGTGCCGGTCTTGGTCACGTGGTAGGTCACCAGCGCCCCGCTCCAGAAGTGGAACGTGAGCGTGACCGGGGCGCCGTCCGTGAGAGCGTTGAGGAAGGCCGGGGTCAGCTTGATCGCGCCGTTCGGGTAGTCCGGCGCGAACGTGCTGGTGAACTGCTGGTACGAGGTCCAGGTCGCGGTTCCGGCGTTGCTGCCGTCGGCGTACTTGGCCTCCATGGTCGCCAGCTCGTCCCCGTTGAACTGGGTCGGCAGGGCGAAGGCGTCGGTGGTTCCGGTGGCGGCGGAAACGGTCGGCGTATCGTTAGTGATCACGTTGATGTGCCACGGTACGCCCTTGGAGAAGCGCACTTCTAGGGTCGAATTCACGCCGTAGGCGCGGGCGCCGACCAGCTTCGTGATGGCCGCGGCCGTCAGTGTGATCTGACCGTTGGAATATGCGTAGTCCCGGCCCTTGCGCAGCTCCTGGCCGTTCGCCCACAGCGAGCGGAACTCGGTGCCGTTCAAGTTCAGGTTGAGGGTCTGCGCGATGATCGGGCTCGACTTCGGCACGAACAGCAGATCCGAGGCCGCGGTGCCGGAGCGCGTGGTCCAGCCGGACTTGATCTGGTCGAACAGGGTCGAGTCGCGCCATTGCAGGGTGTTGCGGTTCAGGAACGTGCCCGGATCCCACAACGCCATCGTGACGTGGTTGATCCGTGCCTCATAGCCGAGCAGTTCGAAGTACTTCAGTGCCTCGCCCGGCTCGACCTCGTTGTTCGGGTTGGTGTAGTCCGGGTAGCTCAGCAGCCCGTCCTCGCCCAGGTACACCGGGATGCCCTTGGCGATGAACGTGTTGTAGATGCGGCCGAACGTGTCGAGCAAGTCTTGCTGCGTCTGGGCGTTGAACGTCGTGAAGCCCGCGATGTTCACGCTGAACGGCCAGAAGCTGTAGTAGTGCACCGTGGCGACCAGGTTCGGGTCGTTCAGCGACGCCATCTCGGCGCTCAGGTCGTCCATCAGCGGCTGGCTTGGGGTGCAGCCGAGCGTGGGTAACACCAGCAGCCGGGTCGCGTTCTTGCCGCCGGACTGGCGCACGATGTGGAAGAACGAGGTGTTCAGCTCGTCGAGGAACTGGGTGTCCTGCGCCGAAGTGGCGTTGTTGAACTGCGGCTCGTTGTCGCTCTCGAACAGCAGCTTGCGCGGCTCGTCCTTGAACTCGGCGGCGATCTGCGTCCACAGCGCGTTGAACTGGGCGAGCACGGCATCGTGCTCGGTGGTCATGTTGGAGATCCACTCCCACGAGTCGTGGTGGACGTTGATCTCGACGTAGAGCCCGTCGGACAGCGCCCAGTCGACGACCTGCTTGACCCGAGCCATGTAAGTCGCGTCGACGGTGTAGGGAGCCGTGGCCTGCATGTGGGCCTGCCAGGTCACCGGTATGCGAACGCTGTGAAAGCCCTGCGAACGGATCTTGTCGAACACCGCCTTTGTGACCGCGGGGTTGCCCCACGAGGTCTCGTCCGGAATCGCATCCAGGGTGTTGCCCAGGTTCCAGCTCGGCTGCATCGCGGCCACGGCAGTCATCGTGCTGTTCGACGGCGCCGGGAGGACCGGGCTATCCGTAGACGCGGTCGAACCGGAAGCAGCCGAAGCGTGCGCCGCGGCGGCCGGCATGGCCGGCAGCAGCGCGATCGCCAAGGCGAAGGCCGCCGCCCTCGGCACGCGTCGCGCCGCCGCGCGCTGTCGGGGGAGAGGTCTGGTGAGTCTGGCTGTCACGTGCACCTTCCAGGAATGGGTGGCGCAGGCTCGGTTCGGCGCTCCGAAGCACTTCGACACATGGGATCAGTGCTAGCTGCTGAGCACGCACTAAGGCGCACCGGGCCGCGTGGCTGCCCAGGGCGCGGGCGTGAATTTAACATCGAAGCGAATCGATGCATAGGCGAACATGTTCGACGCTGGGCTCGAATAACCCTGCGATGGGCCGGGTCGAACTCGGCGAGGACGCAACCCGCTGGGTCGCCGAGCAGGCCCGCCAGATCGACTACTGGATCACCGCCGCGGACACACCAGCCGAGATCATGGCCGCGTTGCCGACCGCTCAGCTGGCCGGCCGCCATGGCGGGCACCTACCCGATCCCCAATGACCAGGTCTATCGGATCGGTCCCGGCCCGGGCGCTGCCGTGCTGCTGTTGTCTCGCGCTGCTGTTGTCCCGCGCTGCCGTTATCTGCTGGGCGCCGGGCCGGTGCTGTTGCGCAAGGAGATCGGCGGCGCGAACAATTCCTGCGTGGGCGCGGCGTCCGGCATGGCGATGCGCTCGATCAGGAACCGGACCGCGGTCGCGCCCATCTCGCTCGCGGGCACGTCGGCGGCGGTCAGCTGCGGATGGAACTGCTCGGCCCAGTGCCGCGCCACGATCCCGGTGACCGAGAAGCGCCGCGGAATGTCGAGCCCGGCTCGCTCCAACGCGCGCTGCACTCCGGGCAGCGCCGCCTCGTTCACCGTCGCGATGGCGGTGGTCTCGGGATGCGTGCGCAAAATCTCCTCGACGCACGCCCCGCCGGCGTGCGCGCTGTCACCGCAGTAGAACTCCGCGCCTTCGACGCCGCGGCGCGCGATCGCCTGAGCGAAACCTTCACGTGCCCGGTTCGCCGGACCGTAGCCCGACGCCACCATGTCGGCGGACCGGTTGATCAGGGCGATGTGCCGGTGCCCGAGGTCGGCTAGGTGGTCGACGCAGCGGCTTATCAGCGTCGCGCTGTCGATGTCGACCCAGCACATCCCGTTCGGCTGGCCGGTGCGACCGATAGTCACGAACGGCAGGCCCTCCTCCTGCAACCGCTGGGCGCGCGGATCGTCCAAGCGCACTTCCATCAGCAGCGCCCCGTCCACTCGGCGCCCGGTGATGAGCCGCTCGAAGGAGCGCTCGTGGTCGCCGCCGGAGGGGGAGAGCAGTACGTCGAGGTCGGCGCGAGCGGCCGCTTCCATCACCGCGCCGACGAAGTCGAGCTGCATCAGCGTCAGGTGCCCCCCGGCCGGCGGGATCACCAGGCCTATGGTGCGCGTGCGACCTTCCTTGAGGGCCCGCGCGGCGGCGTTCGGGCGGTATCCGAGCTCGTCGATGACCTCCTGGATACGCCGCCGGGTCGCTTCGGAGACTGCGCGCTTGCCGCTCAGCGCGTACGAGACGGTGCTGCGCGACACACCGGATCGCCGGGCGACCTCGCCGATATTCATCGAACCCCCTCGCGACATCCGGGCGTCCTCCACCCTTCCGTTCGACTCGTCAGCGTGCCGTTCGCTCGGGAACGACGTGGTCGGCGCGCTCGAACCGATTCACCAGACCAGCCGGAAGTGTAGTCGGGGGACGTGCTCCGCAGCAATGCGGTGCGCCGGGCCGCGCGCTGAAACTTACATAAATACCTGTGCTCTGGTGTCTAGAGCATGGGTAAAGTCAATCGATTCGAAAGCTTCGCGCTTTTCGACTTCCGGCGATCGCCCATTCCATTGACCGGTCTATCCACCCGCCGTAATATCCCGGTCGAGCCGCGATGTGAATCGGTTCGACAGCTTCAGTTCGACAATGCTGGTTCGACAGTGTGCTGGTTCGACAATGGCGCCGATCCGTAGGAGAAGTCGATGAGAACGAGAGTCAGGCCCGTCCGCCTCGCGTTGGCGGCCGGGACGGCGCTGGTGCTGGGGTTGCCGTTGGTGGCAGCCCTGCCAGGCCATGCGGCGGGTAGTGAGTCGCTGAGTGTGAACCTCGCCTCGACCCGAGGGCCGTCGACCGGCGTGGGCGAGGGCTTCCTCTACGGGTTCACCTCGGACGGGACGCAGCCGGCCGATCAGTTCATCCAGCCGCTGGGGATCAACGCGTTCCGCGGCGGGGGGTGGTTCTCCGGAGGCTGGATCAAGGACAATTACCAGCTCGGCTCGGCGACGCAGGCCGACATCAACTCGATCGTGGCGGAGGGCAAGAGGCTGACTCAGCCGCCGTACCACGCGCAGTACCAGGTGCTGCTGACGGACCTGTACGGCCTGAACGGCGGTCAGCCCTCGAACACGATGTACCCGTGTGACAACGGCAACTGCTCGAACTGGGCGACCTTCATCGACCAGACGGTCGGCGCGCTTCAGGCCACCGGGATCAAGTTCGCCTACGACATCGACAACGAGCCGGACATCTCGGTGTTCTGGAAGGCCGGGGTCAACAGCACCCAGTACTTCCAGATGTGGGACACCGCCTACCGGGAACTGCGCAAGGTCGCTCCCAACGCCACCATCGTCGGACCGTCCTTCGCCTACACCCCGCTGGCCAGGGCGAGTCAGTGGTCCACGTGGCTGTCGCACGTGAAGTCGGCCGGCACGGTCCCGGACATGATCACCAACCACGACGAGGGCGACGTGGACGACCCGGTCGCGGTCTCGCAGGGCTTGAACAACGCCCTCTCGTCCGCCGGGGTCGGCTCGCGGCCGCTGTCGGCGAACGAATACCAACCGGCCGACCGGCAGACCGCGGGCGTCACGGCGTGGTACCTGGCCCGCTTCGCCCAGTCCGGCTACTACAACGCGATGCGCGGCAACTGGGTGTGCTGCGTGACTCCGAACCTGACCGGCGTGCTTACGCAGGTCAACGGCACGTGGCAACCGACCGGGAACTGGTGGGCGCTGCGTGACTACGCCGACATGACCGGAACCCTGGTCGACACCTCCGGCCAAGTCAACAGCACCGCGATCTCGGCCTCCGAGGACAGCACGGCCAAGCGCGCGGTCGCGATCATCGGCGACTCCAACGGCTACACCGGCGCGGCCTCAGTGACCTTCAACGGGCTCTCTTCCCTCTCCTGGCTGTCGGGAAGCGGGAGCGTCAACGTGCGCGTGGACCGCATCCCCGACCAGGCGCCGCTCGGCTCCCCGCAGGTGGTCTACAACCAGACAGTCAGCGCTTCGAGCGGCTCGATCACCGTGCCGATCACCTTCCAGGCCTCCCACGACGCGTTCGGGGTCTACGTGACGCCCGCCGGCTCGACGAGCGGGAACACGGTCACGGTGACGAATCCGGGCAGCGAGTCCGGGACGGTGGGGACCGCGATCAGCGGTCTGCAGATCCAGGCGAGCGACTCCGCGTCCGGACAGACGCTGACCTACAGTGCCAGCGGCCTGCCCGCAGGGCTCTCGATCTCGTCATCGGGTCTGATTTCCGGTACGCCGACCGCGTCCGGGACCTTCAACGCGTCGGTCACCGCGACCGACAGCACCGGCGCATCAGGGTCCGCATCCTTTACCTGGACGATCAGCGGCGGTAGCAACGGTGGTGGTTTCCCGAGCGGTTATCACCAGCTCGTGGTGGCCAGCAACAGCCTGTGCCTGGACGTATACGGCAACACCAGCACCGCCGGCGCGGCCATCGACCAGTGGGCCTGCAACGGCCAGAGCAATCAACAGTTCCAGTTCGTACCCACCTCCGGCGGCTACGGCGAGATCCAGGCGCACAACTCCGGGCAGGACGTGGCCGTCGCCAACAGCTCCACGACCTAGGGAAGCCCGGACATCGTGCAGCAGGCGGTCAACGGCAACGCCGCCAGCCAGTGGCTGCCCCAGCAGCAGTCCGACGGTTCGTGGCAGTTCAAGAACCAGAACAGCGGCCTGTGCCTGGATGTCTACGGCGCCGGCAGCAACCAAGGCCAGCAGCTGGACCAATGGCCGTGCAAGAACGCCCCCGGCACCAACCAGGACTTCAACGTCCGCTGACGCTCCGGCGCTCAGGTAAGCACGCGGGGGATAAAGAAGGCTGATTCACCCGGCCGCGCAGTCGCACTTGCGGCCGGGTGAATCAGCCCTTTACGGCGTCACTGGCAGCAGATACGGAATCGTCCGCGGGCCTTCGGGCAGAACGCAAACCCGCGCACCAGGACCGGCCGCCGCCAGAGCCTCGGCCACGGTCGCACTGATATCAGCGGTCTGTTCCAGGTGTGCGGTGGCGAGGTCAGCGTCGCTGAGATACGAGGTGCGCATGACCACGCGGCTGCCGGATTGGATCCGAGCCTGGATCTGCACCTGCCACTGGTCCGGCACGGTGTGCGGCCGGGCCTTGATCTCGGCGAGCAGCGCCTCCGGCGAGGCTGCCGAGGCGAGCAGGTCACGATACGAGCCGTGGTCCGGGAAACCGTCTCGGCACTCGGCCGCGCACACGATGATGCCGCCCGGCCGCACCACCTGGAATGCGGCCGACATGCCCTTGACCGACTGGTACAGGTTCTGGTCCAGCGGATAGCCGGAATTGGTGGTGACCACGACGTCGAAGGGATCGGCCACGGGCCGCATCGCCAACGCCTTCGCGTGGCTACAGGCGACCGAATGCATAGGCAGCAGAGCGCCCCCGTACGCCGCGACGATCTGCTTCTCCCGGTTCAACACGACGTCGAGAGCGAAACTCACCCCGGTCGCCGCGGCGATCGCGCGAACGTCATCGTGTACCGGGTTGCCCACGGTGACGCCCCAGGTCGCGGAGGGATGGGCGATCCGCTTGGCGTCGTGCAGAACCAGAACGGTCTCCAGCGCCGCCAGACCCGGCGCGACCAGCTTCGGCCCGCCGGAGAAACCCGTGAAGAAGTGCGGCTCGACGAACCCGGTCGTGATGCGCGCGTCCGCCTCGACCCACTCGCGGTTGAGCCACACTGGCACGTCGTTACCGAACCGCCCGAGCCACACCAGTCGATCGCGGTCACGCGCGTCGTGATTCACGATCCGCACCGCGTCGACGACCTGGTCGCCGAACATCTGCCGCCACTCGGCCTCGGTGTTGCCGCGATGTGTCCCGGCCGCCACCAGGATCACCACATCCTCGAGGCGCACAAGACCGTCAAGTTCTTCCAGCAGCACCGCGATCATCAGGTCGCGCGGCTGCGGCCGGGTGCCATCGCAGGCGCAGATCGCGACCGTCTGCCCGCGCTTGACCTTCTCACGCAGCGGCGGACCGGCGACCGGATTTCGCAGCGCGGCGCGCAGTGCAGCGCGCGGATCCGCTGCGGCACAGCGGTATACGGGCTCGACGATGGTGGCCCGGTGCGGATCGACGTCGATATCCAGATCGTCTTCGCCGTACGCCAGGCGCACCTTCATGTCGCCCCTGTCCCAGTTGATCCCGGACTTGCTCCACAAACTCAGTCTTGGACTTTGCCTCCGGTGATACGTGAGATGACGAGTGCGACGAGGATGATCGCGCCGTTTAGCGCCCCGATCCACTGCGCCGGCACACCGCCGAGCGTGAGGACGTTCTGGATCAGGAACAGCAGCAGGATTCCGGTGAAGGCACCGAACATGCTGCCCTTGCCGCCATTGAGGCTGATGCCGCCGATCACGGCCGCGGCGAAGACGGTGAAGATGTCGCCGTTACCCTGAGCGGAGGCCACCGACGCGAGCCGCCCGGAGAGCATCAGGCCGCCGAGCGCCGCGAGCATGCTCGCGGTGATCATGACGGTCCACAGCACCCGGTCGGTGCGGATACCGGCGGTCTTGGCGGCGTCCACGTTGCCGCCGATCGCGTAGAGCGAGCGGCCGAAGCTGGTGTAACTGAGCACCACGATCCCGATCGCGAACAAGATCAGGGTGACCCAGACCGACGCCGGCATGCCCAGCCACTGCGCCGTGCCCAGGTACAGCATCGAGCCGGTCAGGTTGAAGAAGGTCTGGCCGCCGGAGATGCCGGTCAGCAGGCCGCGCAGCACGATCAGCATGCCGAGGGTGACGATGAAGCCGTTGAGCCCGAACCGGATGATCAGCAGGGCGTTGACGATGCCGATGGCGAGGCCGACCGCCAGGGTCACCGGCACCGCCCAGGTGCCCGGCAGCAGGCCCAGCCCGTGCCCGGCTCCCTTCGGCACGGTCAGCCACGCGGCGACCCCCGGCGCCAGGCCCATCGTGGACTCAAGCGACAGGTCCATCTTCTTCACGATCAGCACGAGGGTCTCGGCCAGGACCAGCACCGCGATCTCGGACATCGTCTGCAAAACGTTGATCAGGTTGTCGGAGCGCAGGAACACCGGGTTGACCACCTGGCCGACGATCGCGATCGCGATGATGGCCGGGATCAGCGCCAGGTCGCGCAACCGGGCGATGGCGATACGCCGACCCGGCTGCGCCGCGGCGGTGTGCGCGCCGCGCGCGTCCTTGGTCATCGCGGCCTCTGACGCGGTATCGGATGCGGTCTCAGACACGCAGATCCACTCCTTCCATCGCGGCGACCAGGGCGTGGTCGTGCCATCCGCGTGTCATCTCGGCCACGATGCGGCCTTGGAACATCACCAGAACCCGGTCGCAGCCGCGCAGGTCGTCCAGTTCGTCCGAGGCGATCAGCACTCCGGTGCCCTCCGCCGCCGTCTGCTCGACCTTGCCGAGCAGGAACTCCTTGGACCGCACGTCCACCCCGGCGGTCGGGCTGATCAGTACGAGTACTTTCGGGTTGTCGGCCAGGGCCCGGGCCATGACCACCTTCTGCTGGTTGCCGCCGGACAGGCCGGAGACCTGCTGCTCGGGTCCGGGGGTCACGATGGCCAGGTTGTCGATCATGGTGTGCGCGATCTCGTCGCGCCGCCGGTGGTTGATCAGGCCGCGCGGTCCGAGCCGCCGCGGCACGCTGAGTGTGCCGTTGTCCGCGATCGACATCTGTGGCACGTAGCCCTGGTGGTGGCGGTCCTGCGGCACGAACCCGACCCCGGCGGCCAGCGCGTCCGGCACGCTGCCGGGCCGTGGACGCCGCCCGGCGATGCGGACCTCTCCGCCGGCGGCAGCGCGCAGGCCGGCGATCGTCTCGGCTAGTTCCGTCCTGCCGCTGCTCGCCGCCCCGGCCAGGCCGACGATCTCGCCCGCGCGCACGGTGAACGAGACCTCGTCGTAGGTGTCCGCGAGGGAGAGGTCTGCGATGGCCAGTACTTCTGGTGCGGCTTCCTCGACCTTCGTATGCTCACGCAGCCCTGCTGCGGCGCCAGCGGCCTCTCCGGTCATCGCCCCCACCAGTTCCGCGCGTGCCAGTTGCCCAACCGGGGCCGTGAGCACATGGCGCGCATCCCGGAACACCGTCACCGTGTCGCAGATCTCGTAGATCTCCTCCAGATGGTGGCTGATGTACAGGAACGTGACGCCCTGCGCTTGCAATTCGCGGATGCGCTGGAAGAGCCGGGCGATCGCGGCTGCGTCCAACTGCGCGGTCGGTTCATCCAGGATGATGAACCGCGCGCCGAACGAAAGCGCCCGCGCGATCTCCACGAACTGCCGCTGCTCGACCGACAGATCCCCGGCCGGGGCGCGCACGTCCACATCCACCGACCAGGTCGCCAGCAGTTCCCGCGCCTGGCGGCGCACGGCGGGCCAGCTGATCAGCCCGCCGTGGCCGCGCGCGTGCCGGTGCAGGAACAGGTTCTCCGCCACCGTCAGCTGCGGGATGATCGTCGACTTCTGATACACGCACGCCACCCGGCGCCGCCAGGAGTCTCGGTCGGCCGGCCGCGGCGCGGGCGCGCCGCCGAAGGTCACCGCGCCCTCGTCCGGGAGCTGAAGCCCGGTCAGGATCGAGACCAGCGTGGACTTGCCGGCGCCGTTTCGCCCGACCAGGGCATGCGTCTGGCCGGCCTCGACGGTGATGTGCGCCTCGCGCAGCGCCACCGTCGAGCCGAACCGCTTGGTGATGCCGGTCGCCTCGGCGACCGGCGCAGCCCCATTCATTTCACGCCGCCATCCCACACAGTGCCCACGTCACACACCGCGCCATTGCCGTGTACCGCTTTCCGCTCTTGCGTCGTGTCTCCTGCGGGCCCGCCTCAGCTGAGGTGGTTGCCCCACAGCGAGGTGTCGGTGCTCTTGAGGCTGGAGGCCCCGCCGTAGCTCGCACCGTCCGCGGTCACCAGCGGCGCGGAGAGCTGGTCCTCGAGCAGGCCGGCGCGCACCTGGATGATGGTGCTGTTGTGGTCGGTCGGACCCGGCTGGAAGGTCTTGCCCGCGATCGCGGCCTTGATGTAGTAGAGCGCGTATTCGGCATACAGGTCAGCGGGCTGCGATACGGTCGCGTCGATCTTGCCGGCCGCGATGTCCTTCAGCTCCTCCGGGATGCCGTCGTTGGAGACGACGAACACGTGCTTGGGGTCGGTCGGCTGCACGAGCAGACCCTTTTGCTGGAGCAATTGCAGCGTGCCGGAAAGCGCGAAGCTGGATTCCATGTAGACGCCCTTGATGTTCGGATGCGCCGTCAGGTCGGTCTGCAGCTTCTGCGAGGCGGTCGCCCCGTCCCAGTTGGTGGCCTCGCCGTACACCTTCATGGCGGGGAAGTTCTGCTTCATGCAGTCGTTGAACGCCTCGGTGCGGTCGCGGCCGTTGATGGAGGCCAGGTCGCCTTCCAGCATGACCACCTCGCCCTTGCCGTTCAGCTTGGTTCCGAGGAACTGGCAGGCCTTGGTGCCATACGCCCGGTTGTCGGCGCGCACCACCATGTACACGTTGCCGGTGTCCGGCCGGGTGTCCACCGACACCACCGGGATCTTCTTGGCGGCCAGCTGCGAGAGCGTCGGCGCGATCGCAGCGGTGTCCTGCGGCGCCATCACCACACCCTGCACACCCTCGGCCATCATGGTCTGCACGTTCGAGGCCAGCTTGGCCACGTCGTTCTGCGAGTTCGTGGTCTTCAAATCCAGGCCGAGCTTGCTGCCGAACTGCGGGGTGTACTGGATGAAGGAGTTCCAGAAGTCGGTGTCGGAACGTGGGTAGTCCACGCCCACGACCGGAGCGCTGCCACCCCCGCCGCCGCTGGACGCACCGGTCGACTTGGTGCTCGAGCACCCGGCGAGCGCGCCGAGGGAGAGCGCGGCTGCGGTGCACAACGCGAGGCTTCTGAGCTTCATTGCTGCCTTCCTCACTGAGCGGTGTGGGCCGTGGACAGGCCCGGGACATCGGGGAGCGGGTGTGGGTCGCGGGCACCGCCGAGGGCGGACCACACCGGTCCGTCGGGGTAACGGTGCGCCGCGACCGAGACAGGGTGTATCTGAGCACTGATACCGGGGGCGACCGGAGCCAGGTAGCGGCCGCCGCGGATGCGGACCGGATCGGTGAAGTGTTCGTGCAGGTGGTCCACGTACTCGATGACGCGGTTCGCGGTGGTGCCGCTGACCGCGACGTAGTCGAACATTGCCAGGTGCTGCACCATCTCGCACAGCCCGACCCCGCCGGCGTGCGGGCACACCGGGATGTCGAACTTGGCCGCCAGCAAAAGGATCGCGATGTTCTCGGTGATGCCCGCGGTGCGGCTCGCGTCCAGTTGGAGCACGTCGATGGCGCCGGCCTGAAGCAGCTGCTTGAACATCACCTGGTTGTGCACGTGCTCGCCGGTGGCGACCTTGACCGGGGCGAGCGCGCGGCGGATCGCCGCGTGACCGAGGATGTCGTCCGGTGAGGTCGGCTCCTCGATCCAGTACGGGTCGTACGGCGCCAGCTGCGTCATCCAGCCGATGGCCTGATGCACGCCCCAGGCCTGATTCGCGTCGACGGCGATGCGGATGTCCGCGCCCACCGCCTCGCGGGCCAGGCGCATCCGCCGCAGGTCGTTCGCCAGGTCCGCGCCGACCTTCAGTTTGATCAGCGAGAAGCCCTCAGCGACCGCGTCCTTCGAGAGCCGCACCAGCTTCTCGTCCGTGTACCCGAGCCAGCCCGGTGTGGTGGTGTAGGCGGGGTAGCCTTCCTCCAGCAGTCGAGCCGCGCGCTCGGCGCGCCCCGGTTCGGCGCGCCGCAGGATGGCGAGGGCCTCCTTGCGGGTCAGCGCGTCCTGCAGGTAGCGGAAGTCGACCAGGTCCACCAGCTGATCCGGAGTCAGCTCGGACAGCAGCTGCCAGACCGGCTTGCCTTCAAGACGGGCGTACAGGTCCCAGACCGCGTTGATGATCGCGCCCGCGGCCATGTGGATGGCGCCTTTCTCGGGGCCCAGCCAGCGCAACTGGCTATCGCCGGTCAGCCGCCGGGAGAAGCCGCCCAGGTCGCCGAGCACGTGCGCCACCGGCAGGCCGAGCACCAGCGGGGCGAGTGCCCGCACGGCGGCGACCTGCACGTCGTTGCCGCGGCCGACGGTGAAGACGAGTCCGTAGCCCGCGTCCCCGCCGCTAGTACGCACGGTGACGTAAGCAGCCGAGTAGTCGGGCTCCGGGTTCATCGCGTCGGAGCCGTCGAGTTCGAGCGAGGTGGGGAAGCGGACATCCACCACCTCTACCGCGGTGATGGTCTCCCGAGTGCCAGACATGGGATGTATTTAAGTGCCGATCACACCCCGGCGTCTAGAGGGCGCGGGCCGGTGAGACCGCGATCGGGACGTGATCAAGGTTTGATCAGTTGTAACTTTCGTTGACTTCGCCTGGCGAGATGGCTCAACTCGGGCGTACACATCCCATCACACCGGAAATTGCGGCAGATTCGGAGGTACCCACGACCAGCGAGGAGATCCGCGTTGAAACTCACTGATCATCGGCCATGGCTCGCAGGAGGGATGGCTGCGGTGGTCGTTGCTGCCGGCCTCACGGCCGCGGCCACCACGTCCGCGCAGGCTGCCGCGGGCTGTCAGGTCTCGTACACGGTGAGCAGCCAGTGGCCGGGTGGCTTCGGCGCGAACGTCGCCATCACCAATCTCGGCAGTGCGATCAGCAGCTGGAGCCTGGCCTGGTCGTTCGGTGCCGGGCAGACGATCACGCAGCTGTGGAACGGTAGCTACACCCAGTCCGGCGCGAACGTGACCGTCACGAACGTGTCGTACAACGGATCCCTGGG
>NZ_DATNGK010000253.1:0-4277 GCF_035605935.1 Actinocrinis sp. | reverse complement strand
GATGGTCCAAGTGAAGCTGGTGGAACCGGCGGCGCCGCTGGCGTCAGTGGCGACGACGATCGGGGTGTAGGTGCCGCCCGAGGTGGGCGTGCCGGTTATCAGGCCGCTGGCGGAGATCGACAGGCCCGGAGGCAGGCTGGTCGCGCCAAAGGTCAGGGTCTGTCCGGACGCCGAGTCGGTGGCCTGAATCTGGACCGGGGTGATCGCGGTGCCCACCGCTGCGGTCTGGTTCCCCGGGTTTGTAACGGTCACTGTGTTGCCGCTGCTTGAGCCGTTGGGCGTCAGGTACACGGCGAAGGCGTCGTGGGAGGCTTGGAAGTTGAACGGCACGGTGATCGAGCCACTGCTGGTGTTCATGGCCTGATTGACCACGACCTGCGGGGAGCTGAGCGGCGCCTGGTCGGGGATGCGCTGGACGACCACGTTCACGGAGCTGCCCAGCCAGGGCTGGGTGGCCAGGCCGTTGAAGGTGACCGAGGCGCTTCCGGTGTAGCCGTTGCTATCGCCGATGATCGCTACGACGCGCTTGTTGGCGCTGTCCTCGGACGCGGAGATGGCGGTCGAGCCGACCTGGCCCGAGGTGCTGACCAGCGTGCCGGTCATGTCCGCGTAGTCACGCATCGCCCACCAACCGCCGGTCGGCTGCCAGGAGCCGCCGCTGTTGGTCAGCACGCCGGTCAGGTTCGGCGTCTCGCAGCAGACCCAGTTGCCACGCATCGCGTTGGCGTATCCCGACTGCGCGAAGCGCGCCAGGTACCACGCGGTCACGCCGGCGGTCTGCCGGTCGGCCGGCTGGTACTCGTTGGCCGACAACGGGCGAGCGCCGATCCCCGCCGACGACAGCGCGTTGTTGAGCGCGTTCGAGATCGCGACCGGATCGTCGACGTCGCCTTCGTCGTGGTTGGTGATCATGTCCGGCACCGTGCTCGCCGACTTCACGTGCGAAAGCCAGGTCGACCACTCGCCCGGATTGGCCAGCGGGGTGAACGCGATCGACGGGCCGACGATCGTCGCGCTCGGCGCGACCTTGCGGATCTCCCGGTACGCGGTGTCCCACATGTTGAAGTACTGCGTGCTGTTCATACCGCGCGTCCAGAACGCGGAGATATCCGGCTCGTTCCAGATGTCGTAGGCGAATTTGAGCCCCGAGCCCTGCAACGCGCCGACCACGGAGTCGATGTAGCTGGTCCAGTTCGAGCAGTTGCCGTTGTCGCACGGGAACATCGTGTTGCTCGGCTGGCCGCCGTCCGCGCCGTACATGTCGCTCAGGATCACCTGGTACTGCGCGTGGTACGAGCCCTGAGTCAACCGGCGCGCCTGCGCGAGGACCTCGTTGACGTCGGCCTTCGTCGCGTTGCCGTAGGTGTAGTTGTCCGCGATCCAGCCGCCAGAGGCGTGCCCGCCGCCGCGGTACGCGGTGATGTTCAGCGGCTGGAGCAACTGGTCCGAGGGCTGGCTGGCGTCCTGGCTGATCCCGTACAGGAACCCTTCGCCGACCCCGGTGACCGCCCCGCGGGTCGAGGAGAGGTCCACACTGAGCGACTCGCCCGACGCGGCGTGGCCCGCCGCGGGCGCGAGCAGTGGGATCGTCAGAGCCAGGGCGGTGCCGGCCGCCATGGCCAGTCGGCCTGGTCTCTTTCTCAGTGCGGTCAGTGTCCTCATTGACTTTCCTCCGTGGGTATGTCGCGACAACGCTGCCGCGTTACTCGCTGGACCGGTTGTGCGCCGCGCGCGGCGACCGAGTGGGTCGCCGCGGCGGCGCGCCGGAGTGTCTTTCGGCGGTTCAACCGAGCTGTGTCCTCCTTGATTCGCAAGCGCGATCGGTCAGCGCGGGTTGAAGTCCTGGTTCGTACCCGGGGCGTTCTTGCACGGCCACTGGTCCAGCTGCTGGCCGGTGTTGCTGCCCGCGCCGTAGATGTCGAGGCACAGGCCGCTGTTCTGGTTCTTGAACTGCCAGGAGCCGTCGGATTGCTGCTGGGGCAGCCACAGGCTGGCGGCGTTGCCGCTGACCGGTTGCTGGACGATGTCCGTTTGGCCCTGCGCTGTGGAGCTGTTCAGAACGGTCACGTCCTGGCCCGAGTTCTGGGCCTGGATCTCGCCGTAGCCGCCGGCGATCGGAACGAACTGGAAGTGCTGGTTGGACTGGCCGTTGCAGGTCCACTGGTCGATCGCCGCCCCGGCGGTGGAATTGTTTCCGTACACGTCGAGGCACAGGCTGTCTTTCGCTACCACCAGCTGGTGGTAGCCGGTCGGGAAGCCACCGCCGGTGCCGCCGCTGATCGTCCAGGTGAACGATGCGGACCCTGACGCGCCGGTCGAGTCGGTCGCGGTGACCGTCGCGGTGAACGTGCCCGCGGCGCTCGGTGTCCCGGTGATCAAGCCGGACGAGGAGATCGACAGCCCGGTGGGAAGACCACTGGCCGTGTAGGTGAGCGTCTGGCCGGCCGCCGAGTCAGTGCCCTGAATCTGCGGGCCGTTGACCGCCTGGCCGACCGTCCCGGACTGGCTGCCTGGGTTGGTTACCGTGACGGTGTTGCCGCCGACGGTGCCGCCCTGGATCACGTACGTCACGAGCGAGCGGCCCGGCACGGTCGCGGTGAAGGCGCCGTTGCCGACCGTCGTCGAAGCCTGAGCCGCAATGCTGTTCGAGTTGTTGGTCAGATACGGGGTCACCGTCGCGCCGTTCGCGACGCCGGTGTTGGACAGCGAATAGGTGATCGAGTCGGCGCCGCTGCCGGTGTTGAGCGCCACGACGGACAGTGAGCCATCAGTGTTCTTAAACGCGCTCAGATCCACCGCGCTGTTGGAACTGTTCGCGCCGATGCGCACGGCGCCGGGGTGGATGTAGCGGCTGTAGTTGCCGAAGGCCCACAGGCGGCCGGTCGGCATGACCGAAGAGCCGCTGAATTGCACCAGGCTTTCGTTGTCGCCGTTCCCCGACGTGCTGCCCCACCAGTACAGGTACGCGCTCACGTTCGCGCCGGTCAGGCCCTGATGGATGTGCTGGGCCCACGTCATTCCGGAGGCGTCCGAGCCGTCGTCCCAGGCGCTGTTGAAGCCGTCGAAGGTCGACCACTCAGTCTCCCAGGCCGGTTTGTTCCAGCCAGGCAGCGGTGAGGTCGGCGCGCCGCTGTAGCCATGGCCGGTAGCCACGGCGGTGTAGGCCAGCGCCGTGGGGTCCGCCTCGATCGCCTGGGCGTACTGGCCGGCCTTCGGCCAGCCGGTGGGGGCGCAGCAGGAGACCTGGGTGGGCAGCCCGGAGTTCTTCACCGTCGGCCCGAGTACGTCGACCACGCTGGCCATCTGGGCCGGGCTCATGGTCATGCTGTCGTAGTTGGTGCTGTAGTCCGGCTCGTTAGAGGGTCCGAGGTAGGTCAGCGGCACGCCGGCGGCGGCGTAGTCCTTGCCGTACTGCACCAGGTAGTTCGCGTACGCCTGACGCCAGTCGCCGCTGGAGCAGGACGCTCCGGTAGAGCCGCAGACCTGGCCGCCGTTGACAGCGGAGCCGTTGGTCTTCATGTAACCCGGCGCGCTCCAGGCATCGCCGTAGATGTTCGTGACGCCGTAGCGGCTCTTGATCTGCTGGGCGAACCACAGCTGACCCTGGTCCTGGTTGGTTTGCGACAGCGGCAGGTAGTTCGGGGTCGCGTTCGGGCCGCCCGGGTTGTTCGGCTCGATGCTGTTGCCCGGATCCGCGCCGATCTCGTTGCGCAGGATGGTCAGACCGGCACCGGTGGTCGGGCTGTACAGGTCGGCCAGCACCTGCTGCTGAACCGACGACGAGGCGTTCATCACCGCGCTCGCCTGGCCGAACGCCTCCGAGGCGCCGAAGCCGGCCATGGTCTGGTACGTCGTCGCTCCGTTGATAGACGCGGTGTCCGCCGCGTACGCGGGAGCGGAGGGGAGCACGACCGCCAGCGCGCACGCGCCGAGCACGCTCATGCATGCGGTGAGTGACACGCCTACGCGGTGACCGGTGCGTCTTGTCGGTGCGGGCATGCTCCCGCTCCTTTCCACTTATGAGGTTGAACCAGCCCTGATTCCGGTTGAATCAGGGCCGGATCAGGGTTAGATCAGGACCCGAAGACGCCTATCCGAGGGTCCATTGCTGGTTGCTGCCGCCGTTGCAGGACCATAGTTCGACCAGCGCGCCGTTGGCGGTGGATGCTCCGGTGACATCGAGGCAGAGGCCTGATTGGACGCCGGTGATGGTGCCGTTGGCGTTGAGGTTCCATTGCTGGTTGGTTTGGCCGTTGCAGGACCAGATGATGGCCTTG
>NZ_DATNGK010000252.1:0-6597 GCF_035605935.1 Actinocrinis sp. | reverse complement strand
CGCGCGGAAAGCGCGACCGAGGCCCCGCCTCGCGTTAGTGCCTCAGGTGCTCGGCCGTCCGCTTGTCGGCGGATTCGGTCAAAGGCTGCCCGGATGGCTTCGTGCTGCGGATTTAGCGCTTCGCCGACGACTGACTGAACCGCAACGCGTTGCCGGCTGGGTCGCGGAACGCGCAGTCCCGCACGCCGTAGGGCTGGTCCATCGGTTCCTGGAGCACGTCGGCACCGGAGGCGCTGATCCGCTCGAAGAGCGCGTCGACGTCGTCGGTCGCGAAGTTCACGCCGCGCAGCAGGCCCTTGGCCTGGAGTTCGATGAGCGCCGCACGATCGGCCGCGGTTGCGTTAGGGTCCACGCCCGGCGGCTCGAGCACGATGTTCACCTCGGGCTGCGCGACCGGACCGACCGAGATCCAGCGCATCCCCTCGTACTTGACGTCGTTGCGCACCTCGAGGCCGAGCACATCCTGGTAGAAGGCAAGCGCCTTGTCGTGGTCGTCCACCGAGATGAAGCAGTGCGTGAGCTTGAGGTCCATGGCTACACGCTACGACCGCGGGAGATCCTTCGCCCGCTCATCGCGCAGCGGGCGGGTCACGATCTTGACGTAGCAGGGCGGGATGACGGCACTTTCCTCGTGCGAGCGGGTCCGGTAGGAGCTCGGGCTTTCACCGACCAGTTCGGTGAACCGGGCACTGAACGAGCCCAGCGAGGTGCAGCCGACCTCGATGCAGACCTCCGTGACGGACAGGTCGCCGCGCCGCAGCAGTGCCTTCGCGCGCTCGATCCGTCGCGTCATCAGGTAGCTGTACGGCGTTTCGCCGAACGCGGCCCGGAAGCTGCGCGAGAAGTGCCCTTCCGACATGTACGCGGTTCGCGCGAGAGCGGCCAGGTCGAGCGGCTGCGCGTAGTCGCGGTCCATCTGGTCGCGGGCCCGGCGCAGTCGGACGAGTTCCTCTACGGTCACCCGGCCAGCATCGCATCGGCGGGGTCGATGCTCCAGTGGTTAGTGTGCAAGATCCGGTCGGCGAAGGTCACGTCGCGCTGTCCGTGCAGGGTGAAGCCGAGCGAGCGGCAGATTCCGTTGGAGGGACCGTTGGTGGCGCCGGGGAAGGCGTGCACGCGGCCCCAGCGGCCGTCCTCGTGGGCGAGGCGCAGCAGCTCGCGCACGGCCTGCTTAGCCAGCCCGCGGCCCTGGAACTCGGGCAGGACCATCCAGCCGATCTCGGATACGGGCGCGGGGGCCGGGTCCGCCGGGTCGGGCTCCTCGTCCTCGTGCGACCACAGCACGACGGAACCGGCCACGACGTGTGGCGCGGCCTCGTCCGGGAGGATCATCTTGATCCACCCTGCGCCCGTCACCACGGTCTCCACATCCTGGCGGACTTTCGCCTCCATACCCTCTCGGGGTAGCGGGCCACCGAGCTCGGACATCATGACCGGGTCGCATCGCATCCGGACGTAGGCATCCAGGTCGGCAAGTTCGACGTCGCGCAGGCGCATACGTCCATCGTGCCTGGATGGTCTGACAGGAATTCGGTGGCGCGGTCAGAGAGCGGTGTCTTGGGCGGCGTCTTGGGTCAGGTCGCGGATCTGGACGGACTCGTCGTCGTGGTTCAGCAGGAAGACCTTGTCGCCGCGACGGATCGCCTCGACGCGGGGCGGCAGGCCTGGGAGCACGGGCTCGGCACCGGCCGCGTGACATGCTGCGCCGAGGATTCGAGCAAGGGCAGCCGGCTCGGGGAGGGTGGCGACGTACCAGGCCGTGCCCTCGCCGTGGCTGTTGCGCAGCACAGCGGGGATGCCGGAGAGCGGGCCGCTGGTGAAGGTGGCGACGACGGTCGCACCCTCTGCGGTCAGCCACTCCGCCCACGTCGCGGCCGTAAAGTCGCCGAGTTCGGCCGATTCGACCGTGAGCGGCTCGTCGGGGAGCGGCCAGTACTCTTCGATGCGCAGACCGAGCAGTTCCCGGAACGGAACCGGGTGCCCGCCGAGCCGGATGCGCTCATCGGGGTCTGATACGCCGGAGAACGGGCCCATCACGAGGTGCCCGCCGCGTTCGACGTAGCGCACCAGGTTTGCCGCGGCCACATCCGTGACCTGATACAGGTTGGGTACGACGACCAGTTTGTAAGTGCTCAGATCGGCTTCGGGATGCGCGAAGTCCGCGGTGATGTTCGCGCGCCACAGCGGCGTGTAGTACTCGCGGATCCGGTCGAGATAACGAAATCCACTGTGCGGTTGGTGGTCCAGCTCGACTGCGCGCCAGGCGTCCCAGTCGTGCAGGATCGCCACCTCGGCGGCCACGTTCGTGCCGATCACGTCGTCCAGCTGCGCGAGCTGCTTGCCAAGCTGGCAGATCTCGCGGAAGACGCGGGAATCAGGGCCCGCATGCGGCACCATCGCGCCGTGCGTCCGCTCCGCGCCCTGCTTCGACGCGCGCCACTGGAAATGCAGCACGCCATCCGCGCCACGGGCCACGGCCTGCATGGACCACAGCTGATTGAGTCCGCGGCGTTTCGGCGTCGCGATGTGACGCCACCCGGCGCCGGCCGGCGACTGCTCCATGAGCAGCCACGGCTTGCCGCCACCGAGACTGCGCGTCAGGTCGTGGGTCATGGCGTTGTCGCGGGCCGCGTCGGGATCGTTCGGGTCGGGATAGGTGTCGAGCGAGACCAGGTCTTCCTCGCGTGCCCACCGCCACGAGTCAGTGCCCTTGAAGAAGCCCATGAAATTGGTGGTCACCGGGATCGCCGGGTTATGCGAGCGGACGAGATCGCGCTCGGCGATGAACCCGCCGAGCAGCAGGTCCGAGGCGAAGCGCTGGTAGTCAAGGTCCTGAGTCGGGTTGATCACGTACTGGACCTGCCGGGGCGGGATCACCTCGTCCCAATCGCTGTAGCGCTGCGACCAGAACGCGGTTCCCCAGGCCTCGTTGAGGCCATCCAGGTCGCCGTAACGAACCTGGAGCCAGGTGCGGAAGCGGGCGGCGCAGCGGTCGCAGTGGCAGACGGTGCCGAACTCGTTGCCGATATGCCACATGCGCAGCGCGGGGTGATGCGCGTATCGCCCGCCGAGCGCATCGCTGATCTTGTCAGCGAATTCGCGGTAGACCGACGAGGAGGGGCAATAGGCGTTGCGCGAACCGTAGGTTCGGATCGTTCCATCAGGGTTCTGCGGCAGCGTCTCCGGCCAGCGGTGGTTCATCCATGGCGGCGTAGAGGCGGTCGGAGTGGCAAGGGCGACGCCGATCCCGTTGGCGTGCAACAGGTCCAGCACTTCGTCGAGCCACTCGAACTCGTACACGCCCGGTGTCGGTTCGAGCATCGCCCAGGAGAACACGCCGACCGTGGCCAGGTTCACCCCAGCTTGCCGCATCAGGGCCATGTCCTCCTCCCAGACCTCGCGCGGCCACTGCTCGGGGTTGTAGTCGCCGCCGAACAGGATGCGGTCGGTGAAAGAGGAGGAGGACATGGGCGGTTCCTGATCCTTTGGTACGGACGAGAGGGTTAGAAGAGGAGGCCGAAGGGCGCGACGTCGACGGTCTGGAGCCCGCGGCCGTTGGTAGCCAGGTAAACGCGGCCGAAGTCGTTCGGGTCGCCGGTGATCGCCTGGCCGGTCCAGCCCCAGTTCTGCGCGTCGCTGTTGATCCGGTACCAGGACGCTGCGTTGTCGGTGGACATGAAGACTCCGGTCACGCCGCCGACCACGCCGACCTGGTAGAGCGTCAGGTACTTCGACCAGGGCGCGGCCTTGCCGAAGCCCAGCGTGTAGGACGAACTAGCCGAGTTCACCTTGGTCCAGGTCGCGCCGCCGTCCGCCGAGTGGAACAGGCCGTTATCGAGCCCTGACAGCCACAGGTCGCCGGCCTTGCCTGGAGTCGCCTTCACCTGCGTGTTGTTGCCGCCGGAGAACGCCGTGGTGGTACTGGTGAAGGTGCGGCCGCCGTCAGCGGACTTGTAGAAAGTCCCGTTGGTGCCGTCGATGGCGTAGAAGGCCGAGGAGTCGGCGGCGTCCGCCACAGGCGTGAGACCGGCCGGCAGGCCGCTGGTGGCGGTCCAGGTCTGTCCATCGTCGGTCGAGTAGGACGTGCCGGAACCCGCGTTGGAGGTGTCGCCAGCCGACCACACGATCGTCTTGCCGTCAGCCGACACCGCGACCTTGCCACCGCCGCTGGTCGTCGTCGCGGGCTTGGCGAACGGAGTCCAGGTGCTGCCGCCGTCGGTCGAGTAGGCGCCGAACTGGTTGTTGCTGCCGTATCCGACACGCACGATCAGCGAGCCGTCCGCGGACTGAGCCAAGCCGGTGCCGGAGCTGAGGATCGGGTTCGCCGACATGCCCGTCGCAGGGGATTTAGTCAGCGACGTGTGGCAGAACCCGCCGAGGTCGCCGACCGCGCTGATCAGCTTGCAGGAGCTGGTACCGCGCGGCACCAGCAGGTCGTTGATCGCGGTCTCCTCGATGCCGCGAGCGGCCTTGGAAGAGAAGGTGACCGTGCCGCCGCTGTCCATCGCACCGAGGTTGCGGGTGCCGTACAGCGTCGCGCCGGTGCCATACACGACGTGGTTGGAGTCGAAGGGATCGATCGCCACCGCGCCGATCCACCAGCCGAACTTCGGCGTCGCTCCCCAGGCCAGGTAAGGCGTGTCGGAGATGTCGAGAGTCGTGGACGCGGACACGTCGTGCCACGTCGCGCCGCCGTCCGTGGACCGGTAGAGCGTGTCGATCGGGTTCCACCGGTCGTTGGTGGAGACGATGACAGTGTTCGGATTCTCAGGATCCACCGCGAGGCCGTCGTAGCCGTACCAGTTGTAGGAGGGCGGCGGGGAGACGTCGGTCGGGGTGGTGACTGCTTCGCCGGTCACGCCCTGTGCCGATGAACCGCGTGCGTACTTGTAGAGCTTGCCGGCTCCCATCCAGTACGGGCCGGTGATCTGGTCGTAGACCACGTACAGCGAGCCGTTCGCGGCGAACTGGGCCTTGATCGGGATCGTGCCGGGACCGCCGGAGACCGCGGACCAGGTCTGGCCGCCGTCAGTGGTCTCATATAGCGCGGTCTTGTCCGCGTCGCCGACCACGATGTGCTGCGTCGGCGTGCCACGCCGGTGCTGCTCGGTCTGATCGAAGGTCACGAACTGCAGGCCGCTGGTCGAGTTCGAGCCGAGGTCGGGGAAAGCGGTGTCCTGGGCCCAGGTCGCGCCGCCGTCCGCGGACTTCCACAGACCGTTGTTTCGCGAGGCGAAGTACAAGACGTTGTCGTCGTTCGGATCGACGGCCAGCCGCTCGCCCGAGTCACGGCCCTGATCGTTGGCGCCGAGCAGGATCGGCAGCTGGGTGACCTTCCAGTGCGCGCCATAGTCGTCGGAGCGCAGGATCGCGCCCTTGTTGGCGGCGTTCCAGCTGTCCGCGTACTCGCCGACCGCGGCCCAGACCCGATTCGGATGCAGCGCGGAGGTGGCGACGGACTCGACGCCGAGCTGGTTCCAGTTGTTGAACCCGGTCCAGTCCAACAGCGGGGTCCAGCTCTGGCTGAATGCGTCCCAGCGGTACAGGCCTCCGATGTCAGTGCGCAGATAAGCAAGGCCTGGCTGGGTCGGGTTGTACACGACGCCGGTGATGAAGCCGCCGGCGCCGATCTTGACGTTGCTCCACTGCGGCGCCAGGCCGAAACCAAGGCCGTGGGCCGAGTCGGCGGCCGAGGCCGCGGGGGCGGCGGCCAGTGAGCCGGCCAGCAGCGCCGAGCAGGCGGCCGCGGACAGCAGCGTCCTCTTCATTGAGTCGCGCATGGGTTCGTCCTCGAAGATTGAGTTCCGCCGGGCGGACGAGTGCGGCGCCCGCCCGGCGGAAGACTTGATGAGACGCGAGATCTGTGACGGGGCGGATCAGCCCTTGATCGCGCCGGTGAGCATGCCCTTGGCGAAGTGCTTCTGCACGAACGGGTACACGATCACGATCGGCAACACGGTGAGCACGACCACGGCCATCGACAACGACAGCGGTGAACTCTGCTGGTGGATGCCGCCGTAGCCGCTGTTTGCGACACCTGGCATTGTCATACCGAGGTTTACGTATTGGTACAGCACGTACTGGATCGGCCACTTCTGCTGGTCGGCGGGCATATACAGCATCGCGCCGAAGAAGGTGTTCCAGTAACCGACCGCGTAGAACAGCGTGATGACCGCGGTCACCGCGCGCGAGGTCGGCAGCACGACCGACCACAGGATGCGCCACTCCCCCGCGCCGTCGAGCCGCGCGGCGTCGATCAGGTCGATCGCGGTCCCGGCGAAGAATGAGCGCAGCACCAGGATGTTGAACACGCTGACCGAGCTCGGCAGGATCAGTGCCCAGTACTGGTCATAACCGCCGAGTTCGCTGACCACGATGAAGGTTGGGATCAGGCCGCCGCTGACGAACATGGTGACGATCAGCGTCATCAGGATCGTGCGATGCGCGAAGGACCGGTGGCGCGAGAGCCCGTAGGCGCACAGCACCGAGACCACCATCGAGATCGCGGTACCCACGATGGTGATGCCGAAGGTGACTTCCAGCGCTCGGGTCACCGTGCTGTTCTCGAACACTTGCCGGTACGCGTCGAAGGTCAGC
>NZ_DATNGK010000251.1:0-3095 GCF_035605935.1 Actinocrinis sp. | reverse complement strand
TGCTTCGTCGAGCAGCAGGATCGGCGCGTCCCGCAGGATCGCCCGGGCCAGCGCGACTCGCTGCCGCTGCCCGCCGGACAGCTTCACGCCCCGCTCGCCGACCATCGTGCCGAATCCGTCCGGAAGGGCGTCGGCGAACTCGGTCACGTGGGCGGCCTGCGCCGCCTGGCGGATCTCCGCGTCGGTCGCGTCCGGGCGCGCGAACGCGATGTTGTCGCGCAGCGTCCGGTGGAACATCGCAGGGTCTTGCGGCACGTAGGCGATCAGGCTGCGCAGATCCGACTGGCGCAGCCTGGTGATGTCCTGTCCGCCGATCAGGATCCGGCCGTCGCTGACGTCCATCATCCGCAGCAGCAGGCGGGTCAGCGTGGTCTTGCCGCCACCTGACCGGCCGACCAGGCCGAGCCTGGTCCCGCTCGGCACGGCGAGGTCGAGGCCGGTGAACAACGGCGACCCGCCCCCGTGCGCGAACGTCACGCGCTCGAAGCGGACGTCGCTCGCCGCCGGCCGCAGCGGCTCGGGCACGATCGGGTCGATCACGGTCGGCCGGGTAAACAGCAACTCGGTGAACTGCGCGGCCTCGGTCAGCGAGCTCTCCAGCTGACGGTAGATCTGGTTGAACTCGAACATGATCTTCGTCGCGTTGGAGTAGTAGGTGAAGGCGACGATGATCGCCTCGATGCCGTGCTGGCCCGCGCCGAGCGCGACCGCGAGCAGCAGGCCGAGCACGTTGGTCAGCACGGACATCGGCGCGACCAGCGAGTCGATGCGCAGGTTCGCGTAGTCCCAGGACCGTATCGACTTGCGTCGCTGGTCGGCGACGCGCTTGCGGTGCTCGGCGGCCTCCCGGTCCTCGGCCGCGAACGCGCGGATCGTGTCCATGTTCATCAGGCTGTCGGCGACGTGTCCGGACACGCGCGCGATCGCTTCCTCGCGCTGGTCGACGAGCCTCTGACGACGGCGGATCAGCGGTGCGATGCCGGCACCGGTGATCGCGATCACGCCGATGAGCCCGGCGACGAGCCACGGGTCGTAGCGCCACAGCACCACCGACGCGAACACCAGCGGCACGAGACTGCCGACGATGTTGAAGACCAGGTTGTCGGTGAAGTCCTCGAACCGGGACGCGAAGCTCAGCATCCGTTTGGTCAGCGAGCCGGCGAAGTTGTCGTGGAAGAACGCCGCGTCCCGCGCCAGCAGCTCGTCCATGCCGATCACGTACAGGTTCTCGATTCCGCGGCCGTCGAGGCGGTTCAGGCAGTGAATGCCGATCCGCCACACGACCTCGGCGAATAGCAGCACTCCGGCGAAGCCGAGCACATACGGCATCGCCGCGCCGATCCCGGCCAGCCCCGGGCCAGCCAAGCGGCCGACCAGGTGAGCGACAATCAACGGCGCGATGTAGAAAATACACGTGTTTCCCAGGGCGGGCAGCAGCATCGCGGGCACCGCGAAGCGCCGGAGCCTGGCCATCTGACGGCCGTAGTAGCGCAGCGCGAGCAGCACCGCCCGTTTCCGGGCCGGTGAGCCACGACTTTGTTCAGGCGTAGTCATCTGTTCCCATTCCAAGCAGCCAGCCTGGCCATGGTGCCTGACGGGAGGCCTCCACAGCGACCGGTTTTCCGGCCGCTGCCGGCCAGTCATGCTGTCCGCAATAGCGACGAGCCGGGCGGTGATCAGCGGGCGAATCCGGTGGCTGATTGGATAAGCCCATCCTGACGCCAGGCGATGCCGCCAGAGCAACTGGCGAGCCACCAGCGCGGACGTGGCGTCGCACCCCCTCTGTCATACCCGGCTGCTGAGCCGCAACTGCTGACGGCACCGAACAGCAGCGCCACGGCCGCTACCGCCAATCCGGCTCGCCTTCGCCAGCCGGCCATACTGGCTTCGACAGCGCCAGCGCCCAGCCGGTTCCCCACGCCAGATCCACCGCGGCTGCACGCCTGGACCGGTGATCGCTAAGAACCCGGCAACCGCGCCGGTCGGCGCCCTGCGCGCATCACTCACGCTCAAGACCGATCACGTAACGCGAGTCCGATGCCCCGTGGATCCGGTACGGCGGGCGGTCCGCCTGCGCATCCCCCGGTAGCCGGACCGGGCTCCTCGCAGTTGCTGACCCAAACGCTCCGCGGACCTCACGTCCGGGGCGTGCCGGGCGTCTGCAGGATGCGGAAGGGAGCAGACGATGACCGCGATGCGCGCCACCCGCCACCACACGACCGCAACGAGTCAATCCCTTGTGTTCCGGCGCGGCTGCCGCACCTGAAACCGCCTGATGCCGCGGCCGCGGCCGCCCGGACGACTGGCCAGTCACCGGCCACCGCCGGCACGCACCGCTCCCCGGCGCCTGTTTTCTCGCCCTATCGCATCCAAAGGGGGAAAGGCCATGGCCGCTGTTCACTACTACCTCGGACGCCCGGCCCGCGTCTGGATCTCGGCCCAGTCACGCCGCCGCCCCGCGCGGCCAGCCCGCACCGGCAGCGGACCCGCCCGCAGCGGCATCCCCGGCCAGCCCGCAACCGGATCCACCCCGTCCGTGCCCGCCGCGGCGCACGGCCCAGCCGGTACCTCGCGCCGCGCCGGCAACCCGGAGCCCCCCGGGACGGCGGCATCCGGCCTTCCCCCGCCGCGGCCCCCGCCCCCGCCGGCGGCCTGCTGGCCCGCCACCGCCCGCACGCCAGCAGCCCCACCCGCCAGCCTCAGACTCTTCCGGCGCACATCAGGCTCGCCGCGCCTATAGGCCAACGCGGTACCGGCGACCTACGTCAGTACGCCAAGAATGCGAAGAACGAATCCTCAAACACGTTGAGCAACCGGCCGCGACTTAGTCGCTACGACAGAACGTCGCCTCGGGGCGGCCGGCAGTCGTGTCGGCGGCGCGCAGACCATCCCCCCATAGAGTCAGTTCTGTTTCCACACGCGGGCAGCTTGCCTGGATAGGGACCTCGTGGTGGTTGCCTGCAGACGCTGCGTGTCCACTGCCACGTGTTGATGGCGCGGGGCTGGCCTTTCTCGTACTTCAGTTCAGGCCGGGGTGGCCCGGGGAATTGCTCCCCGGGCCACCCGACCTCAGGACCGATATGACTGAGGGAACC
>NZ_DATNGK010000250.1:0-3824 GCF_035605935.1 Actinocrinis sp. | reverse complement strand
ATGAATTGCCAACCCTCGCTGTCGATTGGCACGTCCTCGCCGGAGTGCTGGACCCAGACAACCGGCACACTCTCGGCCCTCGCTTTGTCGATCAGAAGGCCTATGTTGGCAACAACGGCGTCCCGGTTGTAGACGCCGGACATGATGTCGTTCTGCACGTCGACGACGAGTAACGCGGTGTTGGGTCGGCCGGTGAGGGTCGTCATAAGACTCCTTGCGCTCTGCAGGCTAGGAAGCCTGCTCCACTCCAACTCTGGAGTTTGTCAACGCGATGGCAGAACGGCAACGCAGCTCATCTGGGCGGAGACGGAGAGGGCCAGAGTCATGTCGTCCCTCTCCTAGCCGTTAGCGGTTTGTCGCAGCTTTCCGATCGCGGTGCCGAGGTCGGTCTCGATGCCGTCGGGCTGCTGCATGCCGTTCTTGAACAGCAGCTGCACGAACGGTCGGCGCTCGGGACGGCCGGCGGTGGCGAAGTACGCCTGCAGCCCGGCCGCGAACTCGGCGTCGTCGGGCAGCGTGGCCGCGTCGACGAGCTTCTTGATGCCGGCGACGGCCACCTTGTCGAAGGCTGCGATCCGGCGCGCGAACGCGTCGGTGAAGTTCTCGATCTCGCCATCCGGGATGACCCGGTTCACGTACCCGTACTCGGCCGCGAGCGCGGCCGGGACGTCATCCCCACCGAGCAGAATCTCCAGCGCGCGACCGCGGCCGACCAGGCGTCCGAGCCGCGCCATGGGACCGCCACCGGGGACTGCGTCGACGCCTACTTCGAACTGGCCCAGGATCGCTTTCTCCGACGCAAAGCGGATGTCAGTGGCGAGCACGAACTCGCTGCCCGCGCCGCGGGCGCGGCCCCGGATCTCCGAGATGGTCGCCACCGGTAGCCGGCCGAGCCGGACGAAGTTGTCGACGTACGGGTGCAGGCCGGTCGGGCCGGGCTGCATCGCTGCCACCCGGGCGTTGTCGGCCAGGAAATCCCAGTGGGCCATGAAGTAACCCGGCTTGTCACTGCGGAAGACGACCACAGTGAGGTCGGGGGCGTTCTCGATGCGTCCGACGAGGACGCCGAGCTGGTCGATGGTGTCCGCGTCCAGCAGGTTGACCGGGCCGTTATCGAAGGTCACTCGCCAATAGGACGGAGAGACTTCATCGACGTGGAACTGCTCTGCCGCGCTCATGACCCTGACCGTATACACCGATGAACAACATCCACACCCTGGATAGCGCGATGTGCAGGTAGACGAACTGCGTGGATCCGCAAACCGGGTGATCTGGTCGGCAATTCTCAGTTGGGCATCTTCCGCACGCTTGTTGAACTGGTCCATCACCGCGGGATGGTAAGGCAGTGTCAGGTCGACGCTAAGCAGCCGAGGACGATCCCGATCGGCACCACTGCATCCACATTCAGCGGGAGCAAGGCATCGTCCAGCGCTCGATGGGCCCTCATGGCGCGCGGCCAGGCCGTGGCGACCGCTCGCAAGCCGATCGGTGAGTGGGATACCTGATTCGCCTTGGCGGCTGGCCGGTACGTAGGACAGGCTGGCTTCGTGCCGGTATTGGTAGCAGGAGCGTCGGGGTTTGTGGGCCGGCGGTTGTGCCCGACGCTGGTCGAGGCGGGTGTCGCGGTGCGGGCGATGACCCGGCGTCCGGACCGGTACCGTGGCGCCGGGACGCCGGTCCGGGCGGATGCGGCTGACGCGGCCTCGGTCCGTGCGGCGCTGGAGGGCTGCGAGGCCGCCTACTACCTAGTGCATTCGCTGGCCAGCGCCGACTTTGAGACGAAGGATGCGGCGGCGGCGCGCGTCTTCGGCCGGGCCGCGGCCGAGGCCGGCGTGACGCGGATCGTGTATCTGGGCGGGCTGGGCGCCGACGGCGACGTGTTGTCGGCGCATCTGCGCAGCCGACGCCAGGTCGAGGCCTTGCTCGGCGAGGCGGGGGCGCCGGTTACGACGTTGCGGGCCGGGATCATCGTCGGGCACGGCGGCATTTCGTGGGAGATCACCCGGCAGCTGGTCGAGCACCTGCCGGCGATGATCACGCCGCGGTGGGTGCGGACTCGGACGCAGCCGATCGCGGCCGCGGACGTGATCCGCTACCTGGTCGGAGTCTTGCCGGTGCCTGAGGCGGCCGGGCGGGTGTTCGAGATCGGCGGCCCGGAGGTGCTCGCCTACGTCGACATGTTGCGCCGGGTTGCCGCGCTGGAAGGCCGCAGGACGCCGATCGTGCCGGTGCCGCTGCTCTCGCCGTCACTGTCATCGTTGTGGCTGGCGCTGGTGACCGATGTGGACGTGCGCACCGGTCGTTCGCTGATCGATTCGATGATCAATGAGGTGGTGGTGCACGACGAGAGCATCCGCGAGCTGGTGAGCTTCGAGCCGATGGATTTCGACGCGGCCGTACTCGCCGCACTCGGCGAACGCGCCCGAGCGCAGCGCCGATGACCCGCCGGCACGCGACGACGGGGCTGCTGCCGCGCTGGTTGGTGGAGAAGGTGCCGCGCGATCATCGGGAGTCCGATGCGGCGTTCGCGCATCGCCGACGGGTGGTGGCCGGGGTGTCGGTGGCCGGGGCGGGATTGCTGGGAGTGTCGCTGTCGTCTGAGCCTGACTCACCCCGGTTCTATGTGCTGACTCTCGGGGTGGCTGGCACGTGGCTGGTCGGCGGCCTGCGGTCCGGGCCGCTGCACCTGGGCCGGGTGCGGGTGGGTGAGCACACGTACCGGCGTCCGGTGATCACTCCGGTGGTCACCGGAGTGGCCGCGTTCGGCGCGTTCTACGCCGCCGCGCTGGTGGTCCGCCGCATCCCGCTGCTGGACGAGGCGATCACCTCGGTGCTGAGCTACGCCACCCGCGGCACTGGCCCACTGGTGCTGACCACCGCGTTGGCCAATGCCGTGGCCGAGGAAGTGTTCTTCCGCGGCGCGCTCTACGCGGCCCTGGCCGAGCGGCGTGCCGTGCCGGTCTCGGCCGCGGTGTACGCGACGGCGACAGCGGCGACCCGCAACCCTGCGCTTGTCCTCGCCTCGGCCGTCATGGGAACACTGTTCGCGGCCCAGCGCCGCGCCTCCGGCGGCGTCCAGGCGCCGATCCTGACGCACGTGACCTGGTCGGCGCTGATGCTGCGCTACCTGCCCCCACTTTTCCGCGAACCCCGACCTGTCCACGTCGGGAGCACGGGGTGAGTGTCGGCGTCCTACTGTTCACCCGCCACCTGCGCCTGCGCGACAACCCCGTTTTGTGGCACGCCGTACATTCCCACCTGACCATCCGGAACCGATGGTGGACATTGCCTAGGCCAACTTTCCTGCGCACCCGCGGCAAACGCTGAAGCGGCGACGACGCGCGTGCGAGGCGACGTTGGTTGGGGACGGCGGTGACGACGATGTTGTCGACGTACGAGCATTTCGAGCAGTTGAAGCTGCCGCCGCAGGTGATCAGCGTCAGCCGTTCGGGGCCGGTGCGGGAGAAAGTCGTGTCGTCGTCCTTGTCTGGCAGCTCGCGGCTGGTCTCAGCGATGCGACTGAGGAACAGCTCCTTAGCCGACGCAGCCGGTGATGCTACCTGGGGGTTCGCAGTTGTCCGGGTTGTTGCCGGTGACAGACGTCTTCGCCAGGGTCACCGTGCCGCCGAAGTTGAAGATGCCTCCGCCGTGGACTGCCGTGTTGCCGGTCACCTGACTGTGGTTCAAGGTGACGGGTCCGCCGATCAAAGGCATCGGGCCACCTAGGGGCACGCCGTTCGCAATACCGCCACCGTCGCCGCCGGCGCGGTTGTTGCTGACCTGGCTGTTATTGAGGACGAGGATGGCGCTGGCGGCTGCGCCGG
>NZ_DATNGK010000249.1:0-10412 GCF_035605935.1 Actinocrinis sp. | reverse complement strand
AGGCCTGATTGGACGCCGGTGATGGTGCCGTTGGCGTTGAGGTTCCATTGCTGGTTGGTTTGGCCGTTGCAGGACCAGATGATGGCCTTGGTGCCGTTGGTGGTGCCCTTGCCGTTGGCGTCCAGGCACATGGTGGTGCCGCCGACCGTCACGCTCAGCGCGCCGGAAGAGGTGTGCGTCCAGGTCTGGTTCGCGGCCCCGCTGCAGGTGTAGATGTCCTGCTGAGTGCCGCCGGTGGTCGTGGAGTTCGGGTCATCCAGGCACTTACCGGCACCCACCGCGTGCAACGGACCGGTGCTACCGCCACCGCCACCGCCGCCGGAGGAACCCGCGTCCAGGCCCATGAAGTGAATGGCGTACGCCGCCATGCCAGAGCCCTGAATCGGCAGCTGATGTCCGGCTCCGACGATGCTGTAAGCCTCGACCTGTGTGGTGCCCGCGGCGTCGTTGTACCGGGTGCGGTTCCAGTTGGTGACCGGGGTGTCGCTGGACGACGGGGTCTGGCTCACGCCGAGGACGTTCGTCCACTGCTTGATCTCTTCCCCGAGGTTGTTGTAGTTCAGCGTGGTGTCGGCGGTGCCGTGCCACAGTTGCATTCGCGGCCGCGGGCCGCTGTAACCCGGGTCGGCGCCGCGCGCGAGATCACCCCACTGCTGCGGGGTCATAGAGACCTGGCCGCCGGCGCAAGGCCCGTTCCATCCGCGCACCGTTCCGGTGTAGAAGCAGTGGTAGGGCACTCCCATGAACGCCGCGCCGGCCTTGAACACGTCAGGGTAGTCGGCGACCATGACGTTGGTCATCATGCCGCCCGAGGACTCACCGGTCACATACACGGAGCCGGGGTTCGCGCCGTAGTGCTGCTCGGTGTAGGTGATCATCGACATGAGCCCTACGGGGTCGCTGCCACCGTTGCGCGTCAGCGCCTGGCTGGAGGAGACGTCCCAGCAGCTGCCGCCGGGGTTGGTCGAGGGGTAGATGACGATGAATCCGTACTGATCGGCCAGCGAGCCGAAGTCGGTGCTGGAGTACAGGTACGGGCCCGAACCCTGACACCCGTGCAGGGCCAGCAGGATCGAGGGGTTCGGCTTGACGTTGTTCGGCACGTACAAGTACATCTGCAGGCCGGTCGGGTTGGTGCCGAAGTTCGTTATCTGAGTCAGCGAGGCGGCGGCGGCCTGCGGCGCGGCCTGCACGCACAGCCCGGCGGCCGCGCCGATCGCCAGCGCGGTATTCAACAGCCGGGACCTCAGGAAACGGGATCGCAGCATTGGACCTCTTTGTCCGGTGGGTAAGGGCTATCGCTAACGGTAGCCGATATCGGCTCATAGCCAATGATTCCGTGAAAGTCGAGAATGTTTGAACATGTCGCTTGACTATCGAATGTTCGAAGCTTTCACAGCCGCGTCCCTCCCTGGTCATGGAGATAAGGGGGCGATACGGCAGGGTGGCGCTTGCGAGTCCGGGAATTGCCCCTGTGCGAATTGGCGGTGATTCCACACAGAGCTGGCACGGATGGGAAAGCAGGGTCAGCGAAACATTACCGAAATCGTTGACCCGTAGCCGAAGCCGGTCCAATACTTTTGCCGCCGACCCAACCCACCCGAACGGGCTGCGCGATGCCGCCCGTACTTCCGCGACCCTTCAATGAGGAAGGAGCACGCATGCGCTCCGCTCAGTCAGAACGCCGCAGACGCGGCCTGCGCCTGCCGCTCGGCAAGCGCGCCAGATTGCTGATAGGCGGCGCCGGCACGGCCGTGGTGGCCGCGGCGCTCACCCTGGTGACGACCATCCTGCCCGGCACCGCGAACGCGGCCGGCACGATCTGTTCGAGCCAGACCGGTAACAGCAATGGCTACTACTACTCGTTCTGGACCGCCGGCGGCGGCTCGGCCTGCATGACCCTCGGCTCCGGCGGCAACTACAGCACGTCCTGGAGCAACGTCAACAACTTCGTCGCGGGCACCGGCTGGAGCACCGGCGGCCGGATGACCGTCAACTACTCCGGCAGCTTCAACCCGTCCGGCAATTCGTATCTGTCGCTGTATGGCTGGACGACCAATCCGCTGGTCGAGTACTACATCACCGACAACTGGGGCAGCTACCGGCCCACCGGAACGTATAAGGGCACGGTCAACAGCGACGGCGGCACGTACGACATCTACGAGACGACGCGCGTCAATCAGCCGTCGATCATCGGGACCGCCACGTTCAACCAATACTGGGCCGTGCGCCAGAGCCGCCGCACCGGCGGCACCATCACCACCGGCAACTTCTTCGACGCCTGGGCAAGCCACGGCATGAACATGGGCCAGTTCAACTACATGATCCTCGCCACCGAGGGCTACCAGAGCAGCGGCAACTCCAACATCACGCTGGGCGGATCCTCCGGCGGAGGCGGAGGTGGTGGTGGCGGCGGAGGCGGCGGCGGAGGCGGAACCGGCAGCCCGCTGCACGCGACGGCCTCTGGCAAGTGCCTGGACATCCCGAACTCCAGCACCACGCTGGGCACCCAGCTGCAGATCTGGGACTGCAGCGGCCAGGCCAACCAGTCCTGGACGCACACCTCCTCGAACCAGTTGAGCGCCACGGTGAACGGCACCGCCCTGTGCCTCGACGCTTACGACAACCAGACCTCCCCCGGCACCAAAGTGGAGACCTGGTCCTGCAACGGCGGCGCCAACCAGCAGTGGAACCTCAACTCCAACGGCACGATCACCGGCGTCCAATCAGGGCTCTGCCTTGATGTGACCGGAGCGTCCACCGCCAACGGCGCGCTGGTCGAATTGTGGTCCTGCAACGGCGGCAGCAACCAGCAATGGCACCTCGGTTAGCGATCCCCAGCCAGGGTGTGTTTCGGATCCGCGGCTGGGTCCGAAACACACCCTAGGATCGGTCGGCGCCCGGTCGGGGCGAGCCCGGGCCGCCGATTCGCTGTTCCGCCGTGACCGGTGTCACGGCGGGGATCCGGCTCGCCATCGTCGGATACTCGATGACCAGTCCGTCGCGATCCACAGTGAGATCACTGACGAAGCTTCCGGACGCGTATCGGACGCGCGCGGTGTCTTCCGCGAGACTGAGATGCGTGTATGACTGCTGAGACGTGACTACGCGCAGGGTCGGAACTTGCACGAACGCCATGAGGAATCGCTGCGCTCCGGGGCCGTGCTGCAAGCCATACCGGATGATCGGCATCGTGTTGGTGACCGGCGAGCAGGCCAGGTCACAGTCAAACGCGCCGGCGAGGTCGGTGCGCGGCTCACCGTTGACGTACCAGGTCTCGCCCTCCCGCCGCAGGTCAAGGTCGTAGCTTGCGTCGGTGGTGGTAGCCGCCACGCCGAGGCGAGTGGTCGCGGCGCGATCGTCGGTCTGCAACGTGTAAGTCAGCCAGTAGGGCTCGGGGAGTTGGCCCACGGCTCGGCCGGTCGCGTGCAGGGTCAGGCCGTCGAGGCTCAGCCGGGCCGCCTCGAACCCGGCCGTCTCGATGACCTGCCAGACCAGATGCCGCCGCTGTACGCCCATGGCTCTCCTCGATCCGCCGCTGCGGCCAGTCTGCCACCGGCGCGCTGGTGAGCACGGCAGCCCGCGCCGCCGTGCTCACCACCCCTGCGTCAGCCGGCCGCTCGCACCTCCACCGCGGCCAGTTCCCAGCGGTCGGTGGTCGGCGCGGAACTGCCGAAGGTCACCGGCCCCGCGGTCGGGATCGCAGCGCTCTGCTCCACCCAATAGGTGTCGCCGACGCGCGTGTCCAGGTTCTGTTCGACCAGGCTCTGCCCAGGCAGCGCGGTTTGCGCGGCCGCGTGCGTCCAGTCGTGGCCGGCCGCCCAGATCTGCGAGCCCGCCGCGGTGGTGGTCAATTTGACGCTCGCCGCGCCCGTCTTGGCCCCGGCGGTCGCGCTCGCGCCCACACTCGGCGCGGCGCCGGTGTACGCCACGACCGTGATCGCGCCGTCATAGCCGGTGGTCTTGATGGAGGCCGTGACGACGGCGTTCGCGAGCGGCGCCGTCGCATGGGCCTGCCAGACCTCGGCGGTGCCGGTGCCCTTCGTTCCGTTGGCGCGCGCCGCCAAGCTCCAGGTCAGGCCGCCGCCGGTGACCTTGGTGACCTGCTGGGTCTTGCCGTCCGGACCGTCAGAGGAGACGAACGCGAGCAGCAGTTCATTGCCCGCGCTCGTGCTCACCGGTGCGGAGGCGAGCTGGCCGGTGGACTTGTCGATCGTGGTGTTGACCATGGTGTCGACGCCGATTCCGCCCGGCTTCGGCGGAACGGTGACGGTGGCCTGGCAGGTCGCCGTGTTGCCTGCCGCATCAGCACCCTGATATGTCAGAGTGTAGACCCGGCCGGCGGCGCTGGTGGACTCGGCGCGTAGCTGGCCCTCGGTGTCCGCGGTGCCCACGTCGAAGCCTTGGATGCTGTTGTCGTTGTTTGGCTCGCTGCTGGTTACCGCAGTGAGGGTGAATCCGGCCGGACCGGAGAACGCGTCGCCCACCATCACGTTCGCATCGACGGTGACCAGTCCGCCGTCCGCCGGGGTGAGTTCGGTCGGCACGACGGAGCAGCCCACGGTCGGGGCCGTGGTGTCGATCTCCAGGGCTGCCGCGGAGTCCGAGCCATCGGCCGCGCCGGTGTTCTTCGTGGCTGATCCGTCAGTCGCCCCGCACTGGACGATGTGCTGTCCGTCGCCGGTGACCGTGAGCGTGCGGCTGGCGTTGCCGGAGGCGTCGATCGTCAGCGGTCCCTCGGTCACTGCGCCGCCGCTGTCGGTGCAGTCGATCGCGGAGACGCCTGAGGCGTCGGTCGCGGTGACCGTGCCGGTGACCGGGGCCTGCGATGCGTTGAACACGCCGGATTGCGAGTCGGGCGCGGTCGGCAGGTTGACGGTCACGGTCGGCGGGGTGGTGTCGCCGCCGGGAGGTGCGGATGCGATCGCGGTGATGGCGTCGATCAAGGCGCCGCCGACTCCGCCGGGGGCGTTGCTGTCGAAGGTCTGGCCGCCGGTGCCGGTGGCCAGCTGGGTCATGAACGAGGTGGCGCTCGGGTCGAAACCGACCAGGATCGGGTAGACCGAGGCCGGGTCGACCGCGTTGGCGGCCGCCATCACGGACGCCGAGGTCAGGCCGCTGTGCGCCTCGGGGTCATGGCCGGGCGCGTCGCCCATGACGATGATCGCCTTGGACACTCCGGGTCGCCACGGGAAGCCGACTGCGGTGTTGACTCCGGAGAGCACGTCCTCGGGGATGTCGCAGCCTCCGCCGACTTTGCCGGGCAAGGTGCCGAGCGCGTTGATGACGTCGGTGCGTTTCGTGGCGAAGTTGAGGTCGATCACCGCGTCGTAGTCCGGCGGGCAGCCGGGAATCGTCGAGTCAACGTCCTTGTAGTCGACGAGGCCGATGCGGTAGTCCGTCAGCCGCGCGGGCGTGCCTCTGCCGGAAAGGTCGTCCAGGATGCTGTTGGCCGCGCTGACCGCGCTGGCGATGTACGGCGACATGCTGCCGGTGGTGTCGATCGCGAAGACCACGTCCACCTTGGGTATGTCCTGGGTGATCGCCAGGATCATCCGCTGGCCGTTGTCCGAGCCGTACTGCGAGATGATGGCGTTGCGGAAGTCGGCCCACTGCCGCTGGGTCTCGGCGATCGCGCCGCTGACCGCCTTCTGCTCGTTGTCGAGCACCTGGCCGCGCGGGGTCCGTGGATCGGTGGCCGTACCCGTGGTCGGGTCGATCAGGGCCTTGTCCTTGTTAAGGCAGGCGTGGGTGATGCGGCCGGACTTGCCAGGGCAGTTGTCGCTGAAGATGCCCGCGTAGAAGCCGGTGGTCAGGTCGGTCGGCACGGAGATCGGGCCGCTGCCGGCCAGATCCAGGATGGGGCTGGGCCCGGGCAGGTTGAGGCCGGGCGGGTTGGTGACGCTGATCGGCTTTGTCGGGTCGGACTGGTCGGCCCAGTTGCTGTGCGAGTAGAAGTCCTGGGCGCCGTGCAGGGCGCGGCCGAGGCCTTCGATCGCGTTGCACTTGGCCCGGCCGGAGACGCCGCCGCCGAAGGTGCAGTCGAAGCTGACGTCCGCCTCGCCGGGGATCAGTTCGCCGGAGGAGTCGAGCAGCCCGGCGGCCGCGCTGACGCCCTGGGTGAAGCGCTGGCGCAGGTGGTCCACGCAGCCCTGGAGCTGGGCGGTCGCCGCGGCGCGGGACTGCGGGTAGCCGGGGACGTTCAGGAAGTCGGCGTCGTCGCAGTGCGCGTTCGGGTCGCCGGACTCGTCGAGGTCGGGCGCGCCGACCGCGCCGAAGGTGCCGGAGTGTCCGGCGAGCTGGTCGATGGAGCGCGGCTCAAAGCAGGAGCCGTCGGACTTGACCCCGGGCGCGCAGGCCAGCGCGGCGCGGGTGACCCGCTCGTGCTCGGCGCGCTGGCCGAGTCCGTTGATGGTGCCGAACGCGTTGGCCGGCGGCGCGTTCACGATCTGCGGCGCGTACAGGCCGGCGACCAGGAGCGCGAGTACGGCTGCCGCGGCGGTCCGGCGGCGGCGCCGAGAACCGCGTGCGGATCCGGGTTTGTCTTCGTGCCGTTCCTTGCTGTCGTGCGCAAATGGCGTCATTGCCATGCGTCCCCTCCCGATGACAGATCTCTGACACGGTACGGCCCGTGTCGGTACACGGGCCAAGGAAGCACCCACCCCAGAAACAGCCGTGCGCCGCGGCACGGAATGACAGCCCCCTCATTCTGACCATACCCGCGGCGCCGCGCCCCCGTGCGAGAATCCGGAAACTGATAATCCTGTTACACCGCTGGACCCAGGTCGCCCTGGGTCCAGCGGTGTAACAGGATGCGGTGATTCGGGACGGCGAGCACTGAGGAGCTAGCTGCGCTGCCAGAGCGCCGGCACGTTCGGCGGCTCCCAGCCCGGCAGTGAAGTGTGCGCCTGAATGCATCGGTAGTTGACGCCGTTGTAGGAGGCGACGTCACCGATCGAGTAGGCGTGGTACGCCTGCCAGGTTCCGGTGTAGCCGCCGCCACCACCGCCACCACCTCCCCCGCCTCCGCCGCCACTGACCTGATTGACCGCGGCCTGAGCGTCGCTCATGTGTGAGAGGTAGGCGCCGTTGGTGTAGGTGGTCCACTGGCTCCAGCCGCCGTTGGCCCAGATCGTGTGGGTGGCCGGGGCGGCGCAGGAGGGAGTGAAGGCGCAGGAGTCACTGACCTCGCCGTGCCAGTAGGAGTTGATCTGCCAAAGCCCGCGGTCGACGCTGCAGTCGGTGTCGACGAGCGTGGCCCGGGTCCAGCCCGAGCTCTCCGCCTCGGCTATGGCCACCGAGATGGTCCAGTCGTTGCCGGAAAAGCCGCCCTGCTGGGCGACCTGCGCGATCTGCACCGCGGTGTAGTGGTCGCCGGTAAGGGTGCTGACGGGGGTACATGTCGCGTTCGGTGCGATCCTGGCCGCCGGGCCGAGCGGGCGGGTACCGGCCAGCGCCGTCGACGCGCCCAACAGGGACGCGAACATCGCGGCGAAGACGACGACCAGGGCGAGGGCAGCTCTACGACGTCTGAACATGGCGCCTCCTGACAAGGAAACCGCAGGCCGTCGCGAACGGTGGGTGATGACGGCCTGTGCGTGGTTGGACTAGACCACTTGGCAAAAGATTGGACTAGACCACAAGACGGGTCAATCATTCCCATCAAGCCAATCCGGCTCAATCCCGACACGACTGGATCGGGGAAAGGTTGCGTTGCATGGAATACCCCAGTGGGGTATACGGTTGCAGCAGGCCGCCGAACGGAACGATGCGCAGTGAGGTCGCTTTGCCCGCCGTCACGCACGCCTTGTCCATCGCCGGGTCGATGACCTGGGAGATCATCTGGGCTCTCATTCTCGGATTCCTGCTGTCGGCGATCGTGCAGGCACTGGTGCGCAAGAGCACGATCGTGCGCTGGCTTGGTGATGACCGGCCGCGTACGCTCGCGCTCGCCTCGGCGCTCGGCGCGGCGTCCTCGTCCTGCTCCTACGCCGCGGTGGCGCTGGCTCGTTCGCTGTTTCGCAAGGGCGCGAACTTCACCGCCGCGATGGCGTTCGAGATCGCCTCGACGAACCTGGTGGTGGAACTCGGCATCATCCTGGCGCTGCTGATGGGCTGGCAGTTCACCGCGGCGGAGTTCGCCGGCGGACCGGTGATGATCCTGGTACTGGCGCTGCTGTTGCGGCTGCTGCTGCGTGACCGGCTGCTGCGGGCGGCGCGTGGGCAGGCCGAGCGGGGTGTCGCCGGTTCGATGGAGGGCCACGCCGCGATGGACATGTCGGTGACCGGCGACGAGCCGTTCCTGCGCCGGCTGCTCTCCCGCCGCGGGTTCACCTCGGTCTCGCACATCTTCGTGATGGAGTGGGCCGCCGTGCTGCGCGACATCGCGGCCGGTCTTCTGATCGCGGGGGCGATCGCGGCGTGGGTGCCGGACACGTTCTGGACGCACTTCTTCCTGACCGGGCATCCGCTCGCGTCCAAGATCTGGGGTCCGCTGGTCGGCCCGCTGGTGGCGGTGGTCAGCTTCGTCTGCTCGATCGGCAACGTGCCGCTGGCCGTGGTGCTGTGGAAGGGCGGGATCAGCTTCGGCGGCGTGGTCGCGTTCATCTTCGCCGACCTGCTGATCGTGCCGATCTTGAACATCTACCGCAAGTACTACGGCGCGCGCATGGCGCTGTTCCTCGCCGGTACGTTCTATGTCGCGATGGCAGCGGCCGGGTACGTCATCGAACTCGTCTTCGGCGGCCTCGGCCTGGCTCCCGATCAGCACGCTGCGAAGCTGCCGACCGAGGGCGTGTCGTGGAATTACACCACCTGGCTCAACATCGTTTTCCTGCTGCTTGCAGTGGCGCTCGTGGCAAGGTTCGTGCGCACCGGAGGGCGGCAGATGCTCGGCATGATGGGCGGGAACCCAGACCAGCAGCACAGCGAACACCACGAAGCCCACGGGCAGCACGGCGAACCAGAGCATGGGCACGGCGAACACCACGCGTCGAGTTAGCGGAACCAGGGGTGTCAGTAGTCAGATCCCACGGATTGTGCTACTAAATCGAGGTATTGACCCTGTCAGTGCCGCGGAAGGGGCTGGATGCGCGGTCGGATAGGCACCACACGATTGCTCGGCGGACGCTTGATCGCGGTCTCGGCAGCGGGCGGCCTGCTCGCCGGCGCGATGGCGGGCGGACCGGCTCTGGCGGCCACAAGCCCCGCGGTGACGTGCACGTACACGATCCAGAACGTGTGGTTCGGCGGGTTCACCGCGGACATCAGTATCGCCAACAACGCACCGGCGACCATCAACGGCTGGACGGTGCGCTGGACCTTCAACGAGTACACCACGGACATCTCCGTCTGGCAGTCGAATCTCTCAGCGCCTGACGGCTTACACGCCACGGCCACGAACGCCTCGTACAACGGCACGATCCGCAGCGGTTATGCGACCTCGTTCGGCTGGAGCGCTCGGTCCGCCACGACCTCGGTGCCTACTGATCTCACCGTCAACGGCGTGGCCTGCCAGTAGGTCGCGGGATTGCTGACGGATGCGGGTCAGCCGTCGTCCCGGATGCCGAGTCGGCGACGGATTTCCTGCGCGCGGGCTCGGTATTCATGGGCCTGTGCACGGCGTTGTTCGTGGCCGTGTTCGTGGCCGTCGACGGCGTGTCCGCGGCTGTCGAGTGCGGCGGCAAGGCCGCTCAGCGCCCGAGCCTGTTCGAAGCGGTCGCCGTTGCGGTCGGCCAGCTCGAGCGCGGCTCGGTGCCGGGTTAGCGCCGCGTCAGGATGTTCGATCGCCAGCAGCGTCTCGCCGAGTGAGTTGAGCGTTTCGGTCTCCAGGCTGCGATCCCCGGTCTCCCGGCTGACTGCCAGCCCGCGGCGCAGGTATTCGAGGGCTGAGGTGTACTGGCCGGCGCGTGCGTACACGGCGCCGATTGTGCTCAGCGCGCTGCCCTCGCCGCCACGATCCCCGGTGCGGCGGCACAGTTCCAGTGCGCGCTCAAGGTGCGCCAGCGCCTCGTCATGCTGCCCGACTTCGCTCACCACCACGGCCAGATTCCCCAGCGCGTAGCCTTCCAGGCGCGAGTCCTCCAGGTCGACGAAGATCTCAGCAGCCTGACGAAGCTCGCGCGTCGCCTGCTCGCGGTTGCCCAATCGCCGATGCAGCGCGCCGAGGTTGAGCAGTTGCGAGCCTTCGCCGTGGCTGTTCTTCGCCGCGCGATAGCACTCCAGGGACTGATTCATGTGCTCGGCGGCGGCCAGGTAGTCGCCGAGCCGTTCGTGCACGAGCCCGAGCCGCGCCAGGGCACGCGCCTCGCCGTCGCGGTCACTGGTGCGCCGGTACCCCTTCAGCGCCTGCTCGAGGTAGGCGCGCGCCCTATTGTGTTCGCCGAGCCACCAATGGACGTTGCCGAGGTTCA
>NZ_DATNGK010000248.1:0-17326 GCF_035605935.1 Actinocrinis sp. | reverse complement strand
CGCGATTCGCGTGGTACTGATTCGAAACGAACGCGGTTACGGTTGGGCCGGCCGCGCCGCCGCCTGGTCGGGCGGCGCGAGTTCGGCGAGCATGTCGCGGCGGAAGTCCAGCAGAGCGAGCATCGAAACCAAGTCGACCCGGGACGCGGTGTGCGGTGTTTGATCGCGTGTTGTCTGATCGCGCGGTGTCTGATCGCGCGGTGTCTGATCACCCGAAGCCAGGGCCACGGCCTGCTGCGCTACCAGCGCGGCCACCCGGTCGCGCACAGAGACCGGGGCGTTGTCCGCGACCGCGACCTGCAACTGTTCGGCTATCCAGCCGGTCCATGCGGGTTGATCGGCCCGCCGGCCGTGATCGACGAGCGCGTCGAGCAGCAGCAGCGCGCCGTCCGGCGGCCAGCCCTCGCCGGTGCGGGTCATCACGAAGTTGTGCAGGTCCCGGCTGATTCCCCGGGCAGCGGCGAGCAACCGCGCTACCTCGGCGGTGAATTCGGGCGGCTGCGGCTTGTCGCGTTTACGCTCCAGGCTGCCGGCCAGCAGCGTGGCCTCGTCACGCACCTGCTTCGAGGAGTCCCGGATCAGCGCCTGCACGAACGACAGGTCGGCCGGGTCGGGGTAGCGCGAGAGCAGCGCGAGCAGGCCGAGTTTGACCGGCGCGCGTTCCCCGGCCCAGGTCTCCCGGATCAGCCGCCGAGCCGCATCGGCGTCGGTGAGGTAGAGCCCTGCGACGTAAGCGATGCGCCGATCCGGATCAGCACTCTGCCAGTCCTCCGGCCGCAACCGCGCGCGAGCCTCGCGCGACAGGTACTTCCAGTTGCCGCCGGCCGTGACGAGCCAGCGCCCGGGTTCGCCGAGCACGGCCGCGAGGTCGACGCGGATCAGCATGTTGGTACGGCCGAGGTCGAGCAGCTGCGGGAGGAACGCGGCAGGCAGCCGGTAGCCGGCGGCCCGCACGGCCGAAAGCCATTCCGGCAAATACTTGGGGTACGAGTCCAGGATGGTGCACAGCCGGTGGGCAGCGGCCTCGGGCAGCGGCGGCCGGGGGTCCACCGGCGCGGGATCGGGCAGCGTGCCCTCGAAACGCTCCGGCGGGCGTCCTACCCGCCAGGCGAGGCCGGCCTGCGCCGCTTGGGAGAGCAGGATAAGTGCAGGGTCCTGCGATTGGCGTCCGGACCCCGGACCTCGGTCCGCGTTGCCGGCAATGCCTGTGACGCTTGGGCTGCCTGTGACGCTTGGGCTGCCTGCGATGCTTGGGATCTGCGGCACCGGCCGCCGATCCGTGCCGACCAGCGCGATTGACACCAACTCAGCCCAATCGGCGATCTCAGCCGTCTGATCGGCGTCGGGCAGAGCCCCGTGCTGGTGCGTACCCGTCACCACAAGCTCGCCGCCTGTCCGTTGTTCCAGATCGTGATCGGGGTCAGCCCAGCGGGCCGGTACAGGCCGAACAACGGCGCGGGATGGCCGCCGCTGCAGGCGAGCAGCGTCTGGCGCAGCTGTTCGGCGCGCGTCGGATCCATACCGTCGGCATCCGCCAGCAGTGGAACCCGGCTGCCACCTTTGGCGTCAATGATCTGCCATGCCTCCGGCTTCGCGCCGACAAGCGGAACCGCGCTGTCGAGCACGACCGGTACGGCCGCGGTCCACGGATCGGCCGCGAGCGCCGCCGCGAAGCCCGCGGCAGCCTCGTCCAGCGTTCCGCCCTGCGGGCCATCGAGCACCGACACAGCATCCTGATCCACGGCCGCGTCCTGATTCAACACCGCGTGTTCCACCAGGACGGCTCGCAGCGGTACCGCGTCGGGAGCGAAAGCCAGTTCCGCTGCAAGGACCGCGCCGGCGGGCAGCGCGATGCCAAAGGCCTGGCCGGCCGGCGCGAACGCGAGCAGCATGGCGATCCGTCCGTCCGCCTCACGTTGCAGCCAAACCCGGCGCTCGACGAGTTTGTCCGCGGCCAGGTCCCGGCTGCCGAGGACCAGCCACCGCCCGGAGGCGTGCTCGCCGACCTCCGCGATCTCCGCGGCGGTCATGGTCAGCCCGATCCGGCGCCGCACGGTCGCGGCGAGCGGCGCGGGCAGCGATTCCCGGTTGCGCCAGCCCTGGATCAACAGGTGCAGCAACGAGAACTCGGCCAGCGTGCGCTCCGGCCAGTCCTCTGACGCATTGAGGCAGTGCGTAAGTTCGCGTACTCGTGCGGCCAGTGCGCCGGCCTGCGCGTCGATCAAGCGCCTGGACAGGTCGTCGATCGGCCGGTACCCGGCGGCGCGCAGGCCGGTCAGCCCGGAGCGCACCTGGTCGCAGAGCCATAGTTCGAGGTCATCGAGCCCTGCGTCGATGCGCTGGATCCGTTGTGCGGTGCGGCGTTCGGCCGCCTCAGTCGCCTTGCGAGCGGCAGTCGGATCGGCGTCGTCGCCCTCCGCCGCGGCCCGCCCGGTGGCCACCGCTTTTCGTGCCTCACTGCGTTGCGCCCGCTCGCGGCGCGCTTCGAGCCAGTCCTGCACCCGCTGCGGTGGCTCCTCGGCCTCGGGTACCCCGCCGGCGGACCAAAGCAGCATCAAGCCGAGCGCGTGCTTGCAGGGGAACTTCCGCGAGGGGCAGGAGCAGGCGTAGGCGGGCGCGCCCTGGTCGGCCCCAAGTTCGACAGTGACCTGATACGGCTTCGCACCGCTGCCCTTGCAATCGCCCCACAGCAAGCCGATCCCGCTCCGCGCGCCGTAGCCGCTCCACGGCGCCGGCGAGGCCAGTTTCGCGCCCGCACGCTGCGACGCCGGGTCTGGCGCCAGCGCGTGTACCCGGTCGGCCGACCAGCGCTGCGCCGCGGCGGGGTTGATCGTTCCTGCCATGAGCGAGACACTATTCGATCGCGCCGACAGAGGCACTCGCGGTTCCTACGCGACGCCGCCTGACAGCTGACCGTGCAGGTACCAACGGATAGACTCGGTGTGCGACAAGCCGCCGGGAGGGCTGTGGTTTGGGCCTCGAAATCGAATTCGACTACGACGACACCCAGGGCGGCGTGTGGTCCTCCGCACACGAGGCGCCGCCGCTGCAGGAGCGGGTCAGTCGGCGCTGGAACGCGGGCCTGTCCACGGCAAATCCACTGTTCGTTCAGGCCGGCATCGCCCTGGCCGCCCTCGCCCTCGGCGCCGCCTCCACGGCCGGATACCTGGAAGGCAAGTCCGCGGCCCAAGACCGCACGATCACCCGGATCCACCTGGCACCAATCAATCCGTTCGTCGTCGAGCCACTCCCTATCGCGCCAACCAACGTGAAGGACCTGCTCGCGACGCCTTGGACGAACACCTTCGACCAGCCCGTGACCCTCAGCGTGATCAACGACAGTCCGGATCCCGTAAGTGTGCTCGGCGCTCAGGTCACCGCCCCGCAGTTCGGCATCGCCAAGCTGACCCCTGCGGGTTCTAGCCTCCATCCGGCGGCACCCGGCGCCGTCACGGTACTGCGCGGCGTCGCACACTTCGTCTGCGGCGACTTGCCGCCGGTCGACCCGGTCGCAACGGTCGCCAGGCTCACGGTTCGCACCGCCGACGGCCACACCCGCGCCCAGTCGCTGATGGTCGATCGGTTCAGCGATGTCGAGGAGGCCGCGGTGTGCGCGGCGATGCCCGGCCCACAGGTCGTCACGGCGACGGCGACTAGCAGGCCCTCGTACCTCCTGCCCGGCGGCTACATCTACTCCATCGACATCACCAACCGCGCGCCGTACGCGCTGCTCGCGACGATGCCGACAAACGTGCGCTCGAGTTGGATCTCCGGCGCGGGTCTCGATGTGCAGATCCCGACGCCGACCACCATCCCAGCGCACGGTTCGGCTCGTATCTCGCTCTACATCGGCGTCGAGAACTGCAGTACCGCGCTAGAGGCAGCGCAGGCGGGATACGGCTACGACGTACTGGCGTTCACCGATGCCCGTGACGGCCCGTACAACTCCCAGTCGCGCGAGAGCGACCAAGGTCTGACGCTGTACGACTCCGCAGTGATCAAGCAATACTGCGGCACCCCTGAACTGCCCGGCATTCACAGCAGCGGCAATGGCCATCTCAAGTAACGAACTTAGCCTCGCGGCCAGGCTGCGCCGACGCACCGGCGTCGTGGCCTCGATGGTGGCCGTCGTGGGCTTCGCGTTCGGCGCGTATGGCGCGTACCGATTCGTTGACAAGCCGCGGCCGGTGCCAATCCTGTTGCGGCAGGCCACCGAGCCCGATCAATCGTCGAGCTACGCCGAATTGTCGGTCTCCGGCAGCGGCGTGTTGGTGCTGCTACGCAACGACGGTGCGGTGACGGTTCAAGTCATCGATGCCGCGTTCGCGCGCACGTCAGCCGCACCGCCGCTGTACATCGCGCCGGAGTCGGTCCCGCCTGGCGGCGAAGTGAACGTATACGTGACGGTGCCCGGCAAGTGCTACTCGGCCGGCAACAACTTCGTGGCGGTCAATGGGGATCCGCCGCCGGTTCGGATCACGGTGAGCGCACAGGAACTTGGCGGCCCGATTCAGTTCGTCCCGGTCGAAATCACCGGCGAACTGGCGACGATCATGGCCCAATGCGGCATGACCGGCAAAGGCGGCTAGCGCGCCATCACGCCCGTCACCGCCGCGCCCGCCCGTACCGAAATCTGGGGAAGCTTCGGTGTCGGTGTCGGGCTCTGCCTCTGCTTCGGCCTCAGTCTCTGCCTCCGCCTCGGCCTCAGCGTCAGGAAGCGGTCGCGACCGCCGGCCCCAGCTGCTCTTTGACCCAGTCGACGATCGACTGCGTCGGCGTGCCCGGCGTGAACACCGCGCGGACGCCAGCGTCCAGCAGCGGCTGAATGTCGCCGTCCGGGATGATCCCGCCTACGAAAACCTTGATGTCGGCCGCGTCCCGTTCACGCAGCAGCTCGACCACCTTCGGGCACAGCGTCATGTGCGCGCCCGAAAGGATCGAGAGGCCGATGCCGTCCGCGTCTTCCTGGATCGCCGTCGCGACGATCTGCTCGGGCATCTGGTGCAGGCCGGTGTAGACGACCTCGATCCCCGCGTCGCGCAGCGCCCGCGCGACGACCTTCGCCCCGCGGTCGTGGCCGTCAAGGCCCGGCTTCGCGATCACCACGCGGATCGGTCCGGACTCGCTCATTGGGCACTCCCTGCTGCGTCATCGCGGTAAGGACACTCTTCCTTCGAAGGGTATCGGAGGCCGCTAAAAGCCGCGTTGTGACTCCCACCACCCCCGCCATACGGGCGCTACACCCGACGACGACTGAGCGAGGCATGGGCGCGCACCGTCTCTGATGAGCAGGGCGAAGCGCCTCGCTCTTCGTGCCAGCACTACCTGCGGAACGGGTGACCGCTCCCTCGCGGGTGGTGGCCGCCGGCCGACAAAGTTGAGGCATGACCTCGACATACGCGATCGAAGCGCAGGGATTGACCAAACGATACGGGGGCAAGGCCGCGGTCGACGGCCTTAGTTTCACCGTCGCGCCGGGAAAGGTGACCGGCTTTCTGGGGCCGAACGGGGCAGGGAAGTCCACCACGATGCGGCTGCTGCTGGGCCTTGAGCGGCCGGACTCGGGGCGGGCACTGATCAACGGGCGGCCATATGCGTCGTTGCGGATCCCGCTGACTCAGGTGGGGGCGCTGCTGGAAGCGAAGGCCTTCCACAAGGGGCGTACCGCGCGCAACCACCTGCTGTGTCTGGCGCAGACGCAGGCGCTGCCGGCTCGGCGGGTCGACGAGGTGATCGACCTGGTGGGGCTGCGGGACGTGGCCGGACGGCGGGCCGGAGGCTATTCGCTGGGTATGGCGCAGCGGCTCGGCATCGCGGCCGCGCTGCTCGGCGATCCACGCATCGTCGTGCTCGACGAGCCGGTGAACGGGCTCGACCCGGAGGGCATCCTCTGGATCAGAAACCTGATGAAGCGGCTGGCCGCCGAGGGCCGGGCGGTGCTGGTCTCCTCGCACCTGATGAACGAGATGGCGGTGACCGCGGACCACTTGCTGGTGATCGGCCGCGGCCGGCTGCTCGCGGACAGTTCCACGGCCGAGTTCATCCGGCGGCACACCGACCCAGCCGTCTACGCGGCGACTCCGGACGTGGCCCGTCCCGCGCTGCTTGAAGAGGCGTTCATGCGACTGACCGCGAACGCCGTCGAGTACAGCGCCCGCTGAAGCGGCGGCTGACGCGCAGCGCGCTGGCTCTTGGAGCCGGCAGCGGCACGGCTCGTGGGGAGGCAGGGGACCGCACGATACGCGCCGCGTTCAAGGCAGCCGCGCCGAAACAGCCGCAGTGAGCGGCAACCGAAACAGCAGTCTTACCTCGGCCCTGTCGGCCGCAGGCCCACCCACGAGGGGAATTCCATGAGCACGTTGACCATCGCGCCGGCCACCACCACCCGGCCAACGCACGACCCCGGCTTCACCGATCTGCTACGCAGCGAGTGGACCAAGTTCAAGAGCCTGCGATCCACCTGGTGGTCGCTCGGCGTGATGCTGGTGCTCTCGCTCGGCATCTCCATCCTGCTCACCGCGATCTTCACCGCGCACTACGGCACGCTCGGCCCGGACGACAAGGCGAGCTTCAACAACGACACGGTCGGGCTGTTCCTCCAGCCCGGCGCGCAACTCGGGGAGCTGGCCCTCACCGTACTCGGCGTCCTGCTGATCACCTCCGAGTTCTCCACCGGCATGATCAAGGCGACCGTGCTGGCCGCGCCGCGCCGCACTCCGGTGCTGGCGGCGAAGGCGGTGGTGCTGGCCGGGGTGGTGCTGGTGTTGTCCGAGCTGATCGCCTGGATCTGCTTCTTCGTCGGCAGCGCGATCGTCCACAAGCACGTCACCGTCACCCTCTCCACGCCCGGTTCGCTACGCGCGGTTCTCGGTTTCGGCGCCGTGATGGCGATGACCGCGCTGATCGGCCTGGCCCTCGGGACGCTGCTGCGGCACTCGGCGGCCGCGATCAGCGTGGCGCTAGGCCTGAACCTGGTCGTGCCCATCCTTCTCTCGCTGGTGCCCGGCAGCCTGGGCCATCGCCTGACCTACGCGATGCCGCAGCGCGCCGGGCAGCTGATCATGGATCGTACGGAGTCGGGCGGCACGCCGTATTCGCAGTGGACGGGTTTCGGCATCGTCGCGCTCTGGACGCTCGGCCTGCTGATCCTCGCCTTCTGGTCGATCAAGAAGCGGGACGTGTGAGCCCCGATCGGCCAGACTGAGAACCGACCAGGGCATTGACTCGACCGTGGACATCAGAAAGGGCACAGCCATGATCGCCAGGCGCGCGCTGCGAGAAGTGATCGCGGCGCGCACCTGGCGTGAGGTGCTGTACGCGCTGCTCAGTCCGATACTCGGCGCACTCGGCTTCGCCGCGGCCGGCGGCACGCTCCTGCTCACCGCCGCTTCGATCGGAACGATCGTGATCCTCGTGCCGGTGCTGCCGCTGTTCCTCGCCCTGGATCGCACGGTCGCCGGACTGTGCCGCCGCACGGCGAACGCGTTGCTTCGGCTGGGCGTCTCAAAGCCGACGCGGGCGCCGCGCGGCGCCGGCGTGATCGGCTTCCTCGCGCGAAACGTGGCCGATCCGGTCTCGTGGCGGGCGTTCGCCTACCTCGCGCTTCGGCTGCCGCTCGGCCTGGCTCAGTTCGCGCTCGGCGTCCTGCCCTGGGTGTACGCGCTGACGTTCCTGGCTTATCCGCTGCTTTGGAATCTGGAACCGCAGTACCGCACCGATCGGCACGGCGTGCGCCACGCTTTCTCGATCCAGATCGGCAACTACTACTTCGACACCTGGCCGCGCGGCGCGATGGTTATGGGGTTCGGCGTGCTGCTGCTGTTCGCGGCGCCGTGGATCACCCGCGGCTCGCTGCTGATCGACCGCTGGTTGCTGCCCCGGCTGCTCGGCCCCTCGGCCGCCTCGCTGCGGATCAGCGAGCTGGAAGAGACCCGGGCGAACGCGATCAACGAAGCCGCGGCCACGCTGCGGCGGATCGAGCGGAACCTGCACGACGGCGTGCAGGCCCGGCTGGTGGCGCTCGGCATGCAGCTGGGACGCGCCGAATCCCGGCTCGAGGCGCAGGAATACGACCGGGCGGCGCACCTTGTGAGCACGTCGCGACAGGACGCCAAGGAGATCATCGGCGAGCTGCGGGAACTGGTGCGCGGCATCCACCCACCCGCGCTCGACTCAGGACTGGAACCCGCATTGCACACGCTCGCGGCGCGTTCGCCGATCCCGGCGACCGTACGCGTCGAGCTGCCGCAGCGGCCGCCGGCCTCGGTGGAGACGATGCTGTACTTCAGCGCCGCCGAACTGCTGACGAACGCGGGCAAGCACAGCGGGGCCTCGACGATCGCGCTGACCGTGCTGTCCGACGGCGAGCGGGTTCGGCTGATCGCGACGGACAACGGCAAGGGCGGCGCTCGCCTGGACGGCGACGGCAGCGGGCTGCGCGGCCTGGCCGAGCGGGTGCGAACCGTGGACGGGCACCTGGACGTGGACAGCCCGCCGGGCGGCCCGACCACCATCACCATCGAGGTGCCGGGGGTGTTTTGATGCCGGTTCAGCTCACGGACGTGCAAGCGGAAGCGCAACGCGACAGAAGCAGGGATATCAATGCTGGTAGTCATCGCCGAGGACACCGCGATCCTGCGCGGCGGGCTCATCGGCCTGCTTGAAGACGAAGGGCACCAGGTCGCCGCAGCCGTCGCCGACGCTGAAGCGCTCAAGCTCGCGGTTATTCAGCACCGCCCCGACATTGTCGTATCCGATATCAGGATGCCGCCTACACGCGGTTCATCAGTACAGCCTGACGAGGGCGTGCGCGCGGCGTTAGAGCTGCGGGCGCGTGACCCGAAGCTGCCGGTGCTGCTGTTCTCACAGTACGTGGAGACGCAGTACGCAGGCAGGCTGCTGGCCGGTGGCTCGGCCGGAATCGGCTATCTGCTCAAGGAGCGGGTCTTGGACGTGAAGGACTTCATCGACGCGTTGGAGCGGGTGGCGGCGGGCGGCACCGCGCTGGACCCGGAGGTTGTGTCGCAGCTGGTCGGCGCTAGCCGGGCCACCTCGATCACGGACGTGCTCAGCCCGCGCGAGCGCGACGTGATCGCGCTGATGGCCGAGGGCCGCTCGAACAGCGCGATCGCCGAGGCACTGTTCGTGACCGAGCGCGCGGTGGAGAAGCACGTCGCGAACATCTTCACGAAGCTGGACCTGCCGGTCTCGAGCGCCGACCATCGCAGGGTGCTGGCCGTACTGCGCTACCTGGGACTTGAGCAGGGAAAATAGGAATCAGTGCACTGTGTCCCGCTGGACGGGACAAGACAGCGCGGACGTCGAACCGAGTGCGCAGTGCCATGTGTCCCGATGAGCCGGACACCTCGACGGTCGGTTCGGCTACAGCTTCTGTAGCGGGGCGAAAGCGAGCACCAGCTTGCGGACGCCCGATGAGCCGAAGTCCACGGTCGCGTGCTCACCGGAGCGTCCCTCGACGGCGACGACCGTGCCCAGACCGTACGTGTCGTGCACGACCCGATCCCCGGGAGCGACGGAGATCGGCTCGCGGTTGCCGGGGCCGGCCGACTTGAAGCCCCGCTCCCGCGAGCGCTGCGCCGCCGCCGTCAACGACGGCGCGAGCGTTCCGAACGAAGTGGACTGCGGCTCCGGAGCGGTGCGCTGCCAGTCGATCAGCTTGTCCGGCACCTCGGAGAGGAACCGCGACTGCGGGTTGTACGAGGGCGAGCCCCAGGCCGAGCGCATCACCGCGCGGGTGAAGTAGAGCCGCTGCCGCGCGCGCGTGATGCCCACGTAGGCGAGCCGGCGCTCCTCCTCCAACTCCTTCGCGTTGCCGAGCGAGCGGGTATGCGGGAAGACGCCTTCCTCAAGACCGGTCAGAAAGACGACCGGGAACTCCAGCCCCTTCGCCGTGTGCAGGGTCATCAGCGTGACCACGCCTCCGCTGTCGCGGTCCGGGATCTGGTCCGCGTCGGCAACCAGCGCGACCCGCTCCAGGAAGCCGGTGATTCCGCCTTCGGGGTCGGTCTGCTCGTATTCGTGCGCGACCGCGACCAGCTCTTGCAGGTTCTCCACGCGGCTCTCGTCCTGCGGGTCGGTGGACTCCTGCAGTTCGGCCACGTAGCCGGAGCGCTCCAGGATCGACTCCAGCATCGCGGCCGGTCCCGCGCCCTCGGCCAGCTGATCGCGCAGCGCGCCCATCAGTGCCGCGAAGCCCTTGACCGCGTTCAGCGACCGCGCCGCCAGGCCGTACGCCTCCTCGGCGCGGTCGATCGCCGCGCCAAAGGAGATCCGTTCGCGTTGAGCCAGCGCGTCGAGCATCGCCTCAGCGCGCTCGCCGATGCCGCGCTTGGGAACGTTGACGATGCGGCGCAGCGATACCGAGTCGTCCGGGTTCGCCAAAGCGCGCAGGTACGCCAGCGCATCTTTGACCTCCTTGCGCTCGTAGAAGCGGACGCCGCCGACCACCCGGTACGGCAGGCCGACTCGGATGAACAGCTCCTCGAACACCCGGGACTGGGCGTTGGTCCGATAGAAAACCGCCACTTCCCCTGGTTTCGCAAGCCCCTCGTCGGTAAGCCGGTCCACCTCGTTGGCGACGAACGCCGCCTCGTCATGCTCGTTGTCGCCGACATAACCGGTGATCAGAGCGCCGTCGCCGGCGTCGGTCCACAGGTTTTTGGCGCGTCTGCTCTTGTTGCGATCGATGACCGAATTGGCCGCCGCGAGGATCGTCTGGGTGGAGCGGTAGTTCTGCTCCAGCAGGATCGTGGTCGCATTGGGGTAGTCGGCCTCGAACTCGAGGATGTTGCGGATGGTCGCGCCGCGGAACGCGTAGATCGCTTGATCCGCGTCACCGACGACGCACAGCTCGGCCGGCGGCACTTCGCCACCCGCGTCCTGCGCACGGTCATCCGGCCCGGCACCGACCAGGTCGCCGTCGACGGTGTATTTCGGGGCTTGCGACACCGCCCCGCCGACCAGCTCACGCACCAGGACGTACTGCGCGTGGTTGGTGTCCTGATACTCGTCGACCAGCACGTGCCGGAACCGGCGCCGGTAGGACTCGGCGACCGCGGGGAACGCCTGGAACAGGTTGACCGTGGTCATGATCAGATCGTCGAAGTCCAGCGCCTTGGCCGCGATCAGCCGCTGCTGGTAGTTCGCGTACACCTCGGCGATCAGCCGCTCCTGCTCGCTGCTCGCCTTGTCCCGCGCGCTCTCGTGATCGACCAATTCGTTCTTAAGCGCCGAGATCTGGGCCAGCAGGCCGCGCGGCGGGTGCCGCTTGACGTCCAGTTCCAGATCGCGGGCCACCGTGGTGATCAGCCGGCGCGAGTCGTCCGCGTCATAGATCGTGAAGGACGAGGGCAGGCCGAGGTGGCTGTGCTCGCGGCGCAGGATCCGCACGCAGGCCGAGTGGAAGGTCGAGACCCACATGATCTTGGCCCGCGACCCGACCAGCGCGGCGACGCGCTCCTTCATCTCGGCGGCGGCCTTGTTGGTGAAGGTGATCGCGAGGATCTCGCCTGGATGCACCTCGCGCTCGGCGAGCAGGTAGGCGATCCGGTGAGTCAGCACCCTGGTCTTGCCGGAGCCGGCGCCGGCGACGATGAGCAGCGGGCTGCCGGTGTGCACGACCGCCTTGCGCTGTGACGGGTTGAGCCCGGAGAGCAGGGCCTGCGGATCGAGACCGGGGCGGCGCTTCGCGGGCGCGAAGCTGCGTGCGGCCTCGGCGCGCTCGTGTTCCAGGTCCTCCGGCGGCGGCGCGGCGCCCTCTTCCTCGGCCGGCGGCGGCTCAGGCAGCCAATCCGGCCCGGCGAAGTCGCCCTCCACGGGGAAGGCGGCGGAGGAGAGCGCGGGCAGCGCGGCCTCGGCCCGCGTGCGCGCCGCGGCGCGACCGGCACGGTGCGGCGGCTTGGGCAGGTCGAAGAGGGGGGCTTCGTATGAAGCTGAGGAACTGCTCATCGTGGGACCGAGTTTAGAGTGCGCGGCTGACAGGACGGGCGGTCCCGGCCCGGTCACAGTGTCGGTCCACGGCGGTATCGGCTCTTGCGGACCGTCAGATGCGGTGACCATGTGTATAAGAAAGACGTTGCGATGACCGGAACCGGATGCTTCCGCACCGAAATGCCTAAGCACAGGGCCGAACGCAGCAATGCGCGAACAACACGGTGTGGAACAGAGCGGTTACTCGCGCCGTCCGGGGTGCGGGTCAGGGTCCGCCGATCCGCCACCGCGAGGCCTGCCGAAGCCCCAATCTTGCCGACACCGCGTCGCTAAAATCCTGGTCCGATGTGCTCTTCGTCACGGCGTCCGCGGGGTTGGGGTTTAGCGCCGAAACCGAGCGGGCAAAACGGACTTTCGGGTGCACAGGCTGAGGCAGCGGCCGGGTGGGGAAGGTGTCGCGCCGGTGCCGCGCCATGGTTGTGCGGGCAAAGACGGAACAAAATCCGGAGGCCCGCGGCGGCCATTCGGGCGACATCTCGCTAAGGTTACGGCCCAGAAGTCAGCGAGCCTGCCGGTCCCCCGCACCGGCCGCCGGCTTCCGCGCCGAGTCCCAAGGCGTTGCGCAGGACCGCGATACGCGCCCCTCTCCCCAGTGGGCCGGATAGCGACCTGTCACGCTAAGGGAGCCGGGGACCCAAAAGTCCCCCGGGGTGAATCGCCGCGCCAGACCCGTTCGGCCGCCAGCCGAGCGAGCCGGGCAAGGCGTAGGGCGACTTCTTCCAGCCCGAACCCGTCAGCTAACCCGGTAGGCGCCGTCGGAAGAAGGAGTTATGGCGTCACACCGCGCCCCGAAGGTAACCGGTAGAGCTACCGCCGCAGCGGCCGTGGTCGGTGTGACCGCAGGCACCGTCGCGCTGATGCCGGGAACCAGCCAGGCGGCACCGACGCAGAGCCTCACCCAGGTCAAGGCCGAAGTAGCATCGCTCAACCAACAGGCCGAGGTCGCGGGCCAGCAGTATGACGCGGCCCAAGAGCAGTACGCCAAGCTTCAGCAGAAGGTCGACGGCCTTCAGGGCCAGATCATCCGCGAGCAGTCGGCGCTCGACTCCCTTGAGAACACGATGGGCTTGCAGGCCGCGGCCCAGTACCGCAACGGCGGCATCTCCCCGACGCTCCAGCTCGCGCTCAACTCGAGCCCCGAGAAATACCTGAGCCAGGCCGGGATCGAGAACCAGCAAGCCTCCCAAGAGGCCATGCTGATGCGCACGATCACCCAGGACAAGGCTCAGCTCGCGCTGGACAAGAAGGCCGCAGCGGAAGCGCTGGCCGAGGAGCAGCAGGTAGTCGCGCAGGCCAAGCAGCACAAGGCCGACATCGCCACCACGTTGAACAAGGAGCAGTCGCTGCTCGCCACGCTCACCGCTCCGCAGCGCGCGACGGTCGCTGCCGGCGGCGGTTCGAGCAGCGGTTACAGCGGCCCGCTGCCCGCCGTTTCCGGGCGCGCGTCGGCAGCGGTCGCGTATGTGGAGTCGAAGGTCAACAAGGCCGGCTACGTGTACGGCGCTACTGGTCAGACCAACTTTGACTGCTCCGGTCTGATTTATGCGGCGTGGGCTTCGGCCGGTGTGCACATACCGCGCACCTCCGAGGAGCAGGCCGCAGCGGCCACCTCGATCCCTGAGTCAGCCCTCGAACCCGGCGACTACATCTTCTTCTACGGTTCGTCCAGCGGTCCCAGCCACGTGGGCATGTACGTCGGCAACGGCATGTTCATCGATGCTCGCAATGAGAACGTCGGCGTGGTGTGGGGCTCGCTCGATCCGTCGTCGAAGTACTACTCGTACATGCCGGTCTCGAGCTACGGCCGCGTCTGACACCTGACGCCTGAAGGCGCGCGGGCCGGCCGCACAACGGCCCCCGCGCGCCCGTACCACCGGCTCACCTCACCCGGCCGTCCATCGGCGCGGTCGGCACAACTCCACCAGCGCCCGAGCACGCACCGCTTCACTGACTGCGCGGCCGCGGATCACCGCCGCAGCGCTCAGTGGCTTCAGAAGAGCCGTGCTTCGTGAAGACGAGAGCTTCGTGAAGAGCGGTGCGTGCTGGATCCCAGTGCTTCCCGAAGAACGGGCATTCCAGGTCGGCCCTCCCCTCCCCCAGTCGGCCTGGAATCCGCCCCGACAGCGCCCGGACCGCCGAAATCGCCGCATCCACCCCACCACCTCCTGCGGCCACCCACCGGCGGTCCGGGCGCACAACTTTCCGCGGCCACCGGAACGCTCCTCGCGGCCGATCCCGAGCCGGTCTCAGACCTCTGCTGAAGCGTCCGTGAACGCGGCCCAGAGTCGTGCGTAAGAGCCCTGAATCGCGAGCAGCGCGTCGTGCGTGCCGTCTTCGACCACGCGGCCGCCCTCCAGCACCAGGACCCGGTCCGCGCGGGCCGCGGTGGTAAGCCGGTGTGCGACGACGAGCGTGGTGCGGGCACGCGCGACCTCGTCCATGGCCCGGGTGACCGCGGCCTCAGTGCCCAGGTCGAGCGCCGCGGTGGCCTCGTCCAGCAGCAGGATGTCCGGGTCGACGAGATAGGCGCGCGCCAGCGCCAGCAGTTGCCGCTGCCCGGCGGACAGATTGCGGCCACGTTCGCCCACCTGGTGCAGGTAACCGTCCGCCAGCCGCGCCACCACCGCGTGCGCGCCAACCGCGCGAGCCGCGGCTTCGACCTCTGCGTCAGTCGCGTCAGGGCGGCCATAGGCGATGGCGTCGCGGACCGTGCCAGGGAACAGATACGCCTCCTGCGGTACCACGCCAAGCCGGGCCCGATAGCCGGCCAGGTCGTACTCGCGCAGGTCCACGCCATCGACGCGCACCGAGCCAGCGACCGGGTCGTAGTACCGCGCGACCAGCTTGACCAGCGTGGACTTTCCCGCCCCGGTCTCGCCTACCAGCGCGACGGTCGTGCCCGGCTCGATGATCACGTTGATGCCGCGCAACGCCTCCGGAGCGTCCGGAGTGTAGGCGAAGCGCACGTCGCGGAACTCGATCCGACCGGTCAACCCGCCAGCCGGGACCGGGACGGGTTCGGCCGCCTGCGGTGTGGCGGTCTGGGTGCGCATCAGGTCTCGGATACGGCGCAGGCCGACGTTCGCCTGCTGATATCCATCGAAGACCTGGGAGAGCTGCTGGATCGGCGAGAAGATCATGTCGACGTAGAGCAGGTACGCGATCAGCGCGCCCGCGGTCAGCGTGTGCTGGCCGATCCGGTGCGCGCCGTAAACCAGCGCGAGGGCGCCGGCGAGGTCGGCGAGGAACTGGACGAACGGGAAGTAGGTCGCGATGTACTTCTGCGCGCGGGTGCGGGTGACCCGGTAGGCGTCGGCCTTCCCGGCGAACCGGTCGCGGTTGACGCCCTCGCGCCGGAATGCCTGGGTGACCCGCATCCCGGCCACGTTCTCCTGCAGGTCCGCGTTGACCGCGCTGATCCGCTCGCGCGCCTCGGTGTAGGCGCGCGCGGACTTTTTGCGGAAGACCAGGGTGGCCGCGACGAGGATCGGCAGCACCGCGTAGACCACCAGCGCCATCCGCCAGTCCAGCACCAGCAGCGCGGTCGCGATGCCGAAGAAGGTCAGCACCGAGACCACCGCGGTCGACACGCCGTTTTGCAGGAAGGAGGCGAGCGCGTCGATGTCGGTGGTCATCCGGGTCATGATCCGGCCACCCATCTCCTTCTCGTAGTAGTCCAGGCCCAGGCGCTGAAGGTGGGCGAAAGACTTCACTCGCAGCAGGTAGAGCAGACGTTCGCCGGTGCGGCCGGTGACCATGGTCTGGATCGCCTCCACGATCCAGTCGCCGACCACGATCAGCACGCCGAAGATCGCCATGGTCGCGATGACGTGATAGGCCGCGCCCTCGATGCCGTGGTCTACCGCTGTACGCACCAGGACCGGGATGAGCAGGGACGCTAATGCATCGGCGGCCTCGAGCAGCAGGCCGAGGGCGAGCAGCCAGAGGAACGGTCGCAGCAGTCTGCGCAACGAGAATTCGGGTTCTTCGGCGTGTACGAGGCCTGAATCGAGATTCGGCTTGTCCGTCGCGGGCGGCAGCGCGGCGACTTTGGCGAGCAGGTCAGGCGTGGCGGGCATCGCGCCGGCCAGGCGGCCCGGCCCGCCGCCCCCGCCGCCCTCAGCCCGCCTCTTGTAGTAGGCGGCGAGCGGGTCGCGGTCGCCGACCTTGGCGCGGTCCCACAGCTCGGGCGTGATGCCGGCGACTTGCCCGTCCTTCGCCGCCGCGCCGTTGCCGCGATCCGGCGTCGCAACGGCGCCGTTCACGACTGTGCCGTTTACTGCCGTGCCGCTGAGAGCCGCCGCGTCCAGCACCGCCTCAGCTTCGGCGACCACGCTCTGCCCAAGCTGCGCGTCGGGCACCGCGCTCAACTCGCCCGCGTCCACGCCCTCGGCGTCGTCTCCCGGCCCGGAAAGCAGCAGCCGGAAGAGGGGGCAGCGCTGCTCAAGGTCGGCCGCTGTGCCCACGTCCACCAGACGTCCTTCGTCGAGCACTGCGATCCGGTCCGCGAGTTGCAGCGTGGAGCGGCGGTGCGCGATCAGGACGGTCGTGCGCCCGGCCATCACCCGGCGCAGCGTCGCGTGGATCTCCGCCTCCGTGGCCGCGTCGATCGCCGAGGTCGCGTCGTCGAGCAGCAGGATGCGCGGATCGGTCAGCAGGGCGCGGGCGAGGGCGACGCGCTGGCGCTGGCCGCCGGAGAGAGTCAGGCCCTGCTCGCCGACCACGGTGTCATAACCCTGCGGAAGGTCCTCGATGAACCGCTCCGCCTCGGCCGCGCGCGCGGCGGCGCGGATCTGTTGCTCGGTGGCGTCCGGCCGCCCGTAAGCGATATTCGCGCGCACCGTCTCGGAGAAGAGGAACGCGTCCTCCATCACCAGGCCGATGGCAGCGCGTACCGAGTCCGTGGTGACCTCGCGCAGGTCGCGCCCGCCGATGCGTATCGCGCCGGCCTGCGGATCGTAGAAGCGCGGCAGCAGCATCGCGACCGTCGACTTGCCGGAACCCGCGGTGCCGACCAGCGCGAGCGTCTCGCCTGGCTTCACCTCCAGGGTCAGACCCTTGAGAACCGGTCGGGAGGGAAGGTAACCGAAGGTCACATTCTCGAACGCGACCCCCTCGACGCCCTCCGGCAACGGCGGCGCTTCCGGCCGGTCACTGATCTGCGGCTTCGAATCCATGACCTCGAAGACACGTACCGCGCTAGCCCGAACCTGCTGACCGAACGTCAGCAGCGTGGAGAGCGCGCGCACCGGGCCACCGAACTGCGCGAGATAGGCGGAGAAGGCGAGGAAAGTGCCGAGGGTGATGTCTCCGCGCA
>NZ_DATNGK010000247.1:0-8942 GCF_035605935.1 Actinocrinis sp. | reverse complement strand
TGCGCCGGTACCGTTGCTCTGAGACCGTGCCCAGAAACCGTCGAGAGTCGCCAGATCTTCCGCACGGCCGGTGAACAGCGCGGCATCCGGCGGCAGCTGGCGCGGCGTGCGCTCCAACACGCCGACCGCGGGGGCGTGCACGTGAATCCCGCCGGTGATCACCCGAGCCTGGACCACCGGACCCGTCACGAATCCCGACAGTTCATTGCGGGACCCGCTTTCCACCCATCCGGCTTCGCCGCCGCAATCCTCGCCACCCTCGCGCATCGCACACCCCCGGCCTTGGCCAGCGCGCCATGGCAGACAGCAGCCAGCGCCCTGATTCACTCCTAAGACCACCTTAAAGCCCGAACACACACAAACAAGTCACCGCGCCGGGTCTGCACCCGTGAACCGCGTTATGCGGCTTCGCCGCGGTGAATGCGGGCATAAGCTTTCGAAGACGCAGCCAGCGGCGATTGCTCCGGGGAGGGGAAGCTGCTGATGGATCCGATATCGATGGACGCTCTCACCGCGCTGATCGTGCGAGCCGCGGCCGGCGAGGCCGGGAAGACCAGCTGGGCCGCACTGCAAGCTCTCGTGCGCCGGGTATTCAAGCGTTCTGATGCCGCGCAACGGGCGCTTGAACAGGCGGCGACCGGTGACCACCGGGCCGCTACTCAAGCTGCTGAGCACCTCGTCGAGCAGGCCCGGTTGGAGCCCGCGGCCGCCGAGGCGCTGCGGGCATGGATGACTGAGGCTCTAGCGCAAGCTGGAGAGGTAACCAACACGGTGAGTGGCGAGGCACAGATCCAAGGCAACGTCGTGCAGGCGCGGGACATCCACGGTCCGATCACCTTCCACTAGCCGACAGGCGCTCGCCTCCAACGAAGTAGGGGCTGTCGAGCCACCGCTTGTTCTTAGCCGGCGGTGGCTCGACAGCCCCATTGCGCACTATCTGTCGTTGCGGCCTCAGGCTGCGCCGAGCACACTCGCTCCAGTGGGGGTGTGGAGCGAGCAATTACCGTTATGGTCAGCCCATGACAATCCCGTCACGAGGACGGCTGTCAGCAATGCCGCATAGAGGTGCTTGAGGTTCACCTTACGTACCTCAGCATTCTGTCAACTCATGGTTCCGCGCGCATTTGCACGCTGCAAGCACCTTATGATGTCGGGTTCTGAGGTAGTAAGCCAGGCTTGGAGATCGCTGTTACAGAACTGGAACGAGCGGGCAATGCTGCCGTCCCCGATCCGGTCAGCGCACTCGTTCCACCAGTCGCTCAGAGGTCGGGCAGCGCGGGGTCGAGCCGCAGCTCGAACCAGACCGTCTTGCCGGTGGTGGTGCGCCGGGTTCCCCAGCGGCTGGAGAGTTCCTTCACCAGGTGCAGACCCCTGCCACCGTCATCGTCGTCGGCGGCGGCGCGCAGCCGGGGCACGGTCTCCGAGCCGTCGTAGACCTCACATAGCAGCGTTCGATCACGCATCAGCCGTACGCTGATCGGCCCCTCGGTGTACAGCAGAGCATTGGTGACCAGCTCGCTGGTGAGCAACTCCGCGGTATCGCCGAGCTGTCCGAGTCCCCATCCGCCGAGCGCGGCGCGCACCGTGCGCCGGGATTGCGCCACGGCCGGGGGCTCGGGCACCACCGTCCACTCCACCGTGGACGAGGAGGGTATCCCGCGTACGCGGGCCACCAGCAGCGCTGCGTCGTCGAGGGTGCGGTCGCCGCGCAGCCCCGAGATCAGCCCGTCCGCGATGGCTTCCAGGGCCATCGTGGGGTCCTTCACGCCATCGGCCAGGTCGCGCAGGCCGTCGTCGATGTCGCGGCCCGGTGCGCGGCTCTCGACGAGGCCGTCGGTGCAGAGTATGAGCAGGCTGCCGTCGGGCAGCGGGATATCGCGGCTTTCGAAGGTGTGCCCTCCGACGCCAAGCGGCACGCCGGGCGGCAGGTCGAGCTGTTCGGTGCGGCCGTCCGGCCAGACTGCCAGCGGGGGCACGTGCCCGGCCCGCGCGATCCGCACCGTCTGCGCAGTGGGGTCGTACACGGCCACGATGCAGGTGGCGAAGTGGGTGGTGGCCAGCGAGCCGCCCAGGTGCTCCATCAGCTCGTCGAGGTGGTGCAGCACCTCGGCCGGTTGCAGGTCCAGCGCGGCCAGCGTCCGGGTCGCGGTGCGCAGCTGACCCATGACCGCTGCCGCGCGCACGCCATGCCCCATCACGTCGCCCACGACCAGGGCGACCCGGCCGCCGCCGAGCCCGATCACGTCGTACCAGTCCCCGCCGACGCCGGTCAGGTCACTGGCGGGCAGGTAGCGATGCGCGATGTCGATGCCCGCGTGGTAGCCGGAGTCGTCCGGCAGTAGCGCCCGCTGGAGCATCAGCGCGGTCTGCCGCTCATGCGAGTAAAGCCGCGCGTTGTCGATGCACAGGGCCGCCCGCGCGGCCAGTTCCTCGCCGAGCACCCCTTCGCCGGGGGAGAAGGGGCGCCGGCTCGCGTCCCGGGCGAAAACTGCCAGCCCGAGCACCGCGCCGCGGGCCACCAGCGGCACGATCATCAGCGACTTGCCGGCGAATACCGCGGCGGCCTCGTCGCCGAGCCCGGTGGCGATCCGCTCGGCCATCGCCGCGTCTATGTTCTGCAACGTGCGCGACCGGCCGGTGGCCAGCGCCTGCGCGAGCGGCGTGCCGGGCTGGTAGGTGACGGTGCCGCCGACCGGGAAGACCTCCGCGCCGTCGCGGCCGAACGGGGCCGCCGCCAGGCGCCGCAGCACGGTGCCGCTGCCCGCGGGCCGGTCCGGCAGCTCGAAGTCCGCGGCCACCGACTCGAGCACGGTCACGCTGGCGGAGTCGGCGAAGCGCGGAACCGCGACGTCCATCAGTTCGGCGGCGGTCGCCGCCATGTCCAGGGTCGAGCCGATCATCGTGTTCGCGTCGGTGAGCAGCTGCACCCGGCGCATCATCGCCACAGTCGCCGCGTGTTCCTGGAACTGGCTGATCGCCTCGAGTGCGGCGTGCGCAGTGCCCAGCGGCGCGTCGCCGGTAGCCGATTCGTCCTCGGGCAGGTCCGCGCGATCGGTGACCACGATCAGCGCACCGGGGCGGCCGCGGCGGTCCTGGATCGGCTGCCAGCCGCATTCGACCGGGTGCGCGCGCCCGTCGGCGTCGAGCAGGGGGAGGGCGCCGGACCAGCTGCGCCCGGCCAGCACCGAACCGAACAGCTCATCGACTGTGGCGCGGTCCTCGGGTCGTACCAGCAGGGAGCGCAGCCGACGCCCGCAAGCCCGGGCAGCCGAAAGACCGAACAGCGCCTGGGCACCCCGGCTCCAGGAGGTGATCCGTCCGTCCGGACCCAGCGTCAATGTGGCGGGCCACGGCCGGTCGCGTGCGGTAGAGGCCATCGCGGTGCCGCCGTTTCGCGCGTGCCCAGATTCTTGTCGGGTGATCGGTACGGTAGCACACCTCCATGTCAGGACTGTGGGTCGCGCGATTGGTCGCTGAAGTGTTCTATTCGGCGAACCGGCCACCCCGGCTTCCATTTTTCGGGTGGAAACGACAGAAAAGCAAGGAGCGTCCGGGCGCGAATCCGGCCGCGGCTATATCCGCAGGTGTAGCCGCGGCCGGGTCAGCCGCTCAGAGAGCCGGCTCGCCGCGTTCTCCGGTGCGTAGCCGCACGACCTGCTCCACCGCGCTGATCCACACGCGGCCGGTGTCGTCACCGCCGCGCGGCCGCCTGCCGATGCGCGCCAGCAAAGCGACCAGATCGGGCACGTCCTCGTCGTCGGCGAGCACGTCGATCCGCAGGCGCGGCACCAGGTCGGCGACCAGCACCTCGGCCCGATAGACCTCCAGATGCCGATTCCAGCGCGAGGCGGCCAGCAGCGGCGTGACGGTCATGCCGGGAGCCCCGAAGGCGGACAGCGCCCGGCGCGCGATTTCCAGGTCGTCCGGCCGGATGACCGCTGTGATCAGCTTCATCAGTCGGCCGCGACGCATCAGGGTTCCGACGCGCTCGACGAGGCGGTCGACTCGGGTTCCTCGACCGCGGTGGGCGTGACGGCCGCCGGGGGCGAGGCGGCGCCGACCGCGACGAGCGTCTGCGGCGGGGAGACCTCCTCATCGTGCACGGCGAGGTCGCCGCTCTCCAATACCGCATCAGGCAGCCGCAGCTTCATGAACAGCCCGACTACCCGAAGGATCACGAAGGTTCCGATCGCGGTCCACACGATCACGGTCAGCGCGGCGAACAACTGCATCCAGAACTGGTGCCAGGAATGGTTGCCGTAGAACAGGCCGGTGACCGAGAACGCGCTCGAACCCTTCGCGGTTCCCGCGGGGTAGACGATCATGTTCGGATCGGCGAACAGGCCGACCAGCAGGCCGCCGCACAGGCCGGCGATGCCGTGCGTGTACACGACGCCGAGGGTGTCGTCGACCTTCTTGAAGATCCACACCTTCGAAAGCTTGTACCAGGCGGTCCACACGATCGTCGAACTGATCACACCGAGGCAGATCGCGCCGAGTCCGTTCACGTAACCAGCCGCGGGCGTGATGGTCACGAGGCCGACGATCATGCCGTTGATCGAGCCGAGCAGGGTCGGCTTCTTCGTCGGGCTCAACGCGTAGTCCATGACCAGCCAGACCAGCAGCGCGGCAGCCGTGGCGAGGTTGGTGTTGACCACGGCCGCTGCCGCATCGGCGCCGGCGAAGTACGGGTCGCCGCCGTTGAAGCCGTTCCAGCCGAGCCACAGGATGCCGGCGCCGGTCGCGCACAGCAGCAGGTTGTTCGGCGCGCCGTGCTCGCGGTCGCGCTTGAGCCGAGGGCCGATGACCGCCGCCGCCACGAAGCCCGCGGTGCCCGCAGACAGGTGAATGACGTAACCGCCGGAATAGTCCACGGCGCCTTTGCCGGCCCAATAGCCGCCGCCCCAGAGCATGAATGCGTCGGCGCTGTACACGATGGTGGTCCACAGCGGGACGATCACCAGCCACGCCTTGAAGCTCATCCGGCCGATGACGCTGCCGAGCCAGAGCAGCGGAGTGATCGCGGCGAAGACGAACTGGAAATAGAACAGCGCGGATTGAGAGAAATTGAACTTCGGCATCAGCCCGTCGAGCAGCGGGATATCCGCCTGCGCCTCCTGGCCGGCGCCCATGGCCGGTCCCGGTCTGCCGAGGAATCCGCTGGGCGAACCGTTGACCGTGGTCTTGATCCACGGGTGGCCGAAGCCCATGTTGAACGCCCAGAGCGCCCAGACGATCAAAACGAGGGAGAAGGCGGAAAAGGCCATCAACATCGTGTTGACGGCCCACTTCTTCTGCACAAGGCCGCCGTAGAGCACGGCCAGGCCGGGCAGGCTCATCAGGCCGACCAGGGTGGCTGCGGTCAGCTGCCAGGCGGCGTCGCCGGAGGAATAGCCGGTCGCGGGATACGGGATGTAATCGAGGTGCACAGCGTCCGTCCAGATATTGGAGAAGGAGATCGGAGGGAACGTGGAGCCGTTTACCTTCGTTGCGCACGTAGAGCGCGGAAAGTTCCTGCGTCAATACGTGCGCGCACCGTGTCAGCCGCTGGTGTCACACCAGTTCCAGATCTGTGTCGCGCGTGAAACGAGCCGCGCACAATATCAATTCGGCGTGGCCTCGATCACCAAGAACGGCGGCGGCTCAGCCGGCCGTCTCGGCCCGCTGGAAAAGCGTGTTGATCGCGTCGCTGAAATAGACGCTGTAGGACACGTCCGGGGTGTCGCCGCCGGTCTCGAAACCGCCGATCACCCCGACGACCCTGCCCACTCCGGTCTGCGCGTCGACATCGGTCAGGAACGGCCCGCCGCTGGTGCCGTCCGGGTAGCCGGGACAGTCGAACTCCAACTGGGTCGGGCTGAACTGTTTCGTGAAGTCGGTGCAGGTGATCGGCTGCTCGGTATCGCTCGGGTAGCCGACGACCTGGGTGAGCGAGGCGAAGTCGGCGTCCACGCCGAGTTGATCCGCGCCGACTGTGTCCTGAATGCGCTGAGCCGAACCTGGCTGATGCACCACCACGAACGCCACGTCGTAGTCGGGATCCTGGTCGTCGATCCATTGCGGCGCGACCACGATTTGCGAAGCGGTCCACACGCCGTATGGCTGCTGGCCGTCGTGGTATCCGGGCACGAACGCGATGTCGGTGATGAGCGAACCGGACGACTCGTCGTACACGCAGTGCGCGGCGGTTATCACGAGGTCGCCCTTGTCGCTCGCGACCACGCTGCCTGAGCAGAAATGCGATGTCGTGGAGGTGCCGTCGTAGCCGAACAAGGCGCCGACTTGCGGCAGCCCGGAGAACGCGGTTCCAGTCAGCGGATTGGACTGCGACATCGGCGAGCCTGTGGTCTGCGCCGAAATAGCCCCGCCGAAGTCCAGGCTGGGCCCGCTGGCGCCGCTCGACGATGAGGCCGGTGCCGCGGCGCCGGATCCGCCCGATTGCCTGGGTGCCTGCGCGGCGATTTTCAGCGCGCTTTGCGGGTCCAGGGGAACACTGGGATTGAGCTTCGCGCCCCTGCTCGACTCGGGGCGTGGCGCGGGCACCGCCCCGGGCGTCGTGTGCGCGGTATTCGCTGCTCCATGTGTCTCCGAGCGCTGATCGGCATAGAAGGCACCGAACGTGCCCGCCGCGAGGACACCCAAGCACAGGACGGCGGCGGCGTAACTGCGCCGCCGCTGCCTGGACAGTCTCGTGCGGTGCGGGTCGGGTTCTCGCATCGCCTCTCGCCGTGCCGTGCGCGGCCGTCAGACGACCGCTCTGCTGGTTCCGGGTCTCCGCGAGCCTAACCGCGCTGTCTGAAAGATCCCTGAACGTTCTGACCTCAGCAGATAGGAATGCGCTGAGATCAGCTCCGCATCGCGCGCAGCGACTCCTTGAGCGAGGAGGTCGTGGCCAACACGGCGGTCGGCTCGTAGCCGCAGTGCGCCATGCAGTTCGAGCAGCGCTCGTCCTTACCCCGGCCGTACTTCTCCCACTCGGTGGTCTCGATCAGCTCCCGGTAGGTCTTCACGTACCCGTCGTTCATCAGGTAACACGGCCGCTGCCAGCCGAACAGCGAGTAGGAGGGAATGCCCCAAGCCGTGCACTGGAAGTCCTTCCTGCCCTCCAGGAAGTCCAGGAACAGCGGGGAGTGGTTCAGCCGCCAGCGCTTGCGGTTGCCGTTCGCGAAGGCCTTCTTGAACAGCTCGCGGGTCTGGGTGACGCCGAGGAAGTGATCCTGGTCAGGGGCCTTCTCGTAGGCGTAGGCCGGGGAGATCATCATCTGGTCCACGCCCAACTCGTCGTTGAGGTAGTCCAAGACGTCGATCACGGCCTGCGGGGTGTCGTTGTTGAAGAAGGTCGAGTTGGTGTTGACCTTGAAGCCCTTGGACTTGGCCAGCTTGATCGCGTCGACCGCGCCCTGGAACCCGCCCTTCTTGTCCACCGCCTCGTCGTGCCGCTCCTCGAGGCCGTCGATGTGCACGACCCAGGCGAAGTAGGGCGAGGGCTTGAACTTGTCGATGTGCTTGGGCAGCAGCAGCGCGTTCGTGCACAGGTACACGTACTTCTTGCGCTTGATCAGCTGGCGCACGATCTCGTCGATCTGAGGGTGCATCAGCGGCTCGCCGCCGGCGATCGACACCATCGGCGCGCCGCACTCCTCGATCGCGCCGACCGCCTGCTCCACGGGCATCCGCTGCTTGAGCACCGAGGCCGGATGCTGGATCTTCCCGCAGCCGGGACACGCCAGATTGCAGGCGAAGAGCGGTTCAAGCTCCACGATGAGCGGGAATTTCTGCACGCCCTTCAGCTTCTGCTTGAACAGGTACGCGCCGATCCGCGCGGACTGCCGCATCGGAATGGACAAGACGATCAGCTCCCGGTATTTGCTTCAGAAACCGTGCTCGCGTCAGGGCTCGTGCTCGACGCCACGGCGGCCCCGCCGACGACTTCCGAACGTGCATCGACAACTTCTGACCCATGATCACCAAGCGGCGCATGGTCAACATCAGTATCTGCTGGCTGCTGCGCCGCGAGTGGCTCTTGCGGCTCCCCGGTGCGCCGAGCGGTGCGCAGCGAAGGCATAGGCGGCAGGGTGAACTTGTAGGACTCCTCCACCCCGGGCGGATCTTCCCGGTCCACCGGTCCGAGCCCGGCCAGCGCCTGCGCCACCTCGTCCACCAGCTTCGGCGGCGCCGAGGCTCCCGCGGTGAGGCCGACCGAGCGCGCCCCGACCAGCCAGGCCGGGTCGATCTCGTCCGCGCCGTCGATCAGGTACGACGCGGCGCCGGCCCGCTCGGCCACCTCGACCAGTCGCTTGGAGTTCGAGGAGTTCTGCGATCCGACCACCAGCACCACATCCACCTCGGCGGCGATGTCGCGGATGGCCCGCTGCCGGTTGGTGGTCGCGTAGCAGATGTCGGAGGAGGGCGGTTCGAGAATGGTCGGGAAGGTGGCTCGCAGCGCGGAGACGATGTCCGCGGCTTCGTCCTCGGCCAGCGTGGTCTGGGTGAGGTACGCCAACTTGCCCGGGTCTTCCACCTCCAGTTCCTTGGCCTGCCTGGCGTTCTCCACCAGCCGGATGCGCGGATTCGCCGGGTCCGGGTCCTCGCCGAGCAGCCCCTCGGACTCGTCGTGGTTGGCGTGACCGATGAAGACCACGGTGTTGCCGTCGCGCAGCGCCCGGCGTGCCTCGGTGTGCACCTTGGCTACCAGCGGGCACGTCGCGTCCACGACCGTCAGGCCGCGTTGCGTGGCATCCTCGCGGACAGCGGGCGCCACGCCATGCGCGGAGAGAACGACTGGGACGTCGTCAGGAACCTCATCCAGCTCCTCGACGAACACTGCGCCGCGCCGCTCCAAGTCGGCGACGACGTACGCGTTGTGCACGATCTGCCGCCGCACGTATACCGGTGCGCCGTAACGCTCCAACGCCTCCTCGACGATCTCGATCGCGCGCTCC
>NZ_DATNGK010000246.1:0-17643 GCF_035605935.1 Actinocrinis sp. | reverse complement strand
CAACGCGATCCTCGACCCGCTGACGAAGCTCGGCGTGCAGGTCGGACAGGTCACCGATGTGGTTTTGAGCCATCATCATCCTGATCACACGCTGAATGCGGCCCTGTTCCCCGATGCCCGGTTCCACGACTTCTGGGCCATCTACCAAGACGACCGGTGGGATGACCGCGACGCGGACGGTTTCCACGTGAGCCCCGCCGTGCGGCTGATGTCCACGCCCGGACACACCGCGCAGGACATCTCCACCCTTGCCGAGACCGAAGACGGCCTGGTCGTGCTCACGCACCTGTGGTGGCACGCCGATGGCCCGCAGGACGATCCGCTCGCGCAGGATCTGGAACTGCTGCGCGTCAACCGGGACAAGGTCCTGGCTCTGCGACCCGCACTGATCATCCCCGGCCACGGCGCGCCGTTCGCCCCTGCCTCGGCGTAGGGCGGCGAGCCGTGCCCGCATCTGATCTGCGGGCACGGCAGCACCTCGCCGCCTGTGGCAGGGCTCTTCTCCTGCGCGGCTTTTCGACGCTCGTCAGCCGGCTGTGCAGGCCGAGCCGTTGACGCTGAACGCGGTCGGTTTCGCGTCGCTGCTGGACCAGGTGCCCTGGAAGCCGGGAGTGACGCTGGCGCCCGGGGCGATCGTGCCGTTCCAGCTGGCGTTGGTCACCGTGACGTTCGCGCCGGTTTGGCTCGCGGTGCCGTTCCAGGCGTTGGTGATTTTCTGGTCGCCGGGGAAGGTGAAGGTGAGGTTCCAGCCGTTGATGGGGCTGGCGCCGGTGTTGGTGACGGTCAGGTTGGCGACGAAGCCGCCGGTCCATTGGCTGGCGGAGTAGCTGACCTTGCAGGTCCCCGCGCCGCCCACGGGATTGATCGTCCAGGTGAAGGTGGCGGAGCCAACCGCGCCGGTGGTGTCGGTGGCGGTGACCGTCACGGTATAGGTACCTGCCGCGCTCGGGGTGCCGGTGATCGAGCCCGTGTTCGCGGTGAGGGTCAGTCCGGTCGGCAAGCCGGTGGCGTGGTAGGTGAGCGTCTGGCCAGCCGCGGAGTCCGTGGCCTTGATCTGCAGGCTGGCGGCCGTGCCTGCGGTGCCGGTCTGGTTGCCCGGGTTGGTGACGCTCACCGTGTTGCCGGTGCTGGCGCCGGCCGGGATGACGTAGGTCACCAGGGAGCGCGCCGGGATGCTCGCGCTGAAGCTGCCGCCGGCCACGGTGGTGGTGGCTTGCGCGGCGGTGTTGTTGGTGGCGTTGGTCAGGTATGGGGTGACCGTCGCGCCGTTGGCCGTACCGGTGCCGGAAAGGGCGTAGGTGATCGGATCGGCGCTGGTGCCGGTGTTGAGCGCTACGATCGCGACCGACCCGTCAGAGTTCTTATACGCGGACAGTTTCACCGCGCTGTTGGACGTGCCGGCACCGATACGCGTCGCGCCGGGCCGGATGAACCGGCTGTAGTTCGCGAACGCCCACAGCCGCGAGGAGACCGACACGGTGCCGTCGGTGTCCAGCATCAGGAAGCTGCCGTTGCCGCCGATGTCGGGGGTGTTGGTGCCGTACCAGAACAGGAACGCGTTCAGGTTCGCGCCGGTCAGCCCGTCGTAGATGTGCTGCGCCCAGGTCAGTCCGTCATCGCCGGAGCCGTCGTCCCAGGCGGTGTCCCAGCCGTTGTTGTCGTAGTGGAACCACTCGCTCTCCCACGCCTTGCCGTTCCAGCCGGATAGCGGCGTGGTGGGTGATTGGGTGTAGCCGTGGCTGGTGAACAGCGGCGTGTACGAACTCGCCGTCGCGTCCGCCTCGATCGCTGCCGCGTACTGCTGCGCGTAATCCCAGCCTTCGGTGGCGCAGCACTCGACCTTCGTCGCCAGTCCGGAGCCGGCCACGGTCGGGCCGAGCACGTCCAGGACATTCGCGGTCTGCGACGGGGTGAGCTGCATGCTGTCGTAGCTGACCGACAGGTTCGCCTCGTTCTCCGGACCGAGATAGGTCAACGGCACTCCGGCCGCGGCGTAGTCCTTGGCGTACTGCACCAGGTAGTTGGCGTAGGCTTGCCGCCAGTCGCCGCTTGCGCAGGTCGCGCCGGGTACGCCGCACAGGGCGCCGCCGTTGACCGTCGAATTGTTGGTTTTCATGAACGCCGGCGCGGTCCACGCGTCCGCGAACACGTTGCTCACGCCGTAGTTCGCCTTGATCTGCTGCGCGAACCACAGCTGACCCTGGTCCTGATTGATGGACGACAGCGGCAGGTACGTAGGCGTCGCGGTGGGGCTGCTCGGCGCGTTCGGCTCGATGGTGGTGCCCGAGTCCGCGCTGATCTCGTTGCGCAGGATGTCCAACCCCGCGCCGCTGGTGCGGCTGTAGAGCAGGTCGAAGATCTGCTGCTGCTCGGACGCGGAGGTCTTCATCACCGAGGCCGCCTGCCCAAAGGCCTCCGAGCTGCCGAATCCGTCAATGGTCTGATACGTCGTCGCACCGTTGATCGTGGCGCTGTCCGCGGCGAAGGCCGAGGTAGGCGAGAGCGCGAGAGTCAGTGCACTCACACCGAGCGAGACGAGGGACACCGCGGTGAGCACGCGGAGAGGGCGCATGGGTTTCGCGAACAAGATCCGGTTCCCTTCAGGACTCAACGCCGAGTGCTGACGAGTGGGCGCGGTGGGTGGGCCGCAAGCGCGCCGTCCGAGCACTAAGAATGTTTCTGCGGATCGACAGAACAGATCGAGCGCTCGGGACGATAGATGTGCACTGCGCACGCGTCAAGGCCCTCAGCGGTACCAGGATGCTGACCTGTGATGTCACCGTGTAAGACCGCAGATGGGTTTCGCTTTCATCGTTTCTACAGAAACGTTCTGCCCACTAGCTACACTCTGGCCATGACTGCGTCCGAGGAAAGCGACCACGCTCCGAGCGCGGCACCGGCCACCATCGCGAAGATCGCCGAACTCGCCGGCGTCTCGATCCCGACCGTGTCCAAGGTGGTCAACGGCCGTGCGCAGGTCGCCCCGGAGACCCGCGCCAGGGTCGAGGCCGTCATCCGCAGCCACGGCTTTCAACGCCGCAAACGGCTACCCGCCCCATCGACTCACGTCGAACTCGTCTTCCACGAACTGGAGGGCGCCTACGCGATGGAAGCAATCCGCGGCGCCGAACGAGTAGCCGCCGGACACGGCATGGCGGTCGCGCTCTCCCAGCTCGGCGGGCGCCAGTCACCGGGCCGAGGATGGGTCGAAGACGTGCTCGCCCGACGTCCCAGCGCCTTGGTCACAGTGTTCTGCGGCTTGACGGCTTCTCAGCACGCACAATTGCACTCGCGCGGTATACCCGTGGTCGTGCTCGACCCGACCGGAAAGCCCGACCATTGCGTCCCCTCGGTCGGCGCCGGCAACTGGACCGGCGCACTGACCGCCACCCGCCACCTGCTCGAGCGCGGCCACCGGCGGATCGCCGCGATCACCGGTCCGTTGAGCGTGCTCTCCAGCCGCGCCCGGCTCGACGGATACCGCGCCGCCCTCGACGCCGAAGGCATCGCGCTCGATCCCGATCTGGTGCGCGAGGGTAATTTCAATGTCGACGACGGCCTGGCGCACGCCCGTGTCCTGTTGCGCCTACCCGAACCGCCCACGGCGATCGTCACCGGCAATGATCTGCAAGCCCTCGGCGTATATCAGGCCGCTGCCGAAGCCGGAGTGCGCATCCCGCAGGACGTGAGCATCGTCGGCTTCGACGATCTGCCCCTGGCCCAATGGACCAGTCCGCCGCTCACCACGATCCGCCAGCCACTCGCCGAGATGGCGGAAGCGGCGGTCACCATGGCCATCGCCCTTTCCCGCGGCGAGAACCTGCCTCAAGAGCGCATCGAATACGCCACCCGCCTCGTCTTGCGTGCGAGCACCGCGCCGCCATCCGCGTAGATCGGACCGCAGTTGCGCGGTGCGGTCGCAGGAGTCAGACAACAGCCGCACCGCCGCCGGCGGACCGCATCACTCGGCTGTGCGTCGCGTGCGCAGCCACGGCAGCGCCCGCCACAACCGGCCGCAGACGATGGTCCCGATCGGCAACAGTATGTACACCAGCGGCGTGAACGCACCACCGATCTGCGTGACAGCGCCCTGTCGCGCGTCGAACCTCACCGCGCTCTGCACGTAGCTGACGCCGGACCACGTGAAGGTACCCGTGACTTGCGGGTCGGCCGTGGTAATCGCATTCTGATACGCGTTGGCCGCCTCGCCGAGGAAGAACGTCAGCGCCAGCGGCACCAAGACGGCGAAAGCCGTCGCCGCTGTCCACGAATGCCGCGGGCCGTCCCCGAATTCGGCGGTGAGGAACTGCTTGGCCAGTGCGCGCGAGCCACCGACTCGGCGCAGCGCCTGCGACGTCCCGACCTCGGCCGCGGCAGCGCGCAGGTTGGCGCGCACCTCGCGCCGGTGCGCTATGCGCGAGCGGCGCGGCAAGTCGTAGAGCTGCTGGTCCAGCGCCCACACCAGTCGTTCGATGCGGAGGCGGTCTATAAAGCTGACATTTTGCGGCACGGTCAGATTCCCTTCTCGGGGACGTCGGGTAGGGGACGACTGAGCACCGCGTCAACGGCGGCCACGTGGCGGGCCCACAGCGCCGTCCCACTGCTCAGGGCGCGGTAACCGTCCGGGGTGAGTCGGTAGTACTTGCGGGCCGGGCCGCTGGAAGAGGCGACCAGGCGCGTGGCCAGGCGTCCCTCGCGCTCCAGCCGGGTCAGCGCCGGATAGACGGTGCCTTCCAGTACGTCGGCGAACCCGGCAGCCTGCAGTCGCTGCGCTGCTTCGTAGCCGTAGGACTCCTTCTCGGCAAGCAGATGCAGCAGCAACAACGACAAGCTGCCCTTGAGCAGTTGCGGATCATGGCTCGATGACACGCTTCTATACTGTCTCCAGTACTAGGCTAAGTCAAGTACTGGGACCTGCGGTCGAGCCTCAGGAGTCAGGGAACCGCGATCAGCGCTGCGTCTGCGCCGTGCTTGTGTCAATGCACGAAGGTGCCGAGCGCCAGGATCACGACGATGGACACGCTCGACAGGATCGTCTCCATCACCGACCAGGACGCGAGCGTCTGCTTGACGTCCATGCCAAAGAATTCCTTGACCAGCCAGAAACCCGCGTCGTTGACATGCGAGAAGAACAGCGAGCCGGAGCCGATCGCCAGGGCGAGCAGCGGCGCGCTGACATGCGGGGAGCTCGCCGCGATCGGTGCGATGATGCCCGCCGCGGTCACCGTCGCCACGGTGGCGGAGCCGGTCGCCAGCCGGATGGCGACCGCAACCAGCCAGGCGAGCAGCAGCAGCGAGACGTGCGAGCCGTTGGCGGCCTTGCCGATCGAGTTGGCGATCCCGGTTTCCACGAGCATCTGCTTGAACCCGCCGCCCGCGCCGATGATCAGCAGGATGCCGGCGATCGGCGCCAGCGACTCGCTCAGCGAGGTGTTCGCGCGAGCGCGGCCCATCCGGAACACGAGCAGGGCGACCGCCACGGCGATGGCCATGGCGATGATCGGGTCTCCGACGAAGTCCGCGATCTTGATCGCCTCGCTCTTCGCGGCCGCCGTCAGGTCCACGACGGTGCGCGCGAGCATGATCACGACCGGCAGCAGGATGATCGCGAGCGTCGTCACGATCGACGGGCCGCCGGCGGTATCGAAGGCGGTGTCAGTGGCGCGATTCGCCTTAGCGTTCATGTCGGTGGCGCTCGCCTCGGCCGGCGGTGCGGCGGCGGGCTCGCTGATCGTGGCTGTCGCGCCCGCGGCCGCGGCCGTCTGGCCGGTCGAGCCGGGGCCCGGGTTGTTAAGAGCCGCGGGCCGCGCCGGCCGCTGCGGCGCGCTGGCCGCGTACTGCTCGGCGAGGCGGGCCGGCGGGTCCGGAATGATCCGCCGCGAGATGAAGCCGCCGAATACCGGTCCGCCGAGGATCGCGGTCGGGATCGCCACGATGACACCGAGCAGCAACGTGGTGCCCAGGTCGGCGTGCAGCGCGGCGATCGCGATCAGCGGCCCGGGGTGCGGAGGGATGAGGCCGTGCAGGATCGAGAGTCCGGCGAGCGCCGGGATGCCGACGCGCAGGATCGATCCGCCGGTGCGCCGCCACACCAGGTACACGATCGGGACCAGCAGTACCAGGCCGACCTCGAAGAACATCGGGATGCCGATGATCATCGCGGCGAGCACCATGCTCCACGGCACCCAGCGCGGCCGGCTGCGGCCGACCAGCGTGTTGACAAGCCGCTGCGCACCGCCCGAATCCACCAGCAACCGCCCGAGCATCGCGCCGAGCGCCACGATGACGCCAACCCCGCCGAGCACGCCGCCGACGCCGGTCTCGAAGGTCGGCAGGATCTTCGCGATCGGCACCCCGGCGCTGAACGCCACCAGCAGCGTGCCGGCGATCAGGGCGAGGAAGGGGTGCAGCTTGGCCACCGCGGTCAGCAGTACGACCAGGCCGATCCCGCCCACCGCGCACAGCACCAGATTCGTGTCGGCGCTCGTCCACGCACTGCTCGCGGCCGCCGGAGCCGCGGAAATCAGAGGGTTCATGCGGTCAGCCCTTCGGACAGGATGCGGTCAACGATCTGATCAGGCGTCGCGTCCACGCTGACCACCAGCGCGTGCTCATCGGGCTCGGGACGTTCGAGGTCGTCGAACTGGGTGGCGAGCAGTAACGCGGGGAAGAAGTGGCCTTCGCGTGCGGCCAGGCGCCCGCCGACGATCCGGTAGTCGGCGTCGAGGTAGATCAGACGCACGTTCGGGCGCCCTTTGCGCAGCTTGTCGCGGTAGGCGCGTTTGAGCGCGGAGCAGCTGACGACAGCGGGCCGGCCGGCGCGGGTCGTCTCGTCGATCCACGCGCCGATCGCTTCGAGCCAGGGAGCGCGGTCGGCGTCGTCAAGCGGGTGACCGGCCGCCATCTTGGCGATGTTGCGCTCCGGGTGGAAGGCGTCCGCCTCCGCATACACCCAGCCGAGCCGTCCGGCCAGCAGGGAGCCGATGGTCGACTTGCCGCTGCCGGACACGCCGGTGATCAGTAGAACAGTCGGCTGCCCGTGCTTCACTGCGTCCCTCCGGTCTGCGGTGACCTGGATCCGCATCGTGTTCCCCATCACGTAGCGGCGACACAGGAGTGGAGGACGGAGTTTGCTTGTTAAGCCGCGGACTTCTGAGTACGAGCCGCCATACATGGGATGTATTCAGCGGATTTCTTGCACGGCGCTCAGAGAAGCGCTGCAAGGATCCCGCTCCCGCCTAGACAAGACATCCCATCACTAGCTATACATGGGATATCTCACCCCGGAGTCTGTCCCGGAGCCTCATCCGGGAAAGCCACACGTGGAGCCGCCCACATGCCGCCTGCCGAATCCGCGCCCGCTTACATCACGGCGCTGGACGTCCTCGACGTGCGCTTTCCGACCTCGGAAAGCCTGGACGGGTCGGACGCGATGAACCCGGAGCCGGACTACTCCGCCGCGTATGTCGTCCTGCGCACCGACGATGCCGACGGACACCAAGGGCATGCGCTCGCCTTCACCACGGGTCGCGGCAACGACGTCCAGGCCAACGCCATCGACGCACTCGCGCCGTATGTCGTTGGCCGCTCGGTGCAGGAGGTCTGCGCAGATCTCGGCGGCTTCGCGCGCAGCCTGGTACACGACCCGCAATTGCGGTGGCTCGGCCCGGAAAAGGGTGTGATGCACATGGCCATCGGCGCGGTCATCAATGCCGCTTGGGATTTGGCGGCCAAACGCGTGGGCAAACCGGTGTGGCGACTGCTCGGCGAGATGGCGCCGGAGGAGCTGGTCGGGCAGGTGGACTTCCGGTGGCTGAGCGACGCGCTCACCCCGCAGGAGGCGCTGGAGATCCTGCGCAAAGCCGAACCAGGCCGGCCGGAGCGAATCGCGCGGCTGCTGGAGCGCGGATACCCCGCGTACACCACGACCCCAGGCTGGCTCGGCTACTCCGACGAAAAGCTGACGCGGCTGGCCCGTGAGGCTGTCGCGGAAGGCTTCACCCAGATCAAGCTGAAGGTCGGCGCGTCGATCGAGGACGATGTGCGGCGTATGCGAGCCGCGCGCGAGGCGGTCGGCCCGCACATCCGCATCGCCGTGGACGCGAACCAGCGGTGGGACATCCAAGTCGCGATCGACTGGATGCGGCAGCTCGCGCCGTACGACCCGTATTGGATCGAGGAACCCACCTCACCGGACGACATTCTCGGGCACGCGGCAGTGCGCAAGGGAGTCAGCCCGATCAAGGTCGCCACCGGGGAGCACGTGGCCAATCGGGTCGTGTTCAAGCAGCTCTTGCAGGCGGGCGCAATCGACATCGCGCAGATCGATTCGGCGCGGGTCGGCGGGGTGAACGAGAACATTGCGATCCTGCTGCTGGCCGCGAAGTTCGGCGTTCCGGTGTGCCCGCACGCCGGGGGCGTCGGCTTGTGTGAGATGGTGCAGCACCTAGCAATGTTCGACTACGTCGCGGTCTGCGGGACGCTTGAGGATCGGGTCATCGAATACGTCGATCACCTGCACGAGCATTTCGTCGACCCGGTGCGCATCCGCAACGGGCACTACCTCGCCCCGACCATGCCCGGACTCAGCGCCCAGATGCACGCGAAGTCCCTCGACGACTTCACCTACCCCGATGGCCCTATCTGGGCCAGCCGCACGTCACCGCCCGCCGCTGTTTCGATCGAACGGCGTCGTGTCGTTGTTGTGGAAGGATTCTGAGGAACGATGACGAGTTTGCTTGCGGTGCGCTACACCGCCGCGCGCACGTTGACCACCGGCCCCGCACACAGCACCCCACCCGGACCCGGTGAAGTCGAACTGGCCCCGGCATACGTCGGGATCTGCGGCACCGACCTGCACATCTACCACGGCGACATGGACACACGCGTCCATGCCCCAGCCGTGCTCGGACACGAGATGTCCGGACGCGTGATACGCGTCGGAGCGGGAGTGGACGGGTTCACCCCGGGCCAGGCGGTCACCGTGATGCCCCTGCGCTACGACGGCACCTGCCCCGCCTGCCAACGCGGCCACCAGCACATCTGCCAGAACCTGAACTTCATCGGCATCGACTCCCCCGGCGCCATGCAACAACGCTGGACCGTCCCCGCCGACACCCTCATCCCCCTCCCCGATTCGCTCCCGCTGCAGCACGCCGCACTGGTCGAACCCACCGCCGTCGCCGTGCACGACGTCACCCGCGCCGCCATCCAGGAAGACGAACAGGTACTCGTGGTCGGCGCCGGACCCGTCGGCGTCCTGATCGCCCTGGTCGCCACCGCCACCGGCGCCCAGGTACGCGTGGTGGAACCCAACGCCCACCGCCGCCGCCTGGCCGAAGCACTCGGCCTGAGCGTGTGGGACCCCGCCGCTGACGACCTGCCCTCGCTCGTGCACGCATGGACCGGCGGCGCCGGCGCACACGCCTCCTTCGAAGTCTCCGGCGCCCAAGCCGGCATCGCGACCGCCATTGACGCCCTTGCCGTACGTGGACGCCTCTGCCTGGTCGCCATCCACCCCACACCCCGGGAAGTGAACCTGCACCGCTTCTTCTGGCGCGAACTCACCCTCATCGGCGCCCGCCTCTACCAGCGCAGCGACTTCGAAACCGCCACACAGCTGATCGCCAACCACGTCATCCCTGCCGAAAAACTGATCAGCAAGATTGTCCCGCTCAGCGAGACACCCGCCGCCTTCCAGGCCCTGGAAGCCGGCGGCGACGTCATGAAAATCCTCATCGACTGCACCAGCGAGCCAGCAAAGGCAGGCGCCGCGTGAGCACCAGCCCCTTCGACCTGACCGGACGCCTGGCCGTGGTCACCGGAGCGAGCCGCGGCATCGGCCGCGCCATCGCCCACGCCCTCGCCCAAGCCGGAGCCGACATCATCGGCGTCAGCGCGAACCTGGAGTCCTCCGGCAGCGAGGTCGAGAAAGAGGTCACCGCCACCGGACACACCTTTGAAGCCATCCAAACCGACTTCGCCGACCCCACCGCCGTCACCGCGTTGAGCCAGGACCTAGCTGGACGCACCCGACCCATCGACATCCTGATCAACAACGCCGGCACCATCCGCCGCACCCCTGCCGCCGACCACAGCGACACCGACTGGAACCACGTCCTGCAAGTCAACCTCACCGCACAATTCACCCTCACCCGCGCCCTAGGTGCGCGCATGATCGCGCGCGGCTACGGGAAAATCATCTTCACCGCCTCCCTCCTGTCCTACCAAGGCGGCATCACCGTGCCTGGATACACCGCCACCAAGCACGCCATCGCCGGACTCACCAAAGCCCTCGCCAACGAATGGGCCCCCCACGGCGTCAACGTCAACGCCATCGCCCCCGGCTACATCACCACCGACAACACCCAAGCACTCCGAGACGACCCCCAACGCAACGCAGCCATCCTCGGCCGCATCCCCGCCGCACGCTGGGGCACCCCCCACGACCTCACCGGCGCCACCATCTTCCTCGCCTCCGACGCCGCCGCCTACGTCCACGGCACCATCCTCCCCATCGACGGAGGCTGGCTCGCCCGATAAGCAGCAAGCCTCGGGCGCAACTCGCGCAGCGCCGTCCGTCGCTCTCAACCCAGAACTCTGAGCCCAGAACGCTGAGCCCAGAACCCTGAGCCCAGAACCCTGAGCCCCGCGTCACGCGACGTGGGGCTCGCCCGTTCCGGCGACTCATCCATGTCTAGCTAGGAACCGTTGACAGGCCTGGAGTCTGAGTCCAAGATGACACATCGGATGAATCAAGCCTCTCGTTTTCATTATCCACCTGTATTGACCGACTCCCACTCGGACTTTCGCAGATACATCCGATCTGCACGGCCCTGACTGTCAGGGCTATGAGGAGTAATCCATGCCCTCCCTTCCTGATATCCCACGCCGGCACATGCTCGGCCTTGCCGCGGGCGCAGCCACCGTAGGACTGCCGTCGGTAGCCCACGCCGCCGACACGACCACGTCTTCTGACGGCGTCTCAGCTAACGCGGCCGGATCCCCGGTTTCCGCCGAGGTCGCTTCCGACTCGCGCGCCAAGGCCCCGGTCCCCACGCCTCAACCCGCGCCGGTTTCCCTCACCGCCTTCTACAACCATGACGCGATCGACACCGCGACGGCCCATGACGGCAACTTTGACGGCTCCGGCTACAGCTTCCCCGGCGACTCGCTGCCCGCGAACGGCTTGGTGACTGTGGGCGGGGTTCCCTACCAATTGGGATCCGTCGCAGCGGGTGCCAAGAACGACATCGTCGCCCTCGGCCAGACCATCCCCCTTCCCGCGGGGCGCTATCTCAGCCTGCTATTTCTCGTTGCGGGCAGCTACGGCACCGCGAGCGGCACCGCGACCGTCACATACGCCGACGGCAGCACCTCCACCGCGACGCTCACCGCACCCGACTGGTACGCCTCCACAGGAGATCTCTCCTTTCCGTTCCGCTACGTGCCCGGCGGCGGCACGGAGCAGCACCCTGTCGCGCTGAGCGCCGCGCAGGTCTGGGCCTATCCGGATCGGGACGTGGTCTCGGTCACGCTGCCGACCAGCGCCCAACCCGCCCCGAATGTGACCAGCCTGCACGTGTTCGCCCTCAGCCTCCAACCGCTGGCCCAGGGCACTTCGGCCCTGTTGCGTGACGCGAAGTCCACGACGGCCATGCTGCACGACGCCGGGCCGCAAGCTGTCCAAGCCACGCTGGTCAACACGGGCACGACGTGGCTGACCGCCGCCGACGCCGTCACCGTCGGCGTCGAGGTCCCCGGAGCGCGCACGGTCGCTCCGGCGCAAGTCAGGGTCCTGGCGCCAGGAGAGCAGGCGCTGCTGCGAATCGGCATAGCCAACACGGCCGGCACCGCCATCGGCAGCACTACGACCGGGGCGGTGTCGGCCACGACCCGCGGCTCCACCCTCGCCGTCGCCGCATCGCTGCTCACGCTCGGCGTGCCCGATTATCAGCCCACTGACGCATCGCTCGACTCGCATCAGGCCCCGTACTGGTTCGACGACGCGAAGTTCGGCATCTTCATCCACTGGGGCGTGTACTCGGTGCCGGCATGGGGACCAGTCGGCAAGGAATATGCCGAGTGGTACTGGAACAACATGCAGAACCCGACCGACCCGACGTACGCCTACCACGCGCAGACCTACGGCGAGAGCTTCAACTACGACGACTTCATTCCGCGGTTCACCGCGGCGAACTTCGATCCGCGGGCCTGGGTGGAGTTGATCTCCGCGGCCGGCGCCCAGTACTACGTGCTCACCTCGAAGCACCACGAGGGATTCGCCCTGTGGGACTCCAAAGTCACCGGCCGCAACGCCGTGCAACTCGGTCCGCGCCGCGACCTGGTCGGCGCGCTGCTTGCCGCCTCCCGGCAGTACACCCCGCACTTACGCAATGGCCTGTATTACTCCCTGCCCGAGTGGTTCAACCCGGACAATCCGTGGATGGGTCACGCGCCGCGCAACCCGTACACGCTCGCCGCGGTGCCCTACACCGGCTACCAGGCGGGCCGCGACTATGTGAAGGACTACCAGACCCCGCAGGTGCTCGAGCTGATCAACAACTACGACCCGGACGTCATCTGGTACGACATCGGCGGCGTGAACGACACGCGTGACGCGCTGACCACGTACTTCAACAACGCCAAGAACCGCGCGAGGCCCAAGGACGTGACGGTCGACGACCGCGGCGGCATCCCAGCGCACGACTACACGACGCCCGAGTACACCACCTACGCCAACACGGTCGTGGCCAAGTGGGAAGCCAACCGCGGCCTTGACCCGTTCTCCTTCGGCTACAACAGCGCCACTCCGGACAGCCAATACATGACGGCCGAGCGGGTCGTGCAGACGCTGGTGGACATCGTCAGCAAGAACGGCAACTTCCTGCTGGACATAGGACCGCGCGCCGACGGCACGATCCCCGACGTGATGCAGCAGCGGCTGCGGGAGACCGGCGCCTGGCTGAAGGTCAACGGCGAGGCGATCTACGGCACGACCTACTGGTCGCGTATGGCGCAACATGACGACCTGCGCTTCACGGTCAAGCAGAATCAGGCATTTTACATCATCTCGCTCGCCGCACCGGGCAACCAGGTCACCGTGCCGGCGCCGGTCCCGATCCGGCCGCAGGATCGCATCACCCTGCTCGGTTACCGCGGCGGCGCGCTGTCATGGAGCCAGAGCAACGGAACACTGGTGATCGACGTTCCAAAGGCGGCGCAGGCGACCGGGCAGTACGCCTGGGTCTTCAAGGTCAGCTGGAGCTAGGCCGTGTGCAAGAAGTAGCGTCGGACAAGGCCGCGGCGTCTGGCGCGTGCGATCGCAAGGCGGCGGAGCGTCCTCATGGGGCATCTGGCAGTGTCCGACAGGTGCCTGGCGGCACCGGGGCTTCGCCAACGCAGCGAGCGTGCGTGGCAGACGTCGCGGCCCCGGCGAAACTGCTTACACACGGCCTAGGCCTGTTCGAAGTCGAAGCGCGCAGGCGGCAGCGGCGTGGATCCGCGAGGATGGTGAGCGGATTCGGCATCGACGGCATGCCGGGCAACCGATTGACAACGGTGAGTAGATGAACAGTGGGAATGCGGCGCGCACGGCTCTAGCCGGCATCCGGATCTTCAACGGTGCGGTGGGGCTTTTTGCGGCCAACCAGATGGCCGAGCGGCTCGGTGGCGATCTCGGCGACGATAAGAGGTTCGTCTATCCGGCCCGAATGTTCGGCATCAGGACGCTGGTGCTCGGAGTGGACTTGCTCACTCTGCGCACCAGCGACGCATCCGCGCGCCGCGTCCTGTCTCAGGCCGTCCTGATCCACGCCAGCGACACCGCCGCCGCAGCCTATGCCGGATACCGACGTGAACTGCCCGTCAAGGCCGCGGCGTTCACTACGGCAATCTCCGGAGTGAACACCGCGCTGGCCGTCATTTCGCTGACGGCCTACCTGCGCAGCGGCGCGGCAGCCGCAGAGCCCGCACCACGCGCGCTGGATCAAGAGCAGGATCCTGCAACCGCCTAAGAGGCCGCGGCCGTGAGCTCTTCGAGGGCGACATGCAGCCTCGCGCCTTGACAGGTGGCCCGATCGGCGGTCGGGTAGTGCTCGTTTACTCAACGCACCCACGTGGAGAAGCCGGTGGCGTTCGACGAGGAGTTGGCGGAGCGGGTCCGCGAGGCGCTGGGGGCCGAGGACGCCGGGCGCATCAGTGAGCGCCGAATGTTCGGTGGCCTGACGTTCCTGCTGGATGGGCACATGTTCGTGGGGATCGTCGGCGACGAGCTGATGGTGAAACTGGGCGCGGAGGCAACCGCGGCGGCGCTGCGGCGCGAGCACGTCCGGCCGATGGACTTCACCGGTCGACCGGCCAAGGGCGCGGTGTTCGTACAGCCGGACGGGCTAGTCGGCGAGGCCTTGGATCGCTGGGTCCATGATGCGGCCACCTTCGCCCGCACGCTTCCGCCCAAAACCACCTCAGGCGGGAAACGACGCTGATCGGAGAATCCATGACGGATACAGCTACCTGCGAACACGTTCCGGCCGGTGACACGGCGACGGCGCGAACGCCGGACGGCTGCGAGGAATGCCTGGCGAGCGGCGGACGGTGGGTGCATCTGCGGCTCTGCCTGACCTGCGGACACGTCGGGTGTTGCGACAGTTCGCCCAGCAAGCACGCCACCGGGCACTTCAACGAGACTCACCACCCGGTGATGCAGTCCTTCCAACCCGGAGAAGACTGGCGCTGGTGCTACGTCGACGGGCGGATGGTGTGACTGCTCCCCGCGAGGCGTGACCCGGACGCGGCGGGGTCGCCACGAGCGCATACAAAGTCCTCCGGCGAGCTGGATCGAGAACCCGGGCGGGCGTCGGGCACTACGTCAGCCGACGCCCGCTTCGTATTCGCATCGCAGCGGTGTGCGGGTAGTGCGGCCGCCGATCAGAGGGTTACGGCTTTGCCGCCGAGGGTGACGATCAGGTGGCCGTCCGAGCCGAAGGACCAGCCGAGTGCGCCGCTGTAGCCGGAGCAGCGGGAGCCGTTGGTGCCGGCCCAGAACTGGTCCGAACTGTCCACGTTGCCGATGACTTTGTCGTTCGAGCCGCCGCTGGCGGTGGTGAACCGGCAGGAGGTGTTGTTGCGGAACACCGAGTTGCCGGTCTCCCAGTGGAAATTGCGCTCGCCGTTGTCGATGCTGACGTTGCTCGAGACCGTCATATTGCCGGGGTTGTTGTTGTAGGTGAACCCGTCGTGCCCGTTCTTGTACGCGAGATCGTGCTGGACGACATGGTTGACCGCGATCTTGTCGCCGCCCAGCTTGAAGCCGTTGCGGTCGCCGTTGGCTGCCTGAGTTCCATTGGTGAGCGTGCCCTGATCGTAGGAGAGTGAGTACTCGATGGTCACCGGGCTGATCGGGCCGGTTCCGGTCTTGGTGAACAGGTCCCAGCCGTCGTCGATGTTGTTGTGCGAGACGTCGTAGCGGAACACGTTTCCAGGGCCCACGGTCAGCTTCGCGGCGAATCCGTCGGCGTTCTCGCCAGCGGAGTCGACGTTGTCGTAGGACTCGCAGCTGATCACGAGATTATTCGACGGCCACTGGCTCTGCGGGGTAGTGGAGGCGATCCGCGAGATCTGCAGTCCGGTGTCACGGTTGGCGCGGGTCACAGTGCGCTCGATGATGTTGTTGCTGCCGCCCACGGCGATTCCGTTGTCTCCGGCGTGCTGCACGACGAGGCCGTAGACGTGCCAGTACGAGCCGTTCACTTGCAGCCCGCGGTTCGCGGCGTTTTCACTCTGGGCGGAGAAGTCCAGCACCGGCGTCTCGCCGGGATACGCGGAAAGGGTGCTGCGTGCGCTGGATGTTCCGTTGTTGCCGGGGGCGATGGTCACCGTCTGTGCGAGGTTGTACGTGCCGCCGCGCATGTAGATCGTCCCGCCCGCGCTGATTCGGGTGAGCGCCGCGGTGATCGTCGTCGGATTCGACAGCGTTCCGGGCGCGCTGGCCGTGCCGTTAGGCGCCACGTAAAGAGTCGCAGCCGCGGCGCTCGCGCTCGTCGGCAGGACTGCGACCGTGAACGCACCAACGAGTGCGGCCGCAGCGAAGGCGGCGACCGCGGCCACCACGCGAGTACGGAGCCTGATTCTGAGCGGAAAACCTCGGCGCGCGGCGCGGGCGCGTACTCGAGAAGGGAAAGGAGGGATCATGCGCAGCCTCCACGGCCTGCAGATGTAAGGGGGCATGTGAAGCCGCCACCCTCATAACGGCCGTGTCGCGAAAAACTTCGCGGGGAGGAAAGTACGTCAGCCGCCCACGCTTGGCAAGAGCGAAATCGCCGCGGCCGGATTGCTTGCCAAGCCCGGGATTGCTGACGTATGTTCCTGGGCGCGGAGTGCTCCGCGACACGGCCGTTATGAGGGTGGCGGCCATATACGCCCCCTTGCATCTTTTGGCCGTGGAGGATCTGCGTGACGTCTCCCTCTTCACTTCCCCGCTTACGCTTGCCCGCTTTGCTTCGGGCCCGGACTCGAGCGATATCCGCGATCGCGGTCTCAGCCGCCGTCGCCTTGGTCGGCGCGTTGGTGGTCGTGGTGCTGCCGACTGCGGCGAGCGCGGCGCCAGGCGCCGGAAGTTACACGCTCGTCGACGGCGGCAGCACCCACCTGTGCCTGGATCTGCCCGGTTCCAGCACCGCGACGGGCACCCAAGTCGACCTGCAATCGTGTTCCGGCGCGGCGAATCAGGTCTGGACGCTGACCGCCTCCGGCAGCGGCTTCTCGATCGCCGCCCAGGCCAGCGGCCTGTGCCTGGGCATCGCAGGGGCCTCCACCAGCGCGGGCAAGGCCGTCGAGCAGCTCACCTGCGATGGCACCGCGAATCAGCAGTGGACCCTGAGCGCCTCGGGCAGCAGCTACCACCTGGTGAACGTCAACAGCACCAAGTGCATGAACGCGTCAGGCAGCGGCACCTCCGCCGGCACCCTCGTCGTGCAGAACAGCTGCGACAGCGCGGTGACCAAGTCGTGGACGCTCAACTCCACCTCCGGCGCAGGCGGCACGCCGACTCCGAGCGCCACTGGCACGCCCAGCAGCAGCCCGAGCCCCACAGCGACCGGCAGCGCCAGTCCCACCCCATCGCCCAGCCAGGGCCAGACCAAGCTGGCCACGGGTGACAGCCGCTCGGTCAGCCAGCCCTCGCTTCCGGCGGTCTGCCAGACCCTGACGGCGAACCTGGCCACCAGCAACGAGCAGTTCTCCAGCACGGACGAGGCGAACCCGCCGGACACGTCGCGTATCCAGTCGGCCCTGACCGCGTGTAAGGGCACGAACGAATCCGTCGAGCTGACCAACAGCGGGAGCAACAACGCGTTCCTGTCCGCGCCGCTGACCGTGCCTACCGGCGTGTACCTGGTGATCAACGCCGGCACCACGCTCTACGCGACCCGTGTGGCCAGCCAGTACCAGTCCAGCTCCTCAGATGTCTGCGGCGCGATCTCCAGCAGCGATAGTGGTTGCAACCCGTTCATCAAGGTCTCCGGAGCCAACTCAGGCATCGAAGGCATCCGCAACAGCAGCGGCTCTCAGGGCACCATCGACGGCCGCGGCGGTCAGACCATGTGGGGCACCTCGACCACCTGGTGGCAGCTGGCCACGACCGCG